>CALVUQ010000078.1 GCA_944363615.1 uncultured Clostridia bacterium | reverse complement strand
GACCGCGTTGTGCCCACCATCAGCGGCATCGACGGCACGGGCAAGACCAATACCGACTACCACGGCAACGCGCTGGGTGAGGAGCACGAGGTGCTTAAGATAACCATCAAGGGCGTGGACCCCAAGGCTATCTGGAACTTTGCGTTCACCGTTGCGCCCATGCATTATTATTCTTCCACCAACTACAACGGTAAGGACTATATCGCGGCGTTCGACCAGACCAAGGGCGAGTTCGGCCTTGAGTTCGCGGACGTGAATTTTATGAACAACGTCATCAACGCACCCGAGAAAGTGGGTCTTCCCATGGGCGCGGGCACCTATATGGCCAGCAACGCTACGGGTTCGGGTACGGTTACCGCGGACAACTTCTTCAACAACAACATGATTTACTTCGAGCGCAACCCCTACTTCGAGACGGTAGGCAGCGGGCTCAGCAACGCTAAAATCAAATATTTAAGATATAAGGTCGTCGAAACCGACCAGATCATCAACGCGCTTGCAAACGGCGACATCGACTTCGGCGATCCCAGTGCAACGCAGGAAAACATCGCCGCGCTTGATGCCGCGGGCGTCGCGCATAAGGAAGTGTATACTTCAGGTTACGGCTACGTGGGCATCAACCCCCGTTTCGTCCCCGACGTCACCGTCCGCCGCGCGATCATGAAGGCGATGAACACTTCCATCATCACGCAGAACTACTATAAGGGCGGACTTGCGGAGCTTATCTGGCGCCCCATGTCCACCACCTCCTGGGCTTATCCCAAGGGCTGCACGGTGTTTAAAGACGAAAGCAAGGGACTTGACTACTCGTTCGATTCCACGGGTCAGTATATAAAGGAAATGATCGAGGAAGCGGGCTACACGCTTAACTCCGAGGGCATTTATCAGAAGGAAATCGCGGGCTTCGGCACCGACGTACTTGACTACAAGTTCACGATATCGGGCGGCACCAACGACCACCCCGCTTACGCCATGTTCCTTGAGGCAGCAAACATCCTCAACAACAAGTGCGGCGGCTTCAACGTCAAAGTCGTGACTTCCACTACTGCGCTTTCCGACCTTACCACCGGTAAACTCGCCGTCTGGGCGGCAGCGTGGTCTTCGACAATCGACCCCGATATGTACCAGGTTTACCACAAGGATTCGCTGGCAACCTCCGTAAACAACTGGGGCTACAAACAGATAAAACTTGATAAATACGGCGAGGCTTACAGCGACGAATGGCTGCTTATCGACGAGTTAAGTACGCTTATCGACGCCGGCCGCGAAACCGTGGACCAGGAGGAGAGAAAGGCGATTTACGCTGACGCTCTGGACGTCATTATGGAGCTTGCGGTGGAAATGCCCACTTATCAGAGAAAGGATATGTCCGCATATAACTCCACGCTCATAAACGAAAGCACTCTTACGCCCGATTCCGAGCTGTCGCCTTATAACGGACTTATTTCGCGCATCTGGGAAGTAAATTACAATTGATAATCTTTGTTTTCGTCCGCGCCCCGAGAAAATGATCCCGGGGCGAGTGCGAAAAAGGCAGGACAAACAGTGGATATGTTAAAATACATCGTAAAGCGGCTTTTGATGGCGCTCCTGATACTATTCGGCGTGTCTATCATTATTTATGCCCTTGCGCGCACCATGCCCACGGACTTCGTCGACAATCAGTATGCGTCGGCGCTTGCTCAGGGCACCATGCAGCAGGAGGACGTAGATCGCATCAAGGAGCTTTACGGGCTTTCCATGCCCGACGCTTTCCTCACCGTAGAGATTCAGGGCGAGGGAAGTGATTTCGCGGGCAAAAAGTTCACCAAAAACGCCAGAAAAGACGATTACGAAGAAGTTGTCGGCGGCGAGAATTCCACCTCCGCGGACGAGAGTATTCTCACCCGGGCGGAGTGGTATCAGGGCTCTTACGACAGCGGCGACCTGCGCCTTTACCTTAACGAGGACGGGACTTACAACGTTTACCGCGTGGAAAGCAAAGGCATGGCCGTCGAAGGGGAGCAGCAGACTGCCGAGGACGGCGAAGAATCCGATGACGGTACCGTCGTCACCATAGACGAGGTGCTTACGCTGCTTGAAAGCGGCGCTTATTCGATTGACGAGGGCGGTAACCTTGTCATGACTAAGGACGGCGCAAATTTCTCCGCCGCGGTCAAATACCGCGAGGCTAACTTCTGGGACAAAACGGGCAGTATTCTCGGCGGATATTTCAACTGGCTTTTCAACATTCTCAAGGGCGACCTGGGAATGTCGTTCAAATACAAAAAACCCGTCGAGGACGTCATTTTCCAGAATATGGGCATTTCGTTCGCGATTGCTTTCATTGCTACCATTCTGCAGTTCGCAATAGCCATTCCTTTGGGCATCAAGGCGGCGACTCATCAGTACGGCGTAGTAGACTATACCGTTACGGTGCTTACCATGATGGGCATCAGCCTGCCCACGTTCTTCCTTGCGGCTATATTCATCCGCGTCTTTGCAGTGCAGCTGGGCTGGTTCGAGGTGGGCGGCCTTGTGTCCGCGTCGCTACCCATGAACGCGTCGTGGATCGTGCGCATAGGCGATATGCTGTGGCATATGGTATTGCCCATGACCGTTCTGGTTATACTGAGTATAGGCTCTCTTATGCGCTATACCCGTACAAACACGCTGGAAGTACTTAATTCAGACTACATACGCACCGCCCGCGCCAAGGGCCTCAGCGAACACACCGTCATCTATAAACACGCTTTCCGCAACACCATGGTTCCCATCGTTACCATGATGGCGGGTATTCTGCCGGGGCTTTTCGGCGGAGCGATGATTACCGAGACGGTTTTTTCCATACCCGGCATAGGCAAGCTTGCTTACGACGCTCTGGTCGTGGCGGACGTGCCGTTTATAATGGGCTACAATATGTTCCTGGCAATTCTGACCGTAATAGGTACGCTGCTGAGCGACCTTATGTACGCTGTCGTCGACCCGCGCGTCAAACTGGGTAAATAGGAGGTAAGAAAAATGGAAGACAAAGAATTCGTAAATCTTACCCCCGAAACGGAAAACATGGTTGAAAATTCCGCGGCCGACAGCGAGGAACTGCTTTCCGCCGAGGAAGAACTGCGTTCCGCCGCCGTTTCCGACGAAAAAACGGCCGTTGCGGAAGCCGCCATGGAAGAGGAAATTTCCGCGATAGAGGCGGCTACCGACCGCACCTTAAGCCCCGGAAGACTGGTCATGAAACGGTTTTTCCGCTCTAAACTCAGCATGACGGGACTTATCATACTCGTCGTGCTGTTCGTGTTTTCTTTCCTCGGTCCCTTATGCACGTTTTTGCCCTTCATCTGGCCGGAACAGACTTCCGACTACTCCAGCAGCGTGCGCGAGGAATATTTCACCGAAGTAAAGGTTCCCGAAACGGGCGAAAGCGTTTACGTCGTCACTTATTCCGAGCCCAGCAACTACCTCAAACCTTCGATTACTCACCTTCTGGGTACGGACGACAAGGGTTACGACGTGTTCACGCGCCTCATGTACGGCGGCAGAATCTCGCTTACCGTGGGCTTCGTCGTCGTCATACTGGAAACGATTATAGGTATTATACTGGGCGGACTTGCGGGCTACTTCGGCAAGTGGGTGGACCAGCTTATCATGCGTATCGTGGATATCTTCAACTGCGTGCCCACGCTTCCCATGCTGATGATAGTGGGCGTCGCGCTTGAGGCAAACGACATTGACGGTATAGCCAAACTTTACATAATGATGGCCATGCTGACCCTGTTCGGCTGGGCGGGCACGGCAAGGCTGGTGCGCGGTCAGATTCTGTCACTCAGAGAACAGGAGTTCATGATCAGCGCGGAGGCCGCCGGTCTTCCCGTATGGCGAAAAATATTCAAACATCTGATTCCCAACGTCATGCCGCAGCTGATTGTGTCCATGACTCTTGGATTGGGCGGAATAATTCTGACGGAGGCGACTTTGGGTTACCTCGGCATAGGACTTCCTTCCGTTTACGCAACCTGGGGCAACATGATCAACGCCGCCGCAAACAACACCGCTTTAAGGCTTTATCCCAATCTGTGGGTTTCGCCCGGCATCTGCATTGTGCTTGCCGTGCTGGCGTTCAATTTTGTGGGCGACGGCTTAAGGGACGCTTTCGATCCCAAGTCCAGGAGGTAGGCGCATGGCTAAAGACAACAAACATTACATCTCCGCCCGCGAATCCCGCGACATCGCCCGCGAAAACAGCCGTACCATACGCGAACTGCAGAAAAAACGCGCCGCTTTTAAACGCGAAGACTACGTTACAAGCATGCGCGATCCCGCCAATATCGTGGAGTTTGAAGACCTTCATACTTACTTCTATACCGACAACGGCGTAGTAAAGGCCGTCAACGGCGTTTCTTTCGACATTCCTCAAGGCTCCACCGTGGGCGTGGTGGGCGAGTCGGGCTGCGGCAAATCCGTAACCAGCCTTTCGCTTATGCAGCTTGTGCAGGCACCCGCAGGCCAGATTGTGGACGGCAGCATCCGCTTCCGCACCACCGTCAAGACTCGTGTGGGCAAAAAGCCGCTCATGATAAAAACCGACGACGGAAAAGTCGCCATCGAATTTGACGAATCGGGGACTCCCGTATCCATCCAGGCGGTGGATAAAGCGGGCAATCCCGTTTATATAGGCAAAAAAGAAAAAACGGCTTCCGTCGCCGCGGATCCGTCCGAAAACGAAGAGGCGGCTGCGTTAAGCGCTCAACTGCCGCTTATGGTTGCTCTTAACGAGCATAATCTGAACGTCGAAAAAGACGAATCGGGTAAAATCGTAGCCGTTCAGGCGGTGGATAAAAAGGGAAGACCCGTTTCCGTCACGGCAAAGGTTCCGCTTATGCTGGACGAAACGGACGAAAACGGCAAAACCGTATCTGTGCAGGCGGTGGACAAAAAGGGCAGGCCGCGTTTTATCGACGAATATACTTCTCACGAAGAAGTCGTGGACATCGCAAAAATGCCCCTTTCGGAAATGTCCTCCATTCGCGGCAGGGAAATCGCCATGATATTCCAAGAGCCCATGACCAGCCTTAACCCCGTGTTTACCGTGGGCTACCAGCTGGACGAGGTCACGCTGCTTCATGAGGCGGGCGCGGACAAACATTACGCCAAAAAACGCAGCATAGAAATGCTGGAGCTTGTGGGCATCGCGATGCCGGAGCACGTTTATAAATCCTATCCGCATCAGCTTTCGGGCGGTATGCGCCAGCGCGTCATGATAGCTATGGCGCTGTGCTGCAACCCCAAGCTTATCATCGCGGACGAACCCACTACCGCGCTGGACGTCACCATTCAGGCGCAGATACTGGACCTTCTTCGCGACGTCAAGAAAAAGATCAGCGGAAGCATCATGCTTATCACTCACGACCTCGGCGTCATCGCGGAAATGGTGGATTACGTCGTCGTCATGTACGCCGGAAGAATAGTCGAAAAAGGCACCGTAGAGGAGATTTTCAAAAACCCCATGCACCCCTACACGATAGGATTGCAGAAAAGCAAGCCCGTCGTCGGCAAGGAAATCGACCGCCTTTACAGCATTCCCGGCAACGTCCCCAACCCCATCAACATGCCGTCCACCTGCTATTTTTCTGACAGATGCGACCGCCGTTGCATGAAGTGCGACGGGGAATATCCGCCCATGATACAGGTTTCGCCCACTCACAGCGTGGCGTGCTGGCTTTACGAAGGGGCTGAATCCGAAAAAACAGAAAACGCGGATAAGACCCTGAAAGCCGGGAAAACCGAAACGGCAAATAAGACCGATTCGGCCGAAAAAGCAGACAAGGCAAATAAGACCGAAAAGACAGATAAGACAAATAAGACCGATTCGGACAAAAAGGCCGAGCAGGCCGAAAAAGCCGAAACGGCCGATAAGACCGGAAAGAAAAGCGCACGCGGGAGGAAAAAACAATGAAAGAAAAACGTTTTTACGCTCCCGACTGCGGGACGGACAGGGCAACGGACGCGGTTAACGCGGCGGCTTTGACGGGCGCAAACGCAGTTTCGGGCGCGGATGGCAATCCCGAATACCTCCTGCAGGTAAAAAACCTGAAAAAATACTTCCCCATAGGGAAAAGCTTTCTAAAGCAGAACCGCACTTTCCTCAAGGCGGTGGACGACGTTTCGTTCAACCTTTGCTCGGGCAAAACCGTGGGAATAGTGGGGGAGTCGGGCTGCGGCAAAACCACCATGGGCCGAACCATACTGAGACTTTACGACGTCACCGAAGGTCAGATTATTTTCGAGGGCAGGGACATTGCAAACCTTAAAGGCGAAGCGTTAAGGAAAATCCGTCCTTCGTTCCAGATGATATTCCAGGACCCCTATTCGTCGCTTTCGCCCCGTCTGAACGTGGGTGAAATAATCGGCGAGGCGGTGCGGGTGCACAAAATCGTGCCCAAGTCCGATTATAAGGACTACGTCATCGACATCATGCGCAAGTGCGGACTTCAGCCGCATTACTTCGAGCGTTATCCCCATGAGTTCTCGGGCGGTCAGCGCCAGCGCATATGCATCGCGAAAGCGCTTGCCTTAAAGCCCAAACTGGTCATCTGCGACGAGCCCGTTTCCGCTTTGGACGTGTCCATTCAGGCGCAGGTCATAAATCTTTTCAAGGATCTGCAGGAGCAGAACAACCTGGCTTACATATTCATTTCGCACGATCTTTCCGTCGTGGAGCACATTTCCGACGAGGTGGGCGTCATGTACCTTGGCAGCATGGTGGAATTCGGCAAGAAGAAAGACCTTTTCGACAATCCCATGCACCCGTACACCACGGCGCTGTTTTCGGCGGTGCCCGTGCCCGACCCCGACGTCAAGATGAAGCGAATCATTCTGGAAGGCGACATTCCTTCCCCCGCAAATCCGCCGTCGGGCTGCAAGTTCCATACCCGCTGCAACCGCTGTATGGACATCTGCAGGGAAGTGGCGCCGGTATTCAAGGACTACGGCAACGGGCATTACGTCGCCTGCCACCTGTATCCGCAGGACTGAAGCGGCGATAAAAAACCTCCGACGCGTTAAAAAAATACGCATTTGGGCAATAAAATCAACGCGGTGAAAGTCCGCAATTCATAAGGAAGGCAGTAATTATTACGGAGAATATTTTATGAAGAAGTTTCTTGTTATTTTATTATCTGTCGTAACCGTATTCGCATTCGGCGCGGTTGTTACGGCGTGCAACAACGAAGTAAACTATACCGTTACTTACGTTTATGACAACGGACAGGACAATCTTGTCGCCACCGTCAGCGAAGGCGGCACGGCGGTCCGTCCCAAGGATCCCGAAAAACAGGGATTCACTTTTGCCGGCTGGTTTGCGGACGGGTCCGATACCGAGTACGACTTTTCCGCGGCGGTAAACTCCAACCTTACGCTTACCGCGCACTGGACGCCCGATTCCGATCAGGGCGGAACTCAGACTCCCGTCGAGGCAAAACTTACTTTCAGAAATTACGAACATTCTTCTTTCGTGTTCGACGGCGCTAAGCCCGAAACGGCAAACGTCGGCGATACTATAAGATTCCGTCTGGAAGTTTCACCCTTCTATGTGGGAGAACCCGTCGTAAAAGCAGGCAGCACGGAAATAAGCAAGGGTACGGACGGATATTATTCCTTCACCGTGGAGGGGGATACGACGGTGTCCGTAACGGGATTAAGCCGCGACGAAACCCCCATCGAGGGCATGGGTACGTCGTTAAGTCCCTATAAGATCACAAACGCGTCGCAGTTCAAAACCATAACCGACGCCATAAACGATACTACGGACACGACTTACAACTACTCTTACATCAGTCTTGAAACGGATATCGACTTCAAGGGCTACACTCTGGACCCCATCGGCAGCAGCGATAACATATACGCCGTCTTCCAGGGCGTGTTCGAGGGCAACGGCCATACGCTTTCCAACTTCAACCTGTCCACCGAAGGCAACGTGGTGGGCCTGTTCGGCTACCTCTATCTCGGCGAGGTAAATAACCTAAACGTGCGCGCCGACATCGATGTGGAGCTTGATGACGACTTTTACGCGATCGGCAGTATCGTCGGCTGGAACATGGGCGGCAACGTCTTCAACTGCAATTTCGACGGCAGCATAAACGTAAATTATTCCTATAATACATATAACGTCTTTGTGGGCGGCATTGCGGGATTCTCGCAGGGATATTATCCCGATTACACGGCTTCCGTAACTTACTGCACCGTTAACGCCGACATCACTTCCGCGGGTTACGAGTCCGTGTTCGCAACCGGCGGCATTATCGGTTCCACCGTGGGCGGCAGCGAATCCTCGCCCGCTTACGTCAACAACTGCGTTTACATCGGCGACATCGGCGGCAACAACACCGTTGCAGGCGGCGCCGTAGGTTATCTGCGCGAATACTCTTCGGTTGCAAACTGCTTTGCTTCCGGCGCGGTTAACGCTTACGATTACGAGGATATCGCGGGCGCGGGCGGATTGGTCGGACTTGCCGACAACGAGACCGCCGTTACCGACAGCTATTCCGTTTCCTCTCTTACCGCCGACGGCATTTCCTCCGAATACTTTGAGTTCGGCGACGTCGTGGGCGCAAGCTACATCGAGGGAATAAACGGAATAGACAACCGTATCTGCCTTGTTTACAACGCTTACAACGCGGAAAACAAGACCGTAGTGAAGGGCAGCAGGACTTACGACCTCACCGTCTGGGCGGACGTAAGCGAGCTTTTCGGCTGGACTCAGACCGACTGGGATTTCCGGGACGGCGTTCCCTCCGTCAAGCCCGAGGGCGTCAACGAGATAGACTTCACCGTGACCTTTAATTTCTCGGGCGAGACCGTAACCGCGGAAGCGCCCGACGGCAGCATGCTTTCGCAGCAGGCCGATCCCGTAAACGCCAACGTGTACGTTCCCGTTTATTGGGTGTACGCCGGCACGGGCATGAACAATTTCACCGCGGACAGCGGCAATATTTCTTACGGTTACTTTTTGGACGATCATCTTACCAAGCGTATTCCTTCCGCAATGATGATTACGCGCGACATGACGATTTACGTCGGTTTTGCGGATTACTCCGAGATAGGCGGGACTTATTACACGACGGTTCAGCCTCTCGTTACCGGCATTACCGAAACGGACGTAAAACTCGTGTTCGACAATAACGGCAAGATGACGATGTACTTCCAGGGCAAAATCGTCAACAACATGTACGTTTACGACGGCGAAAAAGTGCTTATCAAAAACGCTCATTTCGGAGAGCTGAGGTACGGCATGTTGGACGGATACGACATGGTGGGCGATTACTATGCGGTATTCGACGCTCAGGCCGGCTCGGTCGAGCTGTACGACAACACCTTCTTCCCCGCGGAAAGCCCGCTTTACGCATACGTGAAGAACGACGCCATGGGAGAGTGGTACAACACTTCCAACGACATATATACCTTCAAGGCGGACATGAGCGGTACCATTGCAAGGACCAACGGCACGTCCGGCGCGTTCACTTATTCCGTTACGGGCAACACCGTCACGATCACGCTTGCGGACAATACCGTAATTAACGCCGTTATTTCCGACAACGGCACCACAATGGAGGATATTACGGGCAGCGCCATACTTTCCGTCAGAAAGTTCGACGAATTTAACGGCGCATGGGAATCCTCCTTCAACGACTGGTTCACCGCGTCCTTCGACGGACAGGGAACCATGACCGCCGACGGCAAGGAATACTCCTATACCGTGGACGCAAGCGGTAACTTAAGCGTCGTCAGCGGCGACCTCAGCGGAATTTGCACCGCTAAGTTCAATGCGGACGGCCTCCTGGAATTCACGATTAACGACAAGACCTACGTTATGGGCCGCGAGGGCAGCTACATCGGCACCTGGGTAGACACCTTTATGGATTATACCGTAAGCTTCTACGGCATCAATAAGGACGGCTACGGCACGGGCTTCGACAGCAACGGCGTAAGCTTTACCTACGTCAGCGAAAAGGAAACTCTGGGCACCGAGTCCGTGGGTATTTATCTGTATTATCAGACCACCGTTTACGGCTTCGGCTCCTTCCAGAAGTTCAATCCCGATTACTCCTACATGGGCGAGGGTACTCTGGCGCTTGCGGTTGCGGATTCCACGGGCATGATCAACGACGATTACAGCCTGTGCTACGAAGACCGGGTTACGGGGGTATGGAACGGCGAAAACGGCATGACGCTGGAATTCAACGGCTTCGGCGCGTATAACTTCGAAATCCAGCTTTCCAACGGAACGTGGACTTGCAAAGGCACCGTTACGGTAACCGAGGGCACAGAAACGACCGCCGTCGCCTATACTTACGACAGAACCACGGGCGTGGCTACGTTCACCTATAAAGAAAAGACTTACACGGTCGTCCTCAAAAACGACGAGGCGATTACCGTCACCGAGGGCGACGTTCCCTCCGACTTCCTTGTCCCGGACGCTTACAGCGGCTATACTTTCGCGGGCGAAGGAATCATGCTTAAGTTCAACGGCAAAAGCAACGTGGGACTGGGCAAAGTTTCCGTAATCACTCCCGAAGGCACGACCGAATACGACTACACCGTCGACGATCTTACCGTTGCGACGATTGCGCTTTCGGGCGAAACCGTCGCCACCGTGCGCGTCAACGACGAGATCTCTTTGCTGGAGCTTAACTGGACGAGCGGCGGCACCGAAAATCTGGGCCTTTACAACCTGCTTTCCGGAAAGACCTATATCGGCAGCGTCGACGAATTGGTTATCGGCGAAACTTTCGACCTTAACGGCACGGGAGAAGGCGTCCTGAACGACAGCGAAGTAATGCTTATGTACGTCACCGAAAATTCCGTCGCAGTACTGTCCGGCAATTCTATAATCCTGTATCTCGTGTACTTCGACGAAAACAACGTTGCCGTTTACGACGGCTCCGGCGCGCTGGTTTCCGTGTTAAGCGTATCCGACGGCCTGGGCGGAACCTATACTTCCGAAGCGGGCGAAACGCTTGTACTGGACGGCAGAAGCCTTAACATTCAGTATTACGCTTACGCAACTTATACCGACACTTCGGGCGAAAAAATCGTTTACGTCTACATGACCGACGGCGACGGCACCGCTATTTACCTTCTCGACCGCAGCGGCGGAGAGACCAAACTCATAAAGGTTTACAACGTCTACACCACTGAAACGGACGGCGCTACGGCGTTTACGTCCGCCGAGGGCAAGACTATCTGGCTTGAAGCCGTTGAAGAATAATACGGATCAGATCACAAGAAACTTTATAAACGAGGAATTTTTATCATGAAGAAGAAATTATCCGTTCTGTTTGTAGTTGTTGCGGCAATCGCGCTTTGTATGGGCGCAATTGCATGCTCTTCGAAAAGCTACACCGTCACCTTTACGGGCGAGGGCGTTACTCAAAGCACCCAGACCGTAGCCGAGGGCGATAAGGCGATCGAACCCAACGATCCCGTACGCGACGGCTTTACCTTCGACGGGTGGTATCTCGGAGATCAGAAATACGATTTTTCCACTCCCGTCACCGGCGACATTACGCTTACCGCGAAATGGAACCAAAACGGCGGCTCTTCGGGAGAAGGGGAAGGGCAGACCGTTGACCCCAACGTCATAACGGGCGAGGGAACAAAGGAAAGCCCATATATTCTCGCGCACCCCAATCACCTTGTCATGTTCTCCGAAAAGACCAACAATCCCGACGAGTACACGGACGGCGAATATTACAAGCTGGGCGCGGACATCGACATGACGGGCGTTGAATACACTCCCGCCGGCGCGGAACTCGAAAACGGTTTCTCGGGCGACTTTGACGGTGACGGTCATACCATTTCCAACCTGTCCACCCAAAGAATAATAAAGTCGGGCGTCGCTTACGTCGGCCTGTTCGCAAAAACCTATCTTGCCTCCGTGCACGACCTTACCCTTGACAATTTCAATTATTCCTTCGAGTCCTATAACGACAGCACAAGCGTGGGCGTTTATGCGGGCGCGATTGCGGGATATTCGGAATTCACCAACTTTACGGCAGTCACCGTAAAAGGCTTATTCGATACGGGAATGCAGCCCCAGAACTCCGCTTACATCGGCGGACTTGCGGGCAGCCTTTATTCCTCTACCATCGACGACACCGCTTACATCGTCTATACTGAAAACTGCTACGCCGACATTGAAATCACCATAATGGCCGACAGCGCGCTTGAAACGGCTGCCGTGGGCGGCCTGTTCGGCTATATCACCAGTTATTCGGGTGCGGTCGCAATAATCAACAGCAGGACGGACGGCGAGATTTACGGCGGTCAGTTCACGGGCGGCATTGCGGGTTACACCGGCTATTATACTTCGATCATCAACTGCGTTTCGGGCGCTAACGTAACCGGTACTTCCGAGGAAGTCTCTTACGCGGGCGGCATCGTGGGCAGCATGTCGGGCGACGGAATCGTCATCGACTGCTTATCCACCGGCAAGGTAAAAGCGCCTCAGTCCGATCCCAATTCCTTATACGTCTCTTACGCGGGCGGCATTGTGGGCTACAACAACCCCGACGACTATGAGTATTACTATACCATGGGCGCCACCGCATCCAACAGTTACTATACGGGTACCGTCAGCGCGCTCGGCGGACAGAAAAACGCTTTGGGCGTTAAGATTTCCGACGCGGACGTGACGGACGATTTCCTCAAAAACACCCTTACTTTCGTTCAGGATTGCTGGAGCTTTGCGGGCGCGGAGTCCGTACCCACGGCAGTAACGGCTTCCGATGCGGACAAGGATTATACGCTTAAGCTCTTAAGCCACGACAGCACTTACGACGAAGTTGCAAAGCAGTTCACCGATCAGGGCGGCTATCCTTTCGTCGGTGACATCGAAAATCCCGAAAACTCGGGTACCGAGGTGTTCTGGGCGTGGGAGCTTTCCGACGGCATAAGAGTAAGAAGCTTCATCCCCATGATCAAGGACGTGACCGTAACCGCGCATTGGTACGACGTTGCGGGCGTGGCCACCACCTATAAGTGCATAAGCGTTGACAGCTCCATGCCCGGCCTCACCATCGAAGGATGCGGCACGATCGTTCTTGGGACGGACGGCAGCTTCCAGTGGATTACCGACAGCGCGCTTATCGGCGAATACAGCTACAACGGCGAAAATATCATTTTCTCGCTTAACAACGCTCTCGGCGAAATAAGCGGCTCGCTTTACAACGGCACGCTTGCCTTTATCGTCGATTACAGCATGAGCGCAACGGTAAGCTATCAGTTCCAGCCCTATCAGCCCTCGCTGTACGGCGAATACATTTCCGCTTCGGGCGACATCCTGACTTTCAGCGGCACCGAAACCGTGTCCTTTGAAAGCGTTTCCGTCAAAGACGGCGATTACGTTTCCGGCAATTTCGAGATCAGCGGTAAGACCGTTACGATCAGTGGCGAAAAAATAGACGATTACTTCTCTACCATGACGGCTACCATCAACGATGACGGCACGCTTACCGTAAACTTCACTGCGGCTGCGGGCAAGGATTACTCCGTAAACGACACCTTCGAAAAGATTGTGTCCGTCGATTATTCGGATCAGCCGTTCGTCGATCAGTACAGCATGGCTTCCGTGCTTGCAAGTTACGGATTCCCCAGCATGTCCAGATACGTATTCACTTTCGGCCCGAAAGGCGAATTCACTTACAGCTCCGAGTATTCCGATACGGAGGGCAAGTATTATTACTTCGAGGACAGCAATTCCATTAAAATCATAGTGGGCGGCTACGCAAGCACACTTACTTACAACGCCGAAGAAAATATCATGTACGGTCTTTTCAGATTCGGCAGCCCCAGATACGCGATCATTGCGCCTCTTGCCGACGGCATTATGCGCGGCTACGTCATCGACGGCCAGGATACCATGGTGTTCTACAACGGCACTAAGGCTTATCTTCTCGAGAACGGCACTTATGTTCCCGACGCGGTAATCGTGGGTACTTTCGAACAAAACGAACGAGTAACCGTCAACGGCGTGGATTATTACGTGGAATTCGACGAGGATTATCCCACTTACGAGGGTTATCTCCTTAACAAAATCGGACCCGAAGAGGGCAATTACACCTTTGAGGGCACCAGCGTAGTCGTCGACGGTATCGGCGGCGTCACCGGCGATAAAGAAGGCATTTATACGGTTACGGACGGAATAGTCAGCATCTACTATTGGGACGATACCTTCCTTGCTTTCGATTACGCTGCGGCTCAGGCGGACGGCTATTCGATTACGGCGGCTACTCCCGACGCTTATCAGGGCGTATGGGGACTGGACGACAAAGATCCCGTCGGCGGCGTAACGGTTTACAAACACTACTACAAGCTTGTTGTGGACGGCTTCGGCCATGCAACCTTATTCTACCTTAAGGACCCCGATAACAAGATCTATAATTTCAACTGGGGCGAGTGGGGTACCTATACCGAAACCGCAACGGGCATAAGAGTCGTCTTCAACTCCATGCAAAGCGCCGATCTCGTGTTCTACTACGACAAAAACATTGTTTACAGCAAAGAGCTCGGTTACCTCGGAGAACAGGTTTTGTACCGCGAAGGCTACACGGGCACTCAGGAAATTCCTACGCTTGATCCCGCGGTTTCGGGCTCCTATACCGGCAACGACGGAAACGCCGATGTTACCCTTAACGTCAACACCGACGGCACCGGCACTTTGAACGGCAATCCTTTCGTCGGTCTTTATGACGGCTCCGGTCGCATATTCTTCAAGCTGGGCGCTACCGATTACACCATTACGATAGGGGAGAACAACGCGCTTACGCTTGTTTACTCCGATAAAAACGTAACGCTTACCCGTACGGGCAGCGCTTCTACCTCTTTGCCCGCCGCGTTTACCGGCACCTGGTCGGGTACGATTACCGGCCTTGACGGCGCGACTACCCGCGTAGTCATCATCAACGCCGACGGCACCGGCACTTACGAAGGCAACGAAATGACAGGCATTAAGTACGACTACCGCAACAACGTTCTTACCGCCGTCTGCAACGGAAAGAACATTGAAATGGAATTCAATTACGAGACTTCTTCGTTCAGCTTCACCGCCGTTTCCATCGAGGACAATTCCGTATGGTCCGGCGTCGTTTACAAAGAATAATCGACTGCTTTCCGTATCTATACGATGTTTAACTTAATTACTTTCCGCTTCGGTCTCCGCTCCGGCACTTGCTTGATAAAATCCGTCATGAAAGCGCATTTTATATTTATCTAAGTTTCGTACAAAATTTTTATAAGGAGATATAGAACAATGAAAAAAGCAAAGTTTATCGTACTTGTTTTAAGCGTTATTCTGGCTTTTGCGATGTTCGCCGTTGCTTGTGACGACGATGTGAGCACTTCGCCCGAGACTTACACAGTCACGTTCGTAAACGACGGAAACACCGTAAAGGAGGCGGAAGTCGAAAAGGGCAATGCTCTTACCGCCGACAACATGCCGGAAGATCCGACTACAGGCGTCGATAAGGTTTTTGACGGCTGGTTCAGCGGCGAAACCGAAGTTAAAGTCGGCTACGTCCCCACCGGCGACGTCACCGCCACCGCAACTTTCACTCAGCTTAAAAAAGTCGAGTTCAAAGTAGGCGACGACGTTGTCAAAACCGTTTACGTCCGTCCGGGCGCCGCGCTTACCGCAGAGGATCTGCCCGAAGCGCCTGCCGTGGACGCTGACGAAGCGTTTGACGGCTGGTTCAGCGGCGAAACCGAAATCACCGTAGGGTACAAGCCTACCGCCGACGTCACCGCATCGGCAACCGTGGTTCAGCTTAAAAAGGTCGAGTTCAAAGTAGGCGACAACATCGTTAAAACCGTTTACGTCCGTCCGGGCGCCGCAATCAGCGAGGATCAGCTGCCCGAGGAACCCGACATGGGCGGATATTCCTTCAGCGGCTGGTATAATGGCGACGAGTTTTTCGACACCGACGAGAATACCGTTTCAGCCGACATGACGCTGGTTGCGAATTTCGTCAAGACTTCGTACATTATTAAGTTCGAGGCAGACGGCGAAGTGATTGACACCAAGTACATCGCCATCGGACCCGACGCTAAGTTCGAAGTTACGGATATTCCTTCCGCACCCGCTTCCGAAGAAGGAGAGGTTTTCCTCGGCTGGTATAACGGCGGCGTCAAGGCGGTAAGCGGCGGCGCGGTAACTGCGGACGGCACTTATGTTGCCACTTTCGTTTCCGAAGCAAGCTATACCGGCGTTTGGTACAACGACGAAGAAAAAATCATGGTTTATTTTGAAAACGGCAAAGTAAACCTCATGGGATTAGACGAAATAACTTATACTTACGACTCGGTTGCAGGCTCCATTTCTTTCAAGGAAGGAAGTTTTACCTCCAGAGAAACGTTCACTTTGCTTGTTACCGGCGACGTTATGCAGTTAACTCACGGCCATTTCGATGAATACGGCGAAGAATTCTTGACCGACACATACGTTCTCGATAAAGCCGCTCCCGTAGATTATGCGGGCGTTTACAACAAGGATAAGACCAATATTCTGTCGATTACCGACGGCGGTTTCGTTACCTCTTTCAACGGCAGCAAGTATTACGCCAGAATGTATGCCGAAGGCGATGCGTATAAAATCGAGTTTAAGTCTTACAGCTACTCCGATATGATAACCGCTGACGCCGTTATCGACGCTAAAGGTAATATCGTGGTTACGGGCGACAGCAGCGTTACCAACGGATATAAAGGCGTTTTTGTAAAGGGTATGAAATCCGTCAGTTACTATTACAATGACGATTCCAATTACCTCTACGTTTACACGCTTCAGGACGATTCCGTCCTTTACGTCTTTACCGAGGACTTCACGGCGTTTGATTATGCCGTTATTGAGGGTACGGTAGCAACTGACAACATTGTTACCATCACCGCCTTTGATAAAGAGTATATTGCAAAAATCGTCAGCTCGTACAAAATGGAATTCGCTGCCGAAGAGCGCGGCGATTACACCTTAAGCGGCGGCTCCGACAAGATCACTCTTGACGGCTTCGGCTCCGCTACCGTGGGCGGCGAGACCAAAGCTTACTATATGCTTGGTACAACCGCAGTGTTCGATAACGGCGAAGGCGGCGCAGCAGTGCTTGACCTTACTGGAAAAACCTATAAAAAAGCCGAGCGCGATGGAAAGCAGGGTACGTTTAATGCGGCCGACGGCTTTGGCGGATACGACACCGTTATCCTCGACGGTTTCGGCGGTCTTGTGCAGGAAAGCTATTCGACTTATTACGGCACTTATGAGTTCGCTGCCGATAAAGTAACTTTCGTCGGCGTAGAAGACGGCGTATATACCGTCACTGCAGACGGCAACGTTTTCGTCGATGACGAGGACGAGTTCCATGCCTTTGTCAAGGAAGGTTACGACGTTGTCAGTCAGATTAACTCTTTCGCGGGCGACAATGAAGGCTGGTGGGTTAACGACGCGGATCCTGCCGATTACGTGTTCGTCGACACCGACGCCGAAAAGGTTACCTATAAGGATAAATCTTACAGTTACGATGCCAATTGGGACGGCAGCAAGCTTTTAGTCAGCAGCTGGCCCGACGAGTTTATCTTCAGCATTAACGAAGGCAAACTCAACGTCACTTACGAGGGCGATCAGGGTACACCCGTTACCGACGTTTACACTTCCGCGCCCGAGCCCGTTATCGAGCAGGACGAATACGTGGGCGTCTGGACGGCAGACGGCAACA
>CALVUQ010000077.1 GCA_944363615.1 uncultured Clostridia bacterium | reverse complement strand
CACTCTTAAAAATTGCCGTTATCCTGCTTAGCTTACAGAAGCTTGCTTATTTTTCTTGACCTCTCCCATCAGTATTTTCGTCTTTTTTTAATCCTTGATGATTTAATCTGAATATTTCCCATTAAAAAGCTTAAATGCCTATGCCGGCCGTATCTTTCCGATCCGGTACCGTGCGTACGGGAAATAACTTTTAATTTTTTAACGTAAACCGCTGGACAATCCGTCGCCGTTCTGTTATAATAAATTTCGGCGCTTGGAGAGATGGTTGAGTGGTCGAAGGCACACGCTTGGAAAGCGTGCGTACCCTAACCGGGTACCGGGGGTTCGAATCCCCCTCTCTCCGCCACAGATAAAAAATACGAACTCTTATAAAGAGTCCGTATTTTTTTATTAGTTAAAAATTATCTTACATTCGCTGTTCTTTTATTTCAAAAATGCAACTGGCGAATTTTTGTACATAAATTATTGTATTGTTTAGGTGCAGTGTTTATATTTTGCATCCGATTAATTTATTTTAAATATTTCTTCCTCCTTTATTTTAATTATAAATCAAAGCTTGCTTTAATTGTTATAAAACCAATTCCAACAAAAGGATACTCCGTCATAATTCCCCCGGGAGTATAATCCATTTCCTCCATGGAAATAACGTTAACGTATTTATCTCCCCTTTTTACCGCAGGAAATCTGCAACCGTCTTCTTCCAGATTCGCGGATAATAAATACAGCCTTTCGTTTTTTATCTTTGCCATCTTAAACGGACTTACAAGATATCTGACTGCTTCTCCGTTTTCATCGGTTTCGTAAACTCTTTCCATTTCGCCATTTTCATTCTTTTCTAATCTGTATTCGGTCCAACCGTTCATTGGATCTGTGTTCCTTGTATAAGGTCCGCCTGTACCGAGAATTGCCGTGAAATAAACCTTTTCGTTTGCATGTACATACATAAAGCCTTCGGGCTCGAACTCCACCAGATAGCAGTACACTTCCTCGTTTTCGTCGTATACGGGATACACCGAATAGGAAGTAAAATCTTTATACTTAGGCATGTATTTTTCTTCTATGCGTTCGGAAATCTCCTTAATGTGTTCTTCCATCGTAACTTTGCTTCTGTCAATATATCCTGTGCAAATAATAATCCCCGCAAGCACTATCAATAATATTAACGAAAAGAAAACAATTACCGTTATTTTCAGCGCTTTCAGTAACCTTGAAGGTTTTTTCTTTGCAGGCGTCAATTCTTCTCCCATACTAACACCCTCCTTTTTTCGCGTCTTTACAAATTACAACCCATATAACTGCTCTTCTTTCATTCATCTAAAATAATATTTACTTCCATTTGGGCAAAAAAGCCTTTGTGATCTTCTTCCTTTGTCTTATAAAATTTATAAGAATAAACGCAATTATTATAATTTTCCTCTATAGTTCCATTAAAATCTGTTTCAAATTTCCTTACATAACCTATATTCGATTTATCAGGAACATGTTTTTTTACAATAACCACACCATCCCTTGCGACAATTTTAATTGAAGGAGGGTGATTATTTGTTAAATCTTCAACATCTCTCGGATATCCCGTAAATCTGACCTTGGTCACTTCTCTTTCACCATCCCATTTTATTAAATTCGTGGTTATTTGCCCCTGATCGGTATCGTCAACGTATATCGTCACTTTTATGCTTTCAGGCTCTTTATACCAGTTGCGTTTTGCCTGAATACGCGGTATTCCCCACACTACGAAAATTATGCCTGCAAGCAATAATAACGCCAACGTTATCGCCACAAACCTCTTGGTTAAAACCTTTTGCCTTTCTCCCATTTTCTGACTCCATGAATATATACTTATTTAAACCGATTCAGGTGGAAAATCGTTGTACGCCGCTTATAAAGACACGAATGTTTTCCTTAAATTCTTTTATCCGAAGCTTAAAAACTTTTTATGATAAAAAACTATTTCCGATTACATAGTAACACATATTTCAACAAATTTCAATATGTTACGGGAAAATATTGCCTGTTCTTTGTTTATATGGTTTTTCTATTCGATTTAAACAAATAAAACAGACGATTTTACTTCGTCTGTTTTTCTTTATTTATAATTATCTGATTTTATACGACAAACAATTTTTTCAGTATAATTATCGGTAACTGTTTTATTAAAATCAGTCTTTTTGTTCTTCCCGTACAGAAGAATCTATGGTTTTCTGTTCGGTCGGCAGTTGGGGTTTATCGGTTCTTTTTTTAAAGAAAGATATTGCGGCACAAACCGCAAAAACCACTATTTTGGCAATATTCGTAATATTACTCATAATGTCATAAGCCGAATAAGCTTTAGACGAATAATAATTATCCGCCATGCCTCCGATATTGTTGTAAAGCGACAAAAACATCGATATTGCGGTAAAAATCAGCGTAACGATTAAAACTTTTTTGGAAGTATTTTTAAGTTCTTCGTCGTCTGACTTCACAATCATATAGCCGCCTACCAACGCAAATGCCACAATATTGAGATAACCGCATAACCACACAAACAATGCCTTCCATCTTGTTGTCCAACCCTCTTTCATAATAAACCTCCTTTAAATACCTTTATATGAAAAATACAAACACAAATAAACATCTTCGCATATTTCCTTAAAACCGTCATAGTGACTTTTATCTTTTAGTTGTTTAACCCTTATTTCAAGTCTGTGTCTGAAAACCTGTCCTTTTTCCAACCATGGTATACCAAATGGTTCCCATTCTTGAGTTAAATCATTATAAAGATAATAATTACTTTGGATTATATAATCATCTTCATTAAGTAATTTCTCGTCGGGCTCAAGAAGAGCTTCTCCTCCCGGCGATTTCACAAAAAACTTCCAAGTATAAGGAAAAACCGGTTCTCTTACCCCTGCGGGAACTTCAATTGGCGTATCTCCAAGTGAAAA
>CALVUQ010000076.1 GCA_944363615.1 uncultured Clostridia bacterium | reverse complement strand
ATATGTTATGCAAGCTTACAAGGCAAAAAAATGGGCATTTGTTTGTGATTACGTCAGATTTTTCGTGTTGTGCAAGTACGGCGGAATTTATCTTGACTGTGACGTAAAGATTTTGAAAAAGTTAGATGACCTGCTTAATTGTGAAGCTTTTACTTCTTTTGAGGGAGCGCATACTTCGCAAAGACCTTTATTGGAATGCGCAATAATGGGTAGCGTTAAAGAAGGCAAGTGGGTTAAGGAGATGTTGCATTATTTTGACGAATTGCAATTTCCCCAAGGGAATGACGTTAATTTAAGAGATATTGTGCTGCCTAAACCCATTGCCGAAAGGACAATGGACAAATTCGGCCTTATTCCTGACGGTAGTTTTCAAAAACTTAACGGATTAACCGTTTATCCCAAAGAAATATTATCGCCTCTTAACGGTGAAACGAAGGAGAGTATTGTTTCCGATAAATCATACACGATTCATTTGTTTAATAACAGCTATGCTCTCAACGACGATACTTTGTATTTAAGTCGAGTTATGAATAGGTATGGACGTAAAAAAGGGAAAATCATTATGGTTCTATTTCATCCGATTCGCTCAATTAGGTTATATTATAGAAAAGGAAAATAAAATCTGGCGATGGGCACTTAAAAAAACCGCTGAAAACGACAAAAAAAAATAAAAAAATTCATATAAAATTATGACTCAGTCAAGGGTGAAAAACAGCGCGAAGAATACTTTTTTTGCCGCGCTTAATATGCTTGTTCAGATACTTCTGAAGTTTGCCGTGCGCATTGTGTTCGTGCGGTTTTTAAGCGTGGAGTATCTGGGGCTTAACACGCTTTTTTCCAACATTCTGCAGGTTTTGTCGCTGGCGGAGCTGGGTGTAGGCGGCGCGATAGTGTACAGCATGTACAAGCCCGTTGCGGACGGCGACACGGAAAAGATAAAGTCGCTTATCGGCATTTACAAAAAGTTTTACTGGATAATAGGCGGTGTGATTACCGTCGTCGGGCTTGCCATAATTCCGCTTCTGCCGTATCTCATGAACGGCGGTACGACGCTTGAGGTTAATCTTAACCTGGTTTACGTGATATATCTTTTCAACACTTCGGCAGGGTACTTCTTCGCGCATCGCAGGGCCTTGATATTCGCCAACCAGCGCAACGACATAGAAACCAAGGTTTCGTCGGTGTGCCTTATCGCGCTTAACGCCGTACAGCTTATAGTGCTTGCTTTGTCGAGGAATTATTTACTTTACATTGCGGTATTACCGCTTTTCACGCTGATAGAGTCGGTTGCGATAACGGTTATTTCGCACAGGCTTTATCCCGCAATACGCGGCAAGGCGCCCAAGCTGTCTGACACGGACAAAAAGGAGCTTGTGAAAAACACGGCGGCTATGGTGGGGCACAAGCTGGGCGGAGTGGCGGTCAACAGCACGGACAACATTTTCATTTCCGCGTTTTTGGGACTGACGGCGCTGGGGCTGTACTCCAATTACGCGTATATTACGACTATACTGACTTCTGTACTGACGCTTATAGTAACGGCTACCAGGGCGAGCATAGGCAACCTTATAGCCGCGGGCAACAAGCAGCGCGCATACGAAGTGTTTTGCGACCTCAGTTATTTTCTTTTCGCGTTTCTTATTTTCTGTTTTTCCTGTTACACCGCTTTGGCTCAGGATTTTGTAAGTATATTCTTCGGGGAAGAGCTTGTCCTGCCTTTTGCGACCATGCTGCTTATCGGGATAAACTTTTACGTCATGCAGTCGCGCGCCATAATCGGAGCGTTCAGGGAAACTACGGGTCTGTTCTGGAAGGACAGATACAAGCCGTTTTTCGAGGTGGCGATTAACATCGGCCTGGATTTTGCGCTTGTCATCGCGATAGGCCTTCCCGGAATAGTTATCGCAACCATAGTCAGCAACGTCGTCTGCAATCTGACGGTAGAGCCTTTTATTGTATTTAAATATTACTTTAACAAAAGCGTCAAAAAATACTATCTTGTCTATATACTGCTGGTCTTTGTCGCCGCCGCCGTTTGCGCCGTGACTTTTACGGTAGGTTATTTTATACCCGCAAACGGAGTCCTTATGCTGATAGTAAAGGCGGTGGTGTGCGCGGTTACCTCAGGCGCGCTTATTCTCGTTTGCTCCCTGCCCCTTAAGCAGTTCAGAAACTGGTTGAAAATATTAAAGGGATTTCTGCGTAAAGGCGACGGAAAGAAGTCCGAATCCTACATTGATTCCGCCGCCGGGGAAGACTTTTCCGATGTTTCTGCCGCCGGAAAAGAAATTCCGTCTGCGGAAAAAACTTCCCTGAAACCGGCTTTTAACGACTCGGCCGAAAAAGCAACCGACTCGGACGCAAAGGCGGAAAAATCCCGCGCTTTGGTCGGGGAAGAAAAGGAAAATGCTACGCAAACGCTTTCTTCGGAGAAAGAAAAGACCGATCCCGAAAAAAATCAAAAGAAATCGACTTAATGTGGAGTTTTGACGCGCAAACGTGAAATCCGTAAAACGGGCGTTCGGGTAAATTTTTTCTTGCGTCCGTTTTTTTATTTAAAATTAAACGGTCCGCAGTGCCGCAATAACGCAACCGATTTTGTTTTTTTTCTTCCGCGTTTTTATTAAAGCGTAAACGGCTTTATCGCCTGCGAAAAAATAATGAATAAATTTTAAAAAAATCTTGACAAACGGAGTAAACGGCGTTATAATGGTTTTAATTGAAACAGTTT
>CALVUQ010000075.1 GCA_944363615.1 uncultured Clostridia bacterium | reverse complement strand
AAGTACGGAATACGGTTTATTCGAAATTATGGCGTTATACCTGTTCGTTGTGGGATTTATGAAGGTGGACACGGTCAGCAGCAATGACCTTACTGTAAGCGCGTTGCTTGTCGCGGAATTCTTTGTGTTTGCCGTTATCGCCGTCGTTGCCGTTCTGGCAATTTATTTCATGCTGGCGTCGCTTAACAGGCGCAAAACCGGTATGAACGTCATAGGACTGGTTACGGGAAATACGGTGGGATATGTCGCCTATCTCGTGATTAACGTGGTGATTGCAAAACTGTTCGAGGACAACACGATCGTGAACGCCGCAGGGAACTCCCGCATTGGCGGAACCACGATTGTCGGATTGGTGTTGTCGGTTTTTGCGCTTGCCGCATGTATAGTCAATATATGTATCGGCAGTGCGGCGGAAAGGAAAAATTCCGCCGTTCACGAAAAACCCGTCTTTGAATCGGAGAAGCAGGACGGCGGTGACGGAAACTCCGCTCTTCAGCCGAAAGACGAGAAAAATATCGTTGCCCAATCCGAAAAAACCGAGTCCGCTGAAGACTTAACCGAAAAAATTCCTTCAGAATAACCGAAAAAATTCCTTCAGAATAACCGAAAAATTACGCCCGCCGAAACATGCGGGCTTTTTCGCGTCGTAAACAGCTGCGGGAAATTAAATTCGGGTTATGTTTATGGCTTCGGGCGTCCGCGATAAAGAGCAGGCTTTCTTTGCCGCCGCTTTACGTCATATGTATTGACAGCGCTTTTCAATAATGTTATAATAAAAATGTTATCGGTATAAAATAAGGAAAAAAGCCGTATTTTAAGAACGGCGGAGGATCAATGAAAAGAAAAGAAAGATGGTTTTCCTCAATAGTGCTTATCGTATGCGTTTTGCCGCTTATCGTCGTCGCTTTCGTTCAGAGCTTTGTGGAAAGTCCGTTTATTTTTATGGATATCGCTACTAAAGAATACTACGAGCTGGACGTGTATCAGATAAATTTCGTCGGCCTTTTCTGCGTCGTTCCTTTTATCATACTCGTCATTGCGCGCACTCTCAGGGGGCGCGGGCTTATCGCGGACAATTTTATGGTTATCGTGATCGCCACGCTTGTCTTAAGCTGCGTTTACGTTTTGGTGATGATGTGGATCGTTTACCTTACCGTAAGCAAAATGGACGTTACGGTAGTGTTCACCAAAATGGACTACATATCGATGGTGTGCACGCTTTTGTGCATAATTTTCTGCGTACTCTCAAACTTTTTGCCCGACCTTAAGCCCAATCCGTTTTTCGGCGTAAAAAACAAACGCACCATGGCCAATTCCGAAATCTGGACAAAGGTCAACGGCGCGGCGGCTTCGGCGCTTACCTATATTTTTATAGTGGACGCCGTGTTCACCGCATATGCTTCGGGTATTTTCGCCATTTTCTTCCTTCTGGGCGGCATTTTCTTATACTACATCTGGGTGCCGCTGTTTTCCCGCTACGCCTTTAATCGCTTCGTTAAAGAAAATCCCGACGTTAACCTCGGGTTCTCCGACAACTGATCGTATTTTTACTCTGAAATATAAAGTTAAGTTACTTGCGTTTACGGCGGCGGCTTTGTTACGGCCGTCGTTTTTTTATTGCGGAACGGTTGTTTTGGCTTAATCGGATTTTATTCGCGTTGGTTATCCTGCGCGCCATTTTCGGTAAAACGCCGTTTAAGCGCTGCAGCCAAGCTGTCATTACGCTTTTGTTTCGTTAAAAAAAGCGCATGCGCGGCGAAACTTTTTCGGCATGATAAAAACGGGTATTGACAAAACGGAATTTATATTGTAAAATTATTCCATAAGGCGGATTAAGTTCCGTCATGACGGTAAAAAAGGAAGGGAAAAGCGCGTTTGCGTTTACGAAAAACGGTTAAAGCGTCGGTTTATGCCGTAGTTTTGCCGTCCGCCCGAGCGCAACAAAGGCGGTAAAGGAAGGGTTTGTTCGTTTCCGTAAACGGAGTAAAGGGAGGAAGAAGTCATGATTAAAAGAATTTCGGCAATCGTCGCGATTTGCGTGCTGGGGCTGGCTACGGCGGTGCTTAGCGTGCTGCTTATAGTAAACGCGGGCATGAACGGCTATTCACCGTATGAAAACGGCGTCAACAAGGTGGACGCAAAGGCTGAAATTATTGCAGCTTACGCCATGCCCAAAGTTAAAAAGCTTAACGTGGACGTGTGGCGGGATACGACATTGAATTTCGGCGAGTACGGCGCAAGGATAAGTTATCTGACAAGCACCATATGGCCGCAAAGCGTCATAACGGGTGATACTCCGTCTTATACCAATGACTTTGTTTTCCGCGGCGACAAGTACCTTGAAAAGAACACTAAGGGCGGCGCGCCCGATCAAACGGGCAGTCTTGCCGACGGCAGTATTTACCGCATAAGCAAGCTTACGGAGCCTGCGATTTCCCAGAACTACGGCGACAACGATACCGTGTTTTACGCGTCTTTCCGCTTTAGCGATCCTGCCGCAAATTCGCTCAGGCGCGTGGAAGAGATAAAGGACAGGTACGTGGACGGCGCGGGCAACAAGGTAGTGTCGTTCGTTGGGTACAGAACGACGGACAAAGAGGACGATATTATTCTCGGAATAAGGACCGTGCTTGGCGGGTATGAGTTTGAAAACCCGCTTAACATAAGTTTTATCGGTGAGGAAACGTATGATATTTCCACCGCGCTGATGATGATGGGCGACGGTACCGAAACCGCGCTTCTTGAAAACCTCAACTTTTTCGGGAAAAACGTAAAGCTTGATTTGGCGGCGCGCAAAGCGTACGTGGAAAGTCAAAACGGCAAGCCCGAGGTGCTTATGATAAGCGTAATCGCCACGGGCGCGCAGATAAAATACATGGAAAGCGCGTACCCCGAACTTAAATTGTTCGAGGCGGTGGAAAAGGTAAGGT
>CALVUQ010000074.1 GCA_944363615.1 uncultured Clostridia bacterium | reverse complement strand
GGTACGGGGATACGGTATGACGTCGCGGATGTTGCTGACGCCCGTCAGATACATTATAATACGTTCGAACCCGAGGCCGAATCCCGCGTGTTTGGTTCCACCGTAACGGCGAAGATTTATATACCACCAGTAGTCCTCTTCCTTAAGGCCCAGCTCCTTCATGCGCGCGGTAAGCACGTCAAGACGCTCTTCCCTTTGCGAGCCTCCTATTATTTCGCCTACGCCCGGGACAAGCAAATCCATTGCGGCAACGGTTTTGCCGTCGTCGTTAAGGCGCATGTAAAACGCCTTTATTTCTTTGGGGTAATCAATCACGAATATAGGCTTTTTATAAACTTCTTCCGTCAGATAGCGCTCGTGCTCGGTCTGAAGGTCTGCGCCCCAGTAAACGGGATACTTGAATTCCTTACCCGATTTCAGCAGAATATCCACCGCCTCGGTATAGGTAACTTTGGCGTAATCCGCACCTTTAAGAAAATTAAGACGCTCCAAAAGCGTTTTGTCCACGAATTTGTTGAAAAACTCCAGCTCCGCCTTGCAATTTGTTAAGACGTGATTGATAATATACTTTATCATGTCCCAGGCAAGCTGCATATCGTCGTTAAGGTCGGCAAAAGCGATTTCGGGTTCTATCATCCAGAATTCAGCGGCATGACGTGCCGTATTGGAATTTTCAGCGCGGAAAGTAGGACCGAAAGTATAAATTTTCCCGAACGCCATTGCGTATGTTTCGCCCGACAGCTGTCCCGACACCGTAAGATTGGCGGGCTTTCCGAAAAAGTCCTTGGAGTAATCCACTTTTCCGTTTTCGTCCCTGGGAGGATTTTCGGGATTTATGGTTGTCACGCGGAACATCTCGCCCGCTCCTTCGCAGTCGGAAGCGGTAATTATGGGCGTATGGACATACACGAAACCGCGACTGTGGAAAAACGAATGTATTGCGAAAGCAACCTCGCTGCGCACGCGGAACACCGCGGAAAACAAATTGGTACGCGGTCTTAAATAGGCTTGTTCGCGCAGAAATTCGGGCGTGTGACGCTTGGGCTGCAAAGGGTAATCGGGAGAAGACGCACCTTCCACCTCGATTTTTTCCGCCTTGATTTCAAGCGGCTGTTTTGCGCCCGGCGTAAGCGCAACTTTTCCCGTGACAATCAGTGCGGCGCCCACGTTCTGCGCGGCCGTCTCGTCGTAATTCGCTATTTTATCGCGCTCGAAAACCACCTGAACGCTGCTGAAGCACGATCCGTCGTTTAAGTCGATAAACCCGAACGCTTTCGAGTCGCGTATGTTGCGTATCCAGCCGCCTAACGTAACGGTTTTGCCGTCGAAATCGGCGGGATGAGCATAAATGTCTTTTACGAAATCCCTTTTCATAAAACTTCTCCGTAATTGCAAATTTACTTTAGCAGTATATCACATACTGCAATTTTTTTCAATAAAAATGCAAGATTATATTTTATTTTAAAAATCAGCAATGAAAAAAACGTTTTTATGCGCAAAAAAACACGTTTTTTTATTTTTTAACTACAACTAAAAAAATCGAATTTTATTTTTTAAATTACGTGATTTAAAAAATAAATTATGATATAAATGGTTTTATTATAAAAACAGTTTAATACGGAGGGGCAAAATGGTTGTCGACATCAAGGATTACGGTGCCGTTGGCGATGGAAAGACCAACAATACCGCCGCAATCCAGAAAGCCATTGAAGAATGTGCCGCTACCGGCGGCGGTGTCGTAAAAATCGCATCGGGCACATACATGAGCGGAAGCATCAGGCTGAGAAGCGGGATAGAACTTCATTTATCGCACGACGGTGTTTTATTGGGTTCGCCAAGGTGCGAGGATTATCCCGAGCAGACAAACACCTGAATCAACCACGAAAATCTGCCAAGACGGCGCAGCGGGTGCCTTATTTACGCGGAGGACTGCGTAAATATTGCCATCACGGGAAGAGGAACCATTGATTGCAACGGCAAAAGTTTTGTAGAGCCCGTACCCGACGACGTACCGGGCCCCAGATTCCGCCGCATTGACGCCCCCACTCCGCCGAGAGTAGTGTTCTTCGTGGGGTGCAGAAACGTGAAAATCACGGACGTGACTATGGTTAATCAGCCGTCGGGCTGGTCGTACTGGGTAAGCGACTGCGAGGACGTTTTCTTCGACCGCTGCAAAATAGAGGCCGACGTACAATACCCCAACAACGACGGCATACACATAAATTGCTCCAAAAACGTTTTCGTTTCCAACTGCAACATAGTTTGCGGCGACGACTGCATAGTGATACGCGCCAACAATTACTCTTTGCCCGAGAACAAGGTTTGCGAAAGAGTTACCGTCACCAACTGCACGCTTACAAGTTACTCCGGCTGCATCAGGATAGGCTGGCTGTGCGACGGAACTATCCGAAACTGCACCTTCTCCAACCTGGTAATGACGGACGCTTAGTGCGGAGTAAGCATACTTATTCCCGATTTATGCGACCCCAGAATACCCGACCAAGGCAGAGAATCGACCTTTATCGAAAATCTTAATTTCTCGGACGTCGTTATGGACGGCGTTTACGGCAATCCGATTTATGTGGAAGTTTTCGATAAAAAACCCGCCCCCTGCACGGGCATACAATCGCTTTACTTTAACAACGTCCACTCCCGCGGTCTGGAATTCCCATTCCTTGCGGGAAGAACCGATTGCCAGTTGAAAAACATTTACTTCAATAACTGCACTTTTGAAAAGGTAAACAAAAAATATCTGCCCGACCGCGAAAAACACGGTTTTGCATGCGGCAATCTCTGCACCGACTTCCCCATACGCTATGCCGAAAACGTGGTTTTGAATAACACGTCGTTCACTACGCGCGAGCAGTAAAAAATCTCTTTCAACTGAATTTATTATAAATAAAAATAACAAAAAAAAGTACGTTCGGCTGTTACGGACGTACTTTTTTATAAGGATTATTTCAATTAAAGTTAAACGGAAAAGCAAAT
>CALVUQ010000073.1 GCA_944363615.1 uncultured Clostridia bacterium | reverse complement strand
CAAGCGCTTTTACGGGTACGCCTTTTTTGGGACGGTAAGTCTTTGACACGTTTTTAATCTCCAGCATAACTTCCTCCGTATTCGCGTTTTCGTTGTTTTTAAAGAGTGTATCATATTTTATGTTAAAATTCAATATGTATTTTGATTTCTGCTTTGTCTTTTTTTGACTAAACAACAAAAACCGCCGCGACCGTATTAGTCGAAGCGGTTTTTTTCGTTTCGGTTTTTAACCTGAACGCTCGGTTTAGTTTTTTCCGTTGTTTTTGTTTTTTGTGAAAGCCGATACCGCGGCTTATCTTATCGTTTTATTTCAATCAGCTTTAGCATAGTTACCGTAAATCGACAACATAAAAAAGAACTAACAAGAAGAGCTGATGGCTTCTTATTGACATTAGATATAATTTTTGCTAAAATAAATCCATAGAATTATTCAAGAGGATAGATTTTATGGATGATCCCGCTGCGAAACAACAGGCCGAGTTAAAGAAAAAACACGAGCGTACAAAACGGAAGCTGAAAATTATCGGCGCGATTGTTGCCGTTGCCGGCCTCGGACTCGCGATTATGGGGCTTGCCGATATGGTGGTTTCAACATCGGAAGGCGAAATGCCGACGTTGTTTTGGGGAATGATCGCCGGGCTGCCTATGCTTGGCATAGGCGGCGGGATTTGTATGATGGGATTCAGAAAAGAAATTACCCGTTATGTTAAAAACGAAGCCGTACCCATAATTAACGAAACAGGGCAGGAGATCACTCCGGCTATAAGCGCGATGGCAAGCGCCGTCAAAAATACCGAAGGAAATATTTGCCCGCATTGCGGCAATCCGAACGACGATGAGGCAAAATTTTGCCGCCATTGCGGCGCCGAACTTTTGGTGGTATGCCCGCATTGCGGAGAAAAGGTAAAAGACGGAAAGTTCTGCGATAAATGCGGACAGCCGTTGCACGAATAAATGCAACAAAGCCATAGTCGATTTGGACTATGGCTTTAATACTATCGGAATGTAATTTTTATTGACTTACTGTGCCTTATATCTCCGTCAATCCCCATATATCGTGTCGATTTAGGCTAAACACGCTTTTGCGCTTATAAAAACGATTTGCGTCTTTTTCTTTAAGGGGAAGGGCGTTTCTTTTCCGCCGTCCGCCGCTATTTCGGCATATACTTTTTTACCAAACAGCGCCTTTATCTGTTCTGAATGGCGTCTATGGGGCGCTTTCTTGCAATGCGCATTACGGGCAGGAAGCTGCCTATAAACGCCACCAGCACGCCCACGCCTAAGATAAGCGCAAACTGTCTTATTCCCACGCTTAACAGCGTCAGCGTAAAGCCGTACTCGTTTCTGATAACTCCGTTTATTACAAACGCCACCACGAAAGTCGCAACGCTTGAAAGCACAAAGTTGATTATGGTGATGATCAGGCTTTCGTTGAAGAAGATGCCGAAGACGTCGCTGCTTCTTGCGCCCACCGCGCGAAGAATACCGATTTCGCGCTTTTTGTAGGAGATGGAAACGGATATAAAGTTATACATCATAAGCGCGGCAAAGACGGCAAAGAAGATTCCCACGTAGAAAAGTATGTCGGCAAGCTGTTCGATAAGGCTGTTGACGTTATCCAGCATAACGCTTACCTCGTTGTTAAGCGAGTAGTAAATTCCGCCGTCGAACTCGGTATAGTTGAACTCAACTATTTTTTTGACCGCCGAGGCGTCGGTGTAGGGCAGTTTACCGATTGCAAAGGAGTAATAGCCTGCGTCTTCCGTCTCGAAGAAATTGTAATAGGAATCGGGTACGATTGCGATCGAGTTGCTGCTGTTGGTGTAATCCACCGCGGGATTGCCTTGCTGATCGGTGTAGGAGTAAACTTCCGCCGTGGGCAGATAATAACCGACTATCTTATACTTTTCGGAAACGGAATTGTTGTAATCGTAATTGGAAGAAAGGCTTACGTCGCCCGAAGCTCCGATATAAGAAGTCACGTCTTCCAGCCTGTAAATTTCCTTAACGAAGGGACGGACAATCATATAGCCCGCAGTGCCGAATTCGTTGACGGTATAACCGCCCGGATGATAAACGTTGTTTCCGTCGGTGAAAAATTCGTTGGACTGCAGATAAGTTTTATAAATTTGCTTATAATCGTTCTCCGTCATCGCGTAATCGGTGTCCGTAAAGCCGTAATTGTAATTTTGGTAAGCCTGCGCCAGGGCGCGGAATTCTTCGCTGTCGGGATAGCCGTTTTCGTCCACGTATTTGCTTATGGCCCAATTATTCAAGCTGTAAACTATATCTCTTAATCTGTAGTTGCCGATTTCGTCCTGAAAGTCTTCCAGTCCGAAAGTGCTTATAAGATATTCTGCCGTTTCTGTGCTTATCATCCTGTCGGCCTGGCTTTCGCCCGTGTTGTTGTCGTAGCCGAAAGAGAAGGGCACAATGATTTCGCCTGCGGCAAGCGCGGTCTTTTCGCCCTCCGTCCATACGATGGCGTCTTTATCGGTAAACTGGTCGAGTTTTGCCACCGTTCCGAATGAATAGAAATTATTGGTGTTGCCTAATCCGAAGTTGCCCGAATCGCCTAAATATTTTCCTATCGGGGCCTGGTTCTTGCTTGAATTGCTTGAGTACATTTCGTTTACTACGCCGGGATACACAAAGCAAAGCGAATGATAGCTGTATTTAAGCTTGGTCTTCATTTCCTGTATGGTCAGCATTTCCAGCGCGCTGGATTCCTGTCTTGTCGCGCCCGGCAGATACTGCGAATATTGCGAGTTGTCAAAGTTCGTTTCCGCCACGCCCACTATGGTAAACGTCCTGTCGTTGCCCGTATATCTGTCGGAAAAACTGATGATTTTCCCCAGTATGTTTTGCGGGGTTGAAAGGCTTTCCGCTTCCACTTTGACGGTTTCGCCCGTGGACGGATTCATATAGGTAAGTCCCGCGTACTTGAAATGCTCGTAAATATAATTGGTTATGACGATTTCGTCTTTGGCCTGCGGCAGGCGCGATCCCGACACAAGCGTAAG
>CALVUQ010000072.1 GCA_944363615.1 uncultured Clostridia bacterium | reverse complement strand
AAGAAACGATAGACTTTTTTATGAAAAAGAATTATAATTGAATCCTATGAGTGATAAATATGCTCGATTATCCCGAATTTTTACCAAAACACGTTAAGACAGAATCATTCAATCTCAATGACTCCCGTTTTACTTTGCGCGAGCGGCTTGCATACTATCATAACGATGAATTTCCGCTGCTGATGCATAAGCATGATTTTTACGAATTGAATATAATCGTTGAAGGCAGCGGTCGGTACTATATAAAAGATAAAAACTTTCCCGTAACACCGGGAGCAGTATTCGTTATCCCTCCGAAAGTTTCCCACGGCTATTGGATGGAAAATGACACCGGAAGCATTTTTCACCTTCTGATCGAATAAAAGCTCCTGCAAAAGTATTCTTCCGAACTAAACAGTCTCAACGGTTACTCCATTCTGTTCGAAACAGAACCTGAATATAAGAAAGCATATTGCGTCAACGGCATTATTCCTTAAACTGAACCCGCTGCAACTTAAAAAGCTGACATCTCAAATGGATATGCTTATAGAGTTTGCCAAATATTCCGAACATAAGATCATTTTTGAAACTTATGAAATCGCTCTTATTTATTATCTTTCCGCTCTAATGGAAAAGCAATACAATACAACAGACATTGCCACTGCCAAAAAAATTATATATTCATAATCAACTCTACGAATTATATGAAGCAACACCTTTCAGAAGCTTTTTCGTTGAGCGAACTTGCACATAACGCCATGGAATCGCGTACCTGCTACGTTGAAAAATTCAAACAACTCTTTAAGATGACACCGTTTGAGTATTTGAGAAAATTGCGGGTCAATCAAGCAATAAAACTCCTGACAACCACATCAAAATCGGTAGCTGAAATTGCTCAATCTTGCGGATTTTCTGACTCTGCACACGTAATAAAAATATTCAAGGAAGACACAGGACTGACGCCTTCCAAATACCGTAAAGCGGCTACCATAAATAAAGATTTAGCTACCCCCCCGATTTTTCCAGCAGAATAGTAAACTTAATCCAATGAGGTAATACAATGATTAAAAACGAAATGACACATCCCGATAGAAAACAAGCAAGAAGTATCGATATGCCCGGCAGATGCAGAACTTTTACAGACATAGTTTATAGCGGCGAAAGCGAACCGAGCAAACTTTATGCTGCACTCGATAAAGCGCAGCATATGTTTGATCCGCCCGCACCCGAATATAAAAACTTTATCGGAGAGATGCACGGACATACAAATCTTTCAGACGGGAACCCCTCGATAGACGAATATTTTATCAATCTGCGTGACAATGTGAAAGTTGATTTTGCAGCAGTTTCTGATCATGACCACGGAGGTGTGGGAAAGCCCGAATTGTGGGTTGGCTCCCCTTCCAAATGGGACATAATAAAATCAAAAGTAAAGCAGTACTACCAGCCAGGGAAATTTACCACCATTCTTGCTTACGAACGTGACTCCTACCCCTTTTACAACAACATGATAATTTATTACAGCTCACACGAGGGGGAAATGCTCCGTGGTAAAAGGGATGGCGAAATAACCGCCGACGAACTGCGCGCGGCGCTTGAACGGAAAGATATGCTTATCGTACCGCACGACACGTATCATTTGTCTGCGGGGGCAGACCTAAGCACTATTCCAAATAATCTTTTAACGCCGCTGATAGAAATATACTCGCGTGGCGACGCGACGGAATATATGGGCAACCCTGCGAACGAAAACGATTCGATGTGCCGCGGCGGATTCTGGCAGGACGCACTTGCAAGGGGCGCTCATATGGGGTGCATTGCAGGCTCCGACGACCACTTCTGCAAAAACGGGATAATACTCGGTGATACGCCATATCCATTCAACTACCCGGGTCTTACAGGCGTATGGGCAGAAGAAAATACTCTTGAACGCATATTTGCCGCCTTGAAAGCAAGGCGATGTTACGGCTTTATGGGCGGCAGAATTACAATAGATTTCAGAATAAACGGGCATTGGATGGGCGAAGAATTTGAAATTGATAAAGACGACGAACTTACAATTTGGTACAATGTAATTGCAGACGCCCCGATAAAGAAGGTCACCATAGTAAAGAATTTACGCGATTACTGCGTAATAAAACATCCTTCGGCACTGTTTTTCGATTATAAACACGAACAACAAGAAGACTGTTACTATCTGCGATTGGAACTTGACGACGGCAGATTTGCCTGGACAAGTCCCATCTGGATAAAACAAAAGACTATTAAACCAAATTGATAAGTCTATCGTAATTCCTTATCTAACAACTCTATCACTTCCAACATCGCCTCACAAAAGAGTTGCAGTAAATCTTTTGGTGCTTTACTCAAATCGGGAATTCCGTTCACTTCCATCTCTAATTGCTTTTCTTGTTTCTTCATCTCCGACCTCCTGCCTCTATTATAAAACAGGACAGTAAAGATACGTGAGTATGCAAAAGTAACCTGTTTGTCACCGTAAAGTCACCTGTTCCGTATCAAAAAATACCTGAAAGACATCTCAGCCGTCTTTTCGCCGTTTGTTTGTATCGGAAAAATTCGTTGCCGTCAAAGGGAAAAATTATCACTTAAAACTTTCAGCCGAGAGGATTTCCTCTCGGCTTTTCTATGCCATGAACGCAATAATTTTTCGGGGCTTCCCCCTTTCGCCTTTGACTGCCCCTCTTTTCCTGTTTTGTTGTGTCCGTCGAAAAGACGACAGCCTTCCGAAATTTTATATTTCGGTTCTTTTTTGAGATTTTTTGGGACTTTTTTCTTAAAGTCGCAAAAAGGCTGCGAGTTTAATTCCTACAATACTCCAAAAACTTTTCGGAGGTACAACATGAAAACAGGAACAATCTATGCCAGGTACAGCAGTAATAACCAGACCGAACAGTCGATAGAAGGCCAGATAAGGGTATGACGGGAATTCGCGCAGAGAAACGGCATCGTTATTGTCGGCACCTATATCGACCGCGCTACCACCGGCACAAACGACAACCGCGAGCAATTCCAAAAGATGCTCAAAGACAGTGACAAAAAATCGTTCGATTACGTCCTCGTTTACAAGCTTGACCGATTCTCCCGCAACAAATACGA
>CALVUQ010000071.1 GCA_944363615.1 uncultured Clostridia bacterium | reverse complement strand
AAAAAACTTATTAAAATAAAATGGCAGACGGGTACAAGAATTTTATAAAAAATTTAACCGGGAAGGAGGCGTTTCCGATGCAGGATGACAGAGAAGATAAAGTAGTATGCGAGCAGTGCGACGACGACGTGGTGCACAGCGGCGCGGTCGAAAGGGTAAGGAAGGCAATGCCTGACGAAAAAATGCTTTACGACACGGCGGAGCTTTTCAAGGTATTCGGGGATTCGACGCGCACAAGGATTTTATCGGCGCTGTTTATAGAGGAGCTGTGCGTCTGCGATATCGCCGAGCTGTTGTCCATGACGAAATCCGCGGTATCGCATCAGCTGAGGATACTGAGGCAGACAAAGGTGGTAAAGTCGCGCAGGGTGGGCAAAGAAGTGTTTTACTCTTTGGACGACGATCATATCTTTAAGATTTACGCGATGGCCATCGAACACTTGTCCGAGTAGGAAGGTCGGAAAATTCCCGTCGGGATTACAGCGCGATTTAATCTGCGCCGGAAAATGCGGATAAAAAGAGGTGCGACGGAAGGCGGAAAGCAGAGCGCTTTGAGGGATTAAAATCCACGGCGGAAGAAATAAAAATAATCAGTCAAAGCAAATTTCATCAATACGAATTAGGAAAAAAAGGAGAGAACGGAAATGAAAAAGATATTCAAAGTAGTAAATCTGGATTGTCCCGATTGCGCCGCAAAAATGGAACGCAACATTCGTAAAATCAAGGGCGTAAACGAAGCAAGCGTAAACTTTATGGGTCAAAAAATCACTTTGGACGTTTCGGAAGCGGAATACGATAAAGTGGTGCCCGAAGTGGAGCGCGTTTTAAGCAGGGTGGAGCCTTCCTGCAAGTTGGTTTACTGATTAAAAAAGAGGAGCCGATAGGATAATTATGTCGGGTAAGGAAAGCAAAATAAGCTTCGGACTTATAAGGGTTATTGCGTCCGCCGTACTGTTTGCCGCGTTCTTTGCGATTTACCGCTTTACGGATCTGAACCGTTACGTCAATCTTGCCTTGTTTGTGGCGCTTTATCTGTTTATAGGCGGCGACGTGGCGCTTAAAGCCGTTAAAGGACTTGTCCGCGGTCGCGTCATGGACGAAAACCTTCTGATGTTTATCGCAAGCGCGGGCGCGTTTGTGGTGGGCGAATACCCCGAAGCCGTAGCCGTAATGCTGTTTTATCAGGTAGGCGAACTTTTTCAGGGTTACGCCGTCAGAAAGTCGCGCGCGTCTATTGCCTCGCTTATGGACATCCGTCCGGACACCGCAACCGTTTTAAGAGAGGGTAAGGAAATCGTCGTAAGCCCCGAAGAGGTAAAGACGGGCGAAATAATAGTCGTCCGCCCGGGCGAAAGAATTCCGCTTGACGGCACGGTCACAGAGGGAGTGAGTTCGCTTAATACTTCCGCGCTTACGGGCGAGTCGCTGCCCGTTAACGTCAGCGAAGGAAGCGCTGCGATTTCGGGTTCCGTTAATCTAAGCGGCCTTATAAAAATACGTTGCGAAAAGGAATACGGCGAGTCCACCGTCGCGCGCATACTGGATCTTGTGGAAAACGCGTCCGCAAAAAAAGCCAAAGCGGAAAACTTCATTTCGCGTTTCTCCGCGGTCTATACGCCCGTGGTAGTGCTTGCGGCGCTTATTTTAGGAGTTTTGCCCCCGCTTATCATTGCATACAATGATTGGTCGGTCTGGTCAAAATGGATTTACCGCGCCCTGACTTTCCTGGTCGTGTCCTGTCCCTGCGCGCTTGTTTTAAGCGTACCGCTGTCGTTTTTCGGCGCGATAGGCGGCTCTGCCAAGGCGGGAATCCTCATAAAGGGCGGCAACTACTTCGAAATTCTGGATAAGACGGACACGATTATTTTCGATAAAACCGGCACCATTACCGAGGGCAGCTTTACCGTTAAAAACGTCGTACCCGAAAACATGCGCGACGAAATTCTGGCCGCAGCCGCAATTGCCGAGAAAAATTCTTTGCATCCCGTGGCTAAATCCGTCGTCGCCGCGGCGGGCGAAGCGGATTGCGACGGTTACGCTATTTCCGAAAAAGCGGGCATGGGCGTCGTTGCGGAAAAAGAGGGCGACTTTATAGCCGCCGGCAACGAAAAACTCATGCGCTCGCTGGGGGTGGAGTTCGTTTCGGGACATGAGTCGGACACCGTGGTTTACGTTGCGCGCAACGGCAAATATCTCGGAAGAATAGTCATCGGCGATACCGTCAAAAAGGATTCCGCGGCTGCAATCGCGGAGCTTAAGGCCAACGGCGTGCACACGGTTATGCTTACGGGCGACAACAAGGCGACTGCGGAGTCCGTGGCGCGGGAAGTGGGCGTGGACGAATTCCGGGCCGAACTTATGCCGCAGGATAAAGTCAGCATAACGGAAAAATACCTCGGCCGCAAAAATAAAACCGCTTTCGTGGGCGACGGAATAAACGACGCGCCCGTGCTTATGCGCGCGGACGTGGGCGTGGCGATGGGCGGCATCGGCAGCGACAGCGCCATAGAGGCTGCCGACGTGGTCCTGATGCACGACAGCCTTTCGGCTTTACCCAAAGCGAAACGCATTGCAAAAAAGACAATGCGCATTGTGAAAGAAAACATAATCTTTTCGCTGGGCGTAAAAGCCGCGGTGCTTGTCTTAAGCGCGGTTGGGCTTGCGGGAATGTGGCTTGCGGTCTTCGCGGACGTGGGCGTGGCGGTGCTTGCGGTGCTTAACAGCATGCGTATGCTGGGCGCGCACAAACTGTGACGGCAGATATTGCATACCTGCGCAATGAAACCAAACGTCGGGTTAAGTAACCGATGAAACAGAATCGCGGAACGGTATTTCAAAAGGCGGCTTAGATTAAAAATTCGTTCCGGCGTGATTATTTTCATAAGCGTATAATAATTCGGTATGCTTTACGTTATTTAAACGATAAAACAATATAAAAAGCGCGGCTCTTTTTTAAGGGTCGCGCTTTTCTTTTGCCGCGATTATTTAAAAAATCTGCGGCTGTTTTCTTTAGTGTCCGCTATTCGCTGAAATCTGCGGTTATATATTAAAAGGTTACATATTCGGAAAAAATTCAGTTTTCCACATGTTTCTTTAGTGTCCGTTAACCGCAAAAAAGCAGCTGCGGTTACATCTTCGGAAAAAATTCTGTTTTTTCTTATGTCGTCATGCGCGATGGTTTTTATGCGTTCCGGGTTATCCCACGATCGCGGGTTTTATCGCGCGCTTGCGCGTTTTAAGGTTAACATCAGGTCAAAGTCATGATGCTGGACTGAGGAAAATCCCCGAAGTTTTTGCCGAAAAGGTTGATACCGCCGCGGTGAACTGCGTCGGGCTTCACTCCTATGGAAAATTTTATGGACTGATGTTCGGCAAGGGCAAGGTCGTTGAAGGAAACGGACTTGTTTACAAGCACGTTATTGTCGAAAACGCCTTCGGTCGTTACGTTGAACCTTTTAAGCTGACCGAACTGCGTGTTTGTCACCGGCCAGTAATCGGGCGTGAATTTGCCGCGTCGGCCGCCGTAATCGCCGGGGGAAGTGTAAGTGGCGATTTCCACGTCGTTGATGAAAAGCGTAATGTCGCTGGGCCA
>CALVUQ010000070.1 GCA_944363615.1 uncultured Clostridia bacterium | reverse complement strand
ATGACGTTTACGTCCACCTGAGACAGTATAACCGTGGAATGCATTTCGCAGCCGCGCAATTTGGGCAGCTGTTCCATCGCCAGCATTGCGGTGGGGCTGGTGACCGCGCATATTGACAGCGCAATCAGAATTTCGTCCGTATGAAGCCTTGGGTTGTTGTTGCCGAGGTGTTTCGTCTTTAGTTTCTGAATGGGCTCGATTACCGCGGGCGACAGCAAAAACACGTTGTCCTGTATTCCCGCAAGCACTTTAAGCGCGTTAAGCAGCATCGCGGAGCTTGCGCCCAACAGTGAGGAAGTTTTGCCCGTGACGATGGTGCCGTCCTCAAGCTCCAGCGCGGCGGCGGGCGCACCCGTCTCCTCCGCCTTTAAAAGCGACGCATTAACCACGGGGCGCATGGAAATGTCCAGACCCGACTGCTTCATGAGGAGTTTGGTTTTGGATACGACCTCTTCCCCCACCTTGTCCTGACGGTAATCGACAAGCGCCTGAAGGTGCCTGCGGATAATCTCGCGGTTTGCGGCTGCCCGCACCGCTTCGTCGTCGGTAATGCAGTTACCCGCCATGTTCACGCCCATATCGGTAGGCGACTTATACGGCGACTGACCGTAAATCTTTTCGAATATATTGTTAAGAACGGGAAAAATCTCCACGTCGCGGTTATAATTGACGGTGGTTTCCCCGTACGCCTCAAGATGGAACGGATCGATCATGTTGACGTCGTTAAGATCTGCCGTCGCCGCCTCGTAAGCGATGTTGACGGGGTGCTTAAGCGGCAGATTCCATATGGGGAAAGTCTCGAATTTGGCATAACCCGCCTTGATACCGCGCTCGTGGTCGTGATAAAGCTGACTTAAACAAGTCGCCATCTTGCCGCTGCCGGGGCCGGGAGCGGTCACCACGATAAGCGAACGCGAAGTCTCTATGTAATCGTTGCAGCCGTAGCCGTCAGCGCTTACGATATGCGCCACGTCGTAAGGATACCCCTCAATCGGGTAATGACGGTAGACTTTTATGCCCAGATTGTTAAGCTTGGTCTCGAACTGAATCGCCTGAAGCTGCTGACGGTAATGGGTAAGCACTACGCTGCCCACGTATAAATCCACGCTTCTGAATGCGTCTATAAGGCGCAATACGTCAAGGTCGTAGGTGATTCCCAGGTCACCGCGCACCTTGTTTTTTTCCAAAGCTTCCGCGCTTATGACGACGACGATTTCCGCCTGATCCTTAAGCGTAAGCAGCATTTTAAGCTTGCTGTCGGGCTGAAATCCGGGAAGCACGCGCGAGGCATGATAGTCGTCAAACAGTTTCCCTCCGAACTCAAGATATAATTTGCCGCCGAAACGCGCAATGCGCTCGCGAATGCGGCTTGACTGCATTTCGAGATATTTGTCGTTGTCGAACCCTGTTTTCCTCATAAGCGTTTCTCCCGTGTTGTCTTCCGTTCGGCGCGGCAAGCCGTATTACGCCATAGGCAGGGCATAAATACCCGCATGGAAACAAAGCCGTCGCACTCTTCCCTTAAGAAAGTTTTTGTTTAATCCGCTTAAAGCGCACGGACAAAAACCGTTCGCCTCAAACAGCCTTAACCACTACATTATATCACGGCGGTAAAGAAAAGACAATCGGAAAAGCATTGAAAATCGCTTTCTTTTTAATTGCGAAAAACGCCCGAGAAATTTTATCGGGCGCATTTTTTTGCGTTTGCGGCGTCAACTGCCGTACAAAACCTGTTTTATCTGCGTTTTTTATCCGTAATCTTTTTACCGTCGGGCGAAACTTTGATTCCGCGGCTTGCGTTGACCCTTTTGGGCGGACGGATAAGACATTTGCCGCCGTTGCCGATAAGGTCGGTCCTTCCCGCCTTAATCAAAGCCTCGCGCACCAGGTCGTAATTTTTGGGGTTTTTATACTGAATAAGCGCGCGTTGCATGGCTTTTTCGTGCGGAGACTTGGGCACATAAACGCTTTTGCCGTCGCGCGGGTCCAGTCCCGTATAATACATACACGTCGAAATCGTGGACGGAGTGGGATAAAAGTCCTGAACCTGCTCCGGATTCAGATTGTTGTCGCGAAGATATTCTGCAAGCTCTATCGCCTCTTTAAGCCCCGAACCCGGGTGCGAACTCATGAGGTACGGCACAAGATACTGTTCTTTTTTAAGCGAACGCGTGACAAGGTAAAACTTTTTGGAAAAAGCCTTGTAAACGGCGTTTTTCGGCTTGCCCATAAGATTAAGCACGCGGTCGGAAACGTGCTCGGGCGCGACTTTAAGCTGACCGCTGACGTGATGCCCGACCAGCTCGTAAAAAAAGGTGTCGTCCTTATCCGCCATAAGGTAATCGAATCTTATTCCGCTTCTTATGAAAACTTTTTTGACTCCCTTTATAGCGCGCAGTTTTCTCAGTAAGGCGACGTAATCGGCGTGCGAAACCTCGAGATTGGGACATTTTGTCGGGAAAAGGCATTGTCTTTTGGGACAAACGCCCGACTTAAGCTGTTTTTTGCATGACGGCGCGCGGAAATTGGCGGTCGGGCCGCCCACGTCATGTATGTAACCTTTAAAATCGGGGTCATGATTAAGCAGTTCCGCCTCTTTCACAAGGCTTTCGTGCGAGCGCGCCTGAATCCTTCTGCCTTGGTGAAAGGTAAGCGCGCAAAACGAACATCCGCCGAAGCAGCCGCGGGACGAACAAAGCGAAAACTTGATTTCTTTAAATGCGGGGATACCGCCCGCTTTGTCGTAAACAGGATGCCACGCGCGCATGTAAGGAAGGTCGTAAACTTCGTCCATTTCCATTTGGGAAAGCGGATAAGAGGGCGGATTTACCGCCACAAAGAAGTCGCCGTAACTTTCCACCAGCGTTTTTGCGGTAATCGCGTCGGTGTTTTCGTACTGAATCCGAAAACTTTCGGCATATCTTTTTTTGTCTTTTTTCAACTCCTCGAAGGAAGGAAGCTCGATAAACTCGCCCAATACCTTTCTGTCGTCGCATTTAAAGGCAGTGCCCCGCACAAAAGTGATTTCGCGCGGTTTAAGTCCCGCATTCAGTGCGTCGGCGATTTCAACAATCGACCTTTCGCCCATGCCGTAGGAAATAATGTCCGCCTGAGAAGTAATAAGCTCAGACCGCCGCAAAGAATCCGACCAATAGTCGTAATGAGCCAGCCGCCGCAAACTGGGCTCTATTCCTCCAGCTATGATAACCGCGTCTTTAAAGTAACTGCGGATATAATTGCAGTACACGGTGCAGGCGTAGTCGGGCCTTTTGCCCACCGCTCCGCCGGGGGTGTACGCGTCAAAATCACGACGTTTTTTTGCTACGGTATAGTGGTTCACCATGGAATCCATGTTGCCCGGACACACCAGAAACCCCAGCCGCGGACGGCCGAAACGCATGATGTCTTGTCCGTTTCTCCAGTCCGGCTGAGAAACTATGCACACTTTATAGCCGTTTTTCTCAAGCACGCGTGAAATTATCGCGGGTCCGAAGGAAGGATGGTCCACGTAAGCGTCGCCCAGAACATACACAAAGTCAGGCCTGTCCCAGCCGCGCGCATCCATTTCTTCTCTTGTCATGGGTAAAAATCCGTTCATGTCAAGGCCTCCCGTCCGCCGTTCAAGGCATTTATCGCCCGCTATAAGACGGCATAAAAATACGTTGTGTTTTTAATTCTACTTAGAATAAACCGAGCCCGAATTCCCGAATAAAAAAATACGGCGACAATTAAGCCAAAATCGTATCTTTCGAAACTCTCGGCAAAAATACTATCCTGTGTTTATCGGTATCGATATCATTAAAACCGGCAAAGCTAAAAGCGTTTTGCTGTATGACTTATTAAGAAATAAAATCGGATTCAGGCTAAAATAAGGTAAATCAGAAATTTTCGTTGCGCATTTCGCCTTTCCCGCGTTTTAAATTATTGCCGCTAACCCAGTATCAACAAAACAATTAAGCGTTGCGACTAACCAGTATCAACCAATCAATTAAGCGTTGCGACTAATACGTCCAAAAAAAACAATTAAGTATTGCGACTTACCCTTTCCACTGAAGCAGTTGAATATCGCCGCTAGCCAGTTTCTCAAAAGCAGTCAAGCGTTGCGACTAACCAGTATCGCCAAATCAATTAAGAAAAACGAAAAAACCTTTCCACTGAATCAGTTGAGTATC
>CALVUQ010000069.1 GCA_944363615.1 uncultured Clostridia bacterium | reverse complement strand
AAGCCGTGCGCTTGACTTGGTCCAAGTCGGCGCACTTTACTTACACTCGTCTTGACACACACCTGTCTGACAGGTTTTGAAATCAAGTAAATCTTTGATCTGAACAAAATTTTGCCGGCGCTATTGATTTCATAACTTCAATCTGCAAACTCTTTACGAAAGAAATCTCTTTTCCTTTTGCATAATTGTTTGTTTTTCAGAGGAGTTGTTTTCTCTGTTCCTCTTCCGTCATCGGGGAAAGATATTTGGGTGCAATATCGAATACGGTTACCGCACCTTTTCTGCCTTCCTTTGCCAAACGGTAAACCGCCCGCGCATAAGCAACCAGAACACCGGAAGTAAACTCCGGATTGCTGTCCAGCTTTAACGAAAATTCCATCAGAAACTTATTATCCGTTGCCGATTTTCCCGAACGTAAAACAAAACCGCCATGCGGGATACCGCTGTGATTCTTTTGAAGTTCCTCTTCCGAAATGAAATGCACGGTCGTATTATAATCAGCAAAATAGTCGGGCATTTCCTTAATGGTTTTTTCGATAATGGCAAGGTCCGCCCCTTCTTCCGCTACAACATAACATTCGCGGGTATGCTTTTCACGCGTTGTGAGCCGGGGATTTTCGCCGCGGCGCACCTTTTCAAGCGCGCTTTCGACCGGTATAGTATATTGCCTTGCGTCCTTTACCCCTTTTACACGGCGAATCGCATCGCTATGCCCCTGGCTTACACCCTTTCCCCAAAAAGTATATGTACTTCCATCCGCAAGGGAAGATTCAAAATAAATGCGCATAAGCGAAAAAAGGCCCGGATCCCAACCGATACTCATTGCGCCGACATGACCGGCTTCTTTTGCCGCCGCATCCAGCGCATCGAAATATGCCGGGATTTTTGCGTGCGTATCGAAACTGTCTACCGTATTGAACATTTTCACAGCCTGTACAGACTGTTTCGGTAAATCGGTGGCGCTTCCGCCGCATAATATCATCACGTCGATCTTATCCGTATATTTACTTAAATTATCCGTTTTTTCCACAGTCACAGGCAAAACCGTACTTACCTCCGACGGATCGCGACGCGTGAATACCGCCACTACTTCCATGTCCGGATTCTGCGAAGCCGCATACTGCACTCCCCGCCCCAGATTTCCGTATCCTAAAATCCCTATCCTTATTTTTTGCATAAGTTCGCTCTCCCGTCACTTAATTTTCCACGCAAAAGTTTACCGCGTATCACTGAAAATGTCAAGTAGTTCCGTAAGCAGGTATTCAGTCAAAAAAATCAGTAGTATCGAAGCCGTGGCTCCTTGCGCAACGCCTATAGCTGTTTCAAGTTCATCTGCTTCACCCACAAAATTTCTTTTGTCGGAAAACCGCAACAAAAAATTTTAATTCTTGACTTCATCTTTAAATGTTTGAAAAAATTTAAGCAGTAAAAAATAAAGCAATTATTTCAAATAAGTTTTCGCGCGTCACACCCTAAACCTTTATCTTATTAACATTTTTCATGTTGTAAAAAAAAGAGGTATTTTAAGATTATAAAGCTATCTTTTTTAATACTCAAACAATATATTGAATTTTAATAATATATATGGTATAATAAGTATGTTTATACGGGAGAAAAATATATGTTTTATGCGTTTTTAGTAATTTTATTTATTGTATTTATAGCTGCAATTATAATAAAGCAGAAAACTTCCGAATCAAAAGGCGATAGCGGAGAAAATGCAGTATCAAAAATTTTGGGCAAGACCATAAACGGTGAAAAATACATTATAAATGATTTGCTTTTTGAAACGGAACCGGGAAAATCTTGTCAGATAGATCATGTGCTTATCAACCCACACGGAATATGGGTAATTGAAACCAAAAATTATGCGGGTAAAATTTACGGACAAGACAATCAACGCGAATGGATTCAAATATTGGCTTACGGTAATGAAAAAAACACATTTTACAATCCGGTAAAACAAAACTCTACTCACATTTATCAACTTTCCAAAAAGCTAAACGTAAAAAAAGTTTTTCAAAATTTAGTGATTTTTCTGCCGCAAGCCGATATAACCGATGTAAATTCTGACTACGTGCATTATATTGACGAATTACCGGAATTAGTAAACAAAGATACCGGCGTATTATTGTCTTCAGAAAAAATGGAATATTTTTATAATTGTCTTATCGATTTAAAAAATACCAATATCGTCAGTAAAAGCGAACACATTGAAAATATTTACAAAATGCAAGAACAACTTCAGCAAGGAATTTGCCCCAGATGCGGCGGAAAATTGGTTTTGCGTAAGAGTAAAAACGGTCTTTTTTACGGTTGTTCAAACCATCCCGAATGTAAATTTACAAAAAAAATATCTTAATGTAATTAAGAAAATTTTGCGCTGTAAATTGATAAAGCATTAAATTTACATAAAATTCATAAAAGCAGTAAGATAAAGCAGTTTATCAACGACTGATATAAAGTAAAAAAACAAATAAGTGGAAAAATATTATATTAAAAAATTGACAAAATCGGACAATCGAATTAAACTATATACGATAAAAAATTCAATGAGAAAAACATGAAGAAATTTTTGACTTTTTTGTTAGCGGTAATGCTTGTGTTAACTTGCTTTGCGCTTACCGCCTGCGACGAAAAAGAAGAGAACACCGAGACCGGTACGGAATCCGAAAAACAAGCGGTATCGCTTGAACTGTCGGGAAGTCTTATCGAAAACGGTAACGTGCTTAAAGATTCGGCTTTCCCTGATGACGTCACGTTGAAAATAGTATATTCGGACGACACCAAAGGGGAATCGGTAACCGTTACCGCCGAAATGGTAAGCGGATTCGACACCGCAACCGAGGGCAGAAAAACCGCCACGGTAAGTTATAACGAGCTTCAGGCATCCGTTCCTTACAGGGTTTACAGCGACGAGGTTCAGCTTAAATTTTACGACGGGTTGGGTACTAAGGAAAATCCTTATCAGATAACCACGGCACAAGAGTTGCAAAACGTTTCCGAAGCGCTTTCCGCAAGCTACATACTTAACAACGATATAGACCTTACCGACAAGGTTTGGGCGCCCATCGGAAACAATATCGACGACAATTCCGCGTTTTCCGGGGATTTCAACGGAAACGGACATACCGTATCCAACCTTTCGGTAACGACAATCAACGTAGCTGAATGGGACGGATATAAAAACACTTACAATTATGCGGGAATGTTCGGCGTAGTAACGGGTAAAGTTTATGACCTTACGCTTGAAGATTGCACGGTACTCGTTACGGACGAAGAAAACGAAGATCGCGGCGACGTATACGCGGGCGTGCTTGCCGGCGCGAACTTCGGCACCATTACTGACGTAACCGTTTTGAATTCTTCTGTAAGCGCAAACGCATGGCTGATTGCTTCCGCGGGAGGACTTGTGGGTTCTAACGTCGGCACCGTTACCGCGTGTGCCGCAGACGGAGCAACCGTAACAGCCGTTTCCGAAGGCTGGACCGCGAACGCAGGCGGACTTATAGGCGCAAGCGGCGACAGACTTTACTGGAACGTTACCGCAACCGTAAGCGGCAGCAAAGCCGAAAACTGCACGGTTCTTGCAAAAGTCACAGGCGCCGCCACCACCGACGACATCGACTACCCCTCTCCGTCGACCTATTTCGGCCGCGCGTACAGCGGCGGACTGGGCGGATTGAAAGCGATGACGAACCTCAGCGAAAACACCGTGAACAATAATACTTATAACGCTGAAAGTTACGCGTCGGGTAATTTCATTTTATTTACCGGCGAGCAGTGGGGATACTGAAAGCAGCAAGTTAAAAACACAAAAAAAATCAAATCATGAAAAAAACAAACGCCTCCTTAAAGACGAAAGTTTTAAAGGAGACGTTTTATTTATTGCTTTTCCGATGAAAATTTATGCGACCGAATTTCGGCTTCAATATAAGTTTTTAATGACTTCCACGCAGGTATCGATACCCAAAGTTCCGCTGTTAAGCGTAATGTCGTAATTTTTGGCCTGTCCCCACTTCATGTTGGTATAAAAACGATGATATGCGGCGCGGCGCTTATCCTTATCTTTAAGGCGCTGTTCGGTGGGGACATCGGTTTCCCCGTAGACCTCGGCAATTCTGCGGATACGGAAGTTCTTATCGGCGTGAATAAAGACTTTAAGACAGTCCGCCTTATCCCGCAGAATGTAGTCCGCGCACCTGCCCACTATTACGCAGGACTCTTTCAAGGCAAGATCGGTAATAATTCTGCATTGCGCTTTCCAAAGATAATCCTCGTTATTGAGTCCGAACGTACGGTCGGACAAAAACGACAAAAATCCGCCCGAATCGTATTCCTC
>CALVUQ010000068.1 GCA_944363615.1 uncultured Clostridia bacterium | reverse complement strand
ACGCCCTGCGGCGAAACGCTTAAAACGTTTAATCCGTCCAGCGTGAACCTATCGGGACATTCCCACATAAAACCGAACTTATCGGGCGTGGAAACCACTTTGTCAAGCGTAAAGTTAAATCCGTCACGCGACTTGTATAAAAGAACCGCGCCCTTATCGCCCTTCAGCCTGCCGCCCAGCACCATACTGTAGCCTTCTTCGGTGATATTCACCTTAGGGTCGCGGATATGTCGGGTGAACTCCTCGGGATAATCCGGGGTACGAAGAAGCACTTGTTTTTCGTCAAGATTAAAGCCGTCCTCGGTGCGTATCAGAATGGTATTCGACTCGCGCCCGTCGGAAACGTAGTCGTAATTTTTATCCTTGTGCTTTACGTTTCCCGTATAGTAAATGCGGAAACCGTTTTTGTCGGCAACGCAGCTACCGGAATAGGCTCCGTCGGCGTCAAAAGGCGTATCGGGATAAATCGCCATGCCCCTGTACTCCCAGTTTACAAGGTCGGGACTGACGTAATGTCCCCAGCCGCGCAGCCCTTCCCCTTCCGCGCTTTCGGGCGCGTACTGGAAGAAAACGTGGTAAAGACCGTTGACTTTTATAAGACCGTTGGGATCGTTAAGCCAGCCCACGGGCGGCAAAAGATGATACTTACATCTGTAAGCGCCTTTTTTTACGCGAGCAATGTTTTTTTCCGCCGCTGCGACGCGTGCGCGCAATTCTCTTTCAGAATCGGTCATCACGCTTCCTCCGATGCGGTCTTAGGCGCATCAGCTACGTCGGAGTTTTCGGATTCGGGCGCGGCCTCTTCCTTTTTGAGGGCGAGGACCTCGTCACCGAAAGTCACTTTACCGTCGGCCAAAAGCTCCACGGCGGAATAATCGTCGGTATTTGTGACCACCACGGGAGAAGTCAGGTCGTAACCCGCTTTTTTGATTTCTTCGGCATTGAAAGTAAGAAGCGTCTGTCCCGCCTTGACGGAGTCGCCCTCCGCCACGCGAGCGGTAAAGTATTTGCCGTTTAATTCCACGGTGTTAAGGCCGACATGAATAAGCACTTCAATGCCGTCGTCGCTTGTGACGCCCACAGCGTGTTTGGTGGGGAAAAGCGTGCTAATCTTGCCGTTGAAAGGCGCAACAACCTTGCCCGAAGAGGGAACTACTGCAAAACCTTTGCCCAGCACTTCGCCCGCGAACGTGGAGTCATTCACCTTCGAAAGGGGAATGCATTCGCCCTTAAGCGGACTGTAAACCCTGTCTTTTTTAAGCGGAGCCTCGTCTTTGTACCAGATAAACGAAACTATGAACGCCGCGGCGGAAGCAATCAGAATGGTGAAGATGTAGTTGACTATATTCCACACCCCGAGACCCAATTCCGAATTGGGAAGGGTTATCAGGATGCCGAATATGCCGGTAACGCCGTAAGCAGAAGCGCCCACGCCCGCGATGGCGGCAAACATTCCGCCCACGGCGCCGCCAATCATACCTGCGATAAAGGGCTTTTTATATCTTATGTTTACGCCGAATATTGCGGGCTCGGTAATTCCCATGTAAGCGGAAAGCGCCGCGGGAACCGCCATGGATTTAACCTTTTTGTTTTTGGTCTTAAGCGCTACCGCAAGCGCGGCGGCACCCTGAGCAACGTTAACCGCAGTGGCGATGGGCATCCAGATGTTTGCCCCGCCGTTGCTGAGGAAGCCTTGCTCTATGATGTTATACATATGATGCACGCCCGCAACCACCGTGGGTGCGTAAATCGCGCCGATGAGGAAGCCGCCGATTCCGAAAGGTACGGATATAAGCCAGGAAGCGCCCTGAAGCACCCAGGTTTCAATCTGTCCGAAGATGGGGCCCACGATAAGCAGCGCTACCGCACCCGCGACAAGCACGGACACAAGCGGCACTACGAACAAATCAAACATTTCGGGAATGACTTTGTGCAGTTTTTTCTCCACCAGCGACATTACCCAAATCGAAAGAATTACGGGAATGACGTGCCCCTGATACCCCACCAGTCTTATATGGTAGGAGCCTATCGAAAGCAGTACGGGCGCGGAATTAACCGCGTCGCCGCTCCATGCGTTGACAAGATCGGGATGAATCATAATCATGCCCACGACTGCGGCAAGATACATGTTTCCGCCGAAAACTTTAGCCGAACTTATGGCAATGAGAATGGGCAAGAAGGTAAGCGCCGCGCTGCTCATAAGGTGGAAGAACGTGTACCAGTTGGAATCCGCCATTCCGGGGATAACCTTCGTCATGCCCTCCAACAGTCCCATAAGCAGACCGCTTGCCACGATAGCGGGCAAAATGGGCACGAACACGTCGCCCAGCGTCTTAATCAGGCGCAGAAAAACGTTTTGTTTGGAAGCCGCAGCTTTTTTGACGTCCTCTTTGGTGCCGCCTTCGATGCCGGCAAGCGCGATGAAATCTTCGAAAACCTTGTTGACCACGCCCGTGCCGAACACGATCTGAAGCTGTCCGGACGCCTCAAAAACGCCCTTGACGCCCTCCGCATTCTCCAAAGCTTCCTGATTCACCTTGGAGTTGTCTGCAATTACCAGCCTTAGCCTTGTCGCGCAATGCGCCGCGGATACGATGTTGTCCTTCCCGCCGATTGCGTCAAGAACACTTTGTGCAGATTTTTTGTAATCCATCTTCTTCACCCTCTCTGAATATTTTTATGTGGAATCGTTTCCACAAATCTGATACCAGTATAACATTATAATTTGCGTTTGTAAAGAAAAAAATGTAAATATTTAAAAAAATTTTTTAAAGAATTATTTTTGAGATATGAAATCGTTACCGCATGTCATCATTCTGTGGACTGACGTTTTTCCACAGTGAATCCCAAACGGATCTGCTGAACTATTTTATCGCCACTAAGGTGCCTTAAAAGAATTTCGGCGGATTTACTGCCGCATTCGTAATAGTAAAGATGCGCGCTTGTAAGCGTAGGCGTCGTCAGAAGGCACAGTTTGCCGTCCCCCACCCCTGCGACTTTCACATCCTCGGGGATTCGCCTGCCGCTTTGCTTAAGATAAAGCATCGCTCCTGCCGCAATCCGGTCGGTGGCGCAGAACAACGCGTCTATTTCCTTGTGATGATTAAAAAGCTCTTCCGCCCGCTCGTACCCCGATTGCATGTTGAAAGAGGCAGTCGTACAGTATGATTCGCGGTAAATAAGCCCGTTTTCCGATAATGCCGCCCTGAATCCTCTCTTACGTTCAAGCCCCGCGGCCTTATCGTCTTCCCTGACGCCGATATACGCGGGGCACTTGCTTTTCTGAAGCAAAAGCTCGGTGACCGCCTTTGCCGCGCCGTAATCGTCGTAATACACGCACGAAGTGTTTTCCGCTTGCTGAGCCGCCACCACTATGGGAACGGACAGCGCCTCAAACGCCTTTTTGTGCGCGGGCGTGAGAATCGTGCCTATGAGAATAATTCCGTCCACTTTATTGCGGCTGAAAAGATCCAGATAACTTAATTCCGCGTTTTCGTCGTTTGCGGTATTTGCAAGCAACATGAAGTAACCCGCTTTTGTAAGCACGGAAGAAATGCCCTCCACCATCTCGCTAATGCTGTCGGAGTTGATTTTGGGCAGAATAACCCCTACCTGCCTGGTCCTGTTGGTCCTGAGCGTCTGCGCGTAAGAAGAAGGCCGATAACCCGTTTTTTCAATAACCTGTTTTATTTTTTCTTTCTTTTCTTGCCCCACGTATCCACCGTTAAGGTAACGCGACACGGTCGTGCGCGACACGCCGGACAGCTTTGCAATTTCGTCTATATTCAACAACATCACCTTCCGATTGCCGATTTCAAGAAAATTTTACCACAGTTATTTTCAATTGTCAACCCTGAATATGGAATCAATTCCATCTGAACGCAGATTTATCGCATTTCTCCTCTTGCAATCAGGCAAATAAGCGGTAAACGGCATAAAAAACTGCCGCTTTATATATCAGCCTTATTTACGGACCGACCCGAATCCTGAACTCATGCGTATATTCAGTAAGGCATAAAATATAAATAGATTTTATAAATCAGATATAACAGCATAACTCACGTTAACCGTAAGTATTATTGCGTAAAATCGATTAAATTATTTATATGCGCATATAAGAATAGGATATCCGCGTAACAGCCCTGAAAGTCCGATGTCAAAATCCGACTTAGCAGTTCCGTCCCCGCAACAAAAAAATAAGCCTTTTACGGCATTACAAATAAACAGCAAATTATAGTTTTATATTCCGCCCATGCTTTAAAAAAATGCAATACAGTTTAAAACGCCATTTAACGGCAGAATCGAATAATGACGTAAATAATATAATCTGCAAAACATTTCGGAGCAATCTTTGTATTTATAAATCTGATTTAAGAAATACAAAGCCGCAAAAACCGCTGTCGAAAGCAAAATATTTTTTGCCCCGAATTTCTATAAAACAAAAAACCGAAATCCCGAAAAAGCAAAAATCCCCGACCGAACGTCATGTATTCGATCAGGGATTACTCTGGCGGAG
>CALVUQ010000067.1 GCA_944363615.1 uncultured Clostridia bacterium | reverse complement strand
GCGGAAACGGCGGTCGCGCCCGTTTTAAACGCGCCCGATAAAAATTCTTTTCGGTTATAACGCAAGGCGCATTTTCGATTTGACGAAGTTATTATTTGTGCGGCATTTTGGGATTTTGTAAATCCTTAGCAGGAAAAGAAAGTAAACTTTTAAAAGCGTTATTTTACTGCGGTGCGTTCAGCGTCCGCGGTTTTTTTAACGGATTTTTGTCGCGTTTTTGTGCGATAAAGGTTAACTTTAAGGAAAAAAGCAAAAAAAACACGTATTTTTAACTTAAAAAGCCGATAAAATGTTTTGATTTGGTCGCAAAGTGTGTTATAATATTTTGCGTATCGGCGTTTTTTTGCGCAAAAAAGCCCTAAAAACGTTAATTCGTTGCAAGAGGAAACAGGTCGGTGACTGCCGTATTCAGCGAAAAAGAAAAAAAAGAAGCGTTTGCCGAAAAGAAAAAACTGCTTACGTTATGGTTCGTGCTGTTGGGAATTTATCTTATTGCAATCGCGGTTATGGTTACGATAAACTGCGTGCTTATCTATACGCAAAGGAGCCGTGCCGTTTACATTCCGTTTACCGTGACAAGCATTCTGCTGTCCTGCGTTTTCTGGTCGGGCACCGTATTTTTCTTTTCCATAAAATACAAGCTTACTTCGCGGTATTGCCGTATGCTTACGGGCATGAAGGAAGGACTTAAGGACCGCGGATTCGGCACGATGGTGGAAATCGATCCTACCGTTACCGAAAAAGACGGCGTGTTTTTCTATTCGCTGGTGCTTGACTGCCCGCCCATGAAGCGCGGCGACATCACCGTGCGTAAAATTCTGGTGGAACGCACTCACAGTCTTCCCGATTTTAAACCCGGGGATAAAATCAAATTCATTACTCACGCCAATATTCTGATGGCTTACGAACTGGATATGGACGAGGTTTTTGATTCGCTTAACTCGGCGGAATCAAAAGCGGCGCAAATAAATAAAGTTACAACGGGCGTGCTTGCCGATGACGCGGCAGAGGACGCAAAAAAGGACGGAGAATAAAATGAAAGCTATCGTTACCGTAATAGGCAAGGACAAAGTGGGTATCATCGCCAAAGTTTCGGGACTGTTGTCCTCTTTGGACGTGAACGTGGAGGATATCTCCCAGACCATACTGCAGGATTATTTCGCCATGATGATGCTTGTGGACGTTTCATCGGCAAAGTCTTTTACTTCAGTCAGCGAAAAACTTGACGAGCTTGGCAAAAAGGTGGGCGTCAGCATAAGGATTCAGCACGAGGACATCTTCAACGCCATGCACAGGATTTAATCGGGACGTATTGACATGTTAAACAAAAACGAAATTTTCGAAACCATTCAGATGATCGACAATCAGAATCTCGACGTCAGGACCATAACGATGGCGATTTCTCTGTTCGATTGCATCACTTCAAGCCGAGAAGAAACCGCGGCAAAAGTTTACGATAAAATTTATTCCCGCGCTAAAAATCTTGTTAAAACGGGTGACGACATCGCCGCCGAATACGGCGTTCCCATCGTAAACAAGCGCGTTTCCGTCACTCCCGTCAGCCTTATCGGCGCGGCAAGCGGCGGCTATATGGAAATTGCGAAAGCCATGGATAAGGTTGCCGAGGACATCGGCATAGACTTTATAGGCGGCTACGGCGCGCTGGTACATAAAAGCGCCACCCCCGGCGAGCTTGAGTTTCTGGAGACCATTCCCGACGCGCTTGCTTCCACCAAAAAAGTCTGCTCCTCGGTTAACGTGGGCAGCACCAAAAGCGGCATCAACATGGACGCGGTAAGGATTTTAGGCGAAAAGATAAAACGTCTTGCTTATCTTACCCGCGACCGCGACAGCATCGGCTGCACGAAATTCGTCGCTTTCTGTAACGCCGTGGAGGATAATCCGTTCATGGCGGGCGCCTTCAACGGCGCGGGCGAGGGCGACGCTGTCATCAACGTGGGCGTATCGGGTCCCGGAGTCGTCCAGTACGCCGTTTCCAAAGCCAAGGGCGAAAGCATAGACACGATTGCGGAAATCATAAAGAAAACAGCGTTTAAGATTACGCGCGTAGGTCAGCTTGTCGCAAAAGAGGCCAGCCGCAGGCTTAATGCCGAGTTCGGTATAGTGGACCTTTCGCTTGCGCCCACGCCCAAAATAGGCGACTCGGTTGCGCATATTCTCGAGGAAATGGGACTTTCCTCCGTGGGTGCGCACGGCACTACCGCTTGCCTTGCCATATTAAACGACGCGGTAAAGAAGGGCGGACTTATGGCGTCCAGTTCGGTCGGCGGACTCTCGGGCGCGTTTAGCCCCGTTTCGGAAGATATCGGCATGATAAACGCCGCGCGCAAAGGCAGTCTTTCCGTCGAAAAACTGGAAGCAATGACCTGCGTTTGTTCGGTGGGACTGGACATGATTGCCATACCCGGCGACACGCCCGCGTCCACGATAAGCGCGATTATCGCCGACGAGTGCGCAATAGGCATGGTCAACAACAAGACCACCGCCGTCAGAGTTATTCCCGTTTACGGCAAAGGCGTGGGGGAGGAAGTTTCCTTCGGCGGACTTCTGGGCAACGCTCCCGTTATGCCCGTGAGAAGCGAAAGCGCGGAAACGTTTATCGCCCGCGGCGGAAGGATTCCCGCGCCCCTTCACAGCAACAAAAACTGAAGGAGGGTAATCGTAATGCGCAAATGCGAATATTGCGGCTCTTTAGTGCCGGACGACAAAAACAAGTGCGATGCTTGCGGCGCGTGGTGCGCCCGCGAGGTTGAGAAAACCGCCCCGATTCCGTCGTCCGCTCCGATTGTCCCGCAACCCCCCGTAGATAACGCGAAAAATAACATCGGCACCGCGTCCGACGGCAAGTTTATATCAAACAAAGGCGTATTAAATTCGCTTGTTATATTTCTTGTCTGCGTCTTTTTCGGAATGCTGGGTTTGCACAGGTTTATTCAGGGCAAGATATTTACCGGGATTTTATGGCTGATTACTTTAGGATTGCTCGGAATAGGATATTTTGCGGACATAGTAATTACGGGAGTGAGATTTCTTAAATCGCTAGTCAAAAATTAAATTGAGCTGTCGGGCCTGAGCGAGGGGGAAAACGTCGTCTTAGCCAATGGACAAAAGATTAAAAAAACAAATCGCCGCAAAGTGAATCTGCGGCATAATAATCAAAGTAAAAGTTATCAAGGAGCTTGATTGTAAATGAAACGCAACGAAGTCAGGGAAGAGTACAAGTGGAAATTGGAGGATATATTCGCCTCCGACGAACAGTGGGAGAAAGAATTCAAGGAATTCAACGGCGACATTAAAAAAGTCGGCGCATTCAAGGGTAAACTTACAAGCAGCCGCCAGCTTCTGGCGTGCCTTAATTTCACCGACGCCGCCGAAATCAGACTGGAGCGTCTTTACTGTTACGCACATATGCGTCGCGACGAAAACGCCGCCGAGGACAAATATGTGGGAATGTGCGACCGTATAGACCGTCAGGAAACGGCTTACGTTGCGGCAAGCGCTTATATCTCCGCGGAACTGAGTAAGGTAAGCGACGAATATCTGGACGTCGTGATGACGCTTCCCGAGTTCGAGCCGTACTCTTACTATCTCGGGGAAGTAAAGCGCAAAAAGAAATACATTCTTCCCGAGCGCGAAGAAAAAATTCTCGCAATGTCGGGCAACGCTTTAAGTATGTTTGAAGATATTTTCGGCAAAATCGATTACGTTGACCTTCCTTTGCCCAAAATCAAAGACGAAAAGGGGAAACGCGTGCAGCTGACTCAGGGCAAATATTCCGTGTTCCTGCAAAGCCGCGACAGACGTGTCAGAAAACACGCTTTCGACGCGCTGTACAAGACTTACTACCGTCTTATCAACACCATTTCTTCGGTCTATGCGGGTTCGGTCAAAAAGGACAATTTTTACGCCGAAACGAGAGGGTATAAAAACAGCCTTGACAAAGCGCTTTACGAGGACAACGTGCCTGCGGGAGTTTACGACAACCTGATTTCCGCCGTCGGCGAAAACCTTAAATACGTGCACGATTACGTCGCGTTAAGACTTAAAACTTTGGGATACGACAAACTGCATATGTACGATATGTACGTACCCATCGTGGAAAACGCCGAATCCACTTACGAGTTCGAAGACGCTTTCAAAATCGTCGTAAAAGGGCTTGCGCCTTTGGGCGAGGAGTATGTAAATCTCCTTAAGAGGGCTAAAGAGGAGCGCTGGATAGACGTTTACGAAACGGAAAACAAGCGCAGCGGCGCTTACAGCTGGGGCGCTTACGGCACGCATCCTTACGTGCTTCTCAATCATTCCAACACGACCCACGACCTGTTTACCATCGCGCACGAGCTGGGTCACAGTATGCATTCGTATTATTCGGAACAGACTCAGCCGCACGCAAAAGCGCACTACTCGATTTTCGTGGCCGAAGTCGCTTCCACAGTCAACGAGGTTCTGCTTCTCAAACACCTTATCGCTACGGCGGAAGACGCAAACGTCAGAAAGTTCCTTTTGTCCTATTATCTCGATATGTTCCGCACGACGCTTTTCCGTCAGACTATGTT
>CALVUQ010000066.1 GCA_944363615.1 uncultured Clostridia bacterium | reverse complement strand
TTACGCTTTGGGCACGACTATTTCCATATCCGAATCGGGATAGCTGCAGCAAGGATGGATATAGCCGAACTTAAGGTCCGCAAGACGGCGTTTATCCGCGCCCGCAATGGAAAATTTGCCTGAAACGAGTCTGCTGTGGCAGAATCCGCAGCCACCCGCCCTGCACTTTGACGGGGCGTTGATTCCTGCGCGTTCCATGGCGGTAAGCACTGTTTCGGTGCTGAGCGCCTTAATCTCGTGCGTATCGAAGCCGATATGGACGGTAAGCTTGTATTCGGCTTGTTTAACGTCGCGGTCGGCAACGCAGTTAGCTTCCTTTTTAACTCTTTTAAGCGGCAGATTGAACTCTTTAAGTTCCTTATCGAGGAAAGCATACATTGCCTGAGGGCCGCACATCATGACGGTGAAGTCGCCGGAAGCGTATTTTTTAATGATATCGGCGCCTATAAAGCCGTGCTCGTACCCTTCTTTTTTCTCGTCGCTGAGGACGTAAACCACTTTGATTTTATCCGATGCAAGCGCGTCGAGTTCCGACTTGAAAATTATGTCTTTTTCGGTTTTTGCGCCGTAAAGAACGGTAAGCGAAAAATCGGAAGTCCCGTCCTTAATCGATTGAGCCATGCTGTAGAAAGGAGTTATTCCGCTGCCGCCTGCAATAGCAAGCACGTTTTTGCTGTCCTTAACGGGCTCGTAACAGAACTCGCCCGACGGGTCGCCCAGCGTGAAAACGTCGCCCGTTTTGGCTTTATCGAACATATAGCCGCTGAAAAATCCGCATTTTTTTATGGTGACGGCTACCTGTTTATTCAAAGCCGCCTTGGGTGCGGAAGAAATCGCATAGGGGCGCGCGACGTTGCTGTCGCCCACTTTACACCCCACTGTAAGATATTGCCCCGCGCGGAAATAGAAGGGTTTTTCCGCCTCGAAAACATAGGTTTTTGTGTCAGAGGTATTCTGTACGATTTCCTTAAGCGTAGCCTTGAAATAGCCGGGATGAATGATTTTTGCGGTTTCGTTGACGCGATAGGACTGAGGAAGCGGTTTATCGGAGCCTTCCGCCAGTTTTTCGCGACGGACGGGCACAAGCTTTTTGAATCTCAACAAATCCAGAAAACCGAAAATCTGTTTTTTGAATACGAATTTCATATTTTAACCCTCCCTTTTTATATCGCCGACGGTCTGTCGTCCGGAGATATCGCCCGAGAAATAAGCGCTGGAATAGCCCGAAAGGCGCATCGCGTAACCGCCTGCAAATCTGAGACCGCGGATATACTTATCCTCGTTCATCATAAGAAGTCTGGGCATAAGGCCGTCCCAATACTGCGATTCATAGCCGTAAATAACGCCCTCGGGATGGCCGCAGTAACGCGCGTACGTAAGCGGAGTCGCAACGGAGATTTCCTCAATGCTGTCGCGGATTTTTGCGCCCGTATCTTTTTCGAAGCGGTCAATCATCATATTGGCGACCTTGTCTTTGGTCTTGAAATAGTCTTCGGGTTTGACGTTGCCCCAGTCGTCAGACATATAAAGCGTGGTGAAATACATCATGCAGGTGCCTTTAGGCGAGCAATCGGGATAAGCGCGGTTAAGGCAAACCGTAGCCTGAGCGGTGTTATCGGCAATCGTCTTCATCTTTTCGTACTGCTTTACGCTGTCGCTTGTGTCGTAGAGGAAATAGTTGTGGTTTTCGACGCCCAGCTCATCCGCGGTCTTATTGAGCCCCAGAAACATGGTGAATCCGCGGCCCGCGAATTTTCTGGCGTTGGTGGCGCGCACGACTTTTTCGGAAACCGAATCCATCATCTTGCCGAACACAAGATGCGGCGCGCAGTTGGCAACGACGTGTCTTGCAGCAATCTCCGTCCCGTCGTCCAGCACGACGCCCGCCACGCCGCCGTCCGTTTTATCCTGAAGAATTTTTACGGCCTCGGTGTTGAAAAGGACTTCGCCGCCCAGTTCCAGAATTCTGTCCACAAGCGCAAGAGAAATTTCGTGCGAACGCATTTTGGGCATGCTTGCGCCGCGTTTTATATAGCGGTTAACCATTGAGGCATAATGCACAAAGCTCATGTCGTCGAGGTTTGCGCCGAGGTAGCACCAGTAAGCGCTTAAGATGTCTATTGCTTTTTTAGGCATTTTAAGCGTCTTAAGCACTTCGTTGACGGAGTAAGAGCCGCACCGCACGAAATTGCCGTATTTGCTTACCATGACCTTTGAGTCGGTTTTGCCGTTGACGGAATTGGAATATGCCTGGGCAAGACGCACTTCCTCCGCAAGGTCGAAAAATTTACGCATGGATTTTTCGCTTCCGGGAACGTACGAGGACATCTTTTTGATAAAGTCCTCCACCCCGAAAGGCATGGTCGCGTCCAGATTTTCGGATTTGACAATCACGCGATAAGCTTCGGGAATCTGAATCCAGTCGATTTTGTCGGTAACGCCCAAAGCGTCGAAAAGATCGCGCAAGTCGCCTGCGTTTTCTTTCGTGCCGAAGTCGTTAAGCTCATGCAGCGACGCCTCGAATTCGAATCTCCCCCTACGGAAGCTTGTGGCAAACCCTCCGGGCAGATTGTGCTTTTCCACTAAAAGCACTTTTGCGCCGCCTTGCAACAACCTTATGGCCGCAACCAAACCGCCGTTGCCCGCGCCTATAACGACCGCATCGTATTTTTTCATTGCTACCTCCTTTTACGTTTATTTTTGTATAACAGTCGGGTTTTTAATCTTTTTACAGGTGAAATTTCGCATAAATCGGTAAAAACGATTGAGCTTTTTCCGAAAATTCCCCTGTTTTTTTTCAAACCTCCGACATAATTATATCCTTAAAGAAAGGATATCACACAATTTTTAAAAATGCAAATATTATACGCAAAAAATCAAATTTTTTCAAATTGAAAACATAATTTTCCCCGAAATCATCAAAAAAAACGCAAAAATTTCATAATTTAATTTTTATGGTTTTCCACGAACGTCAAAAAAACGCGCTTAAGGAAAACTTTGATTTTTTAAAGGACTTTAACGCTGATTTTTGTCTTCGTCGTCGCTTTTGTCGAAAACGGGTTCAAATCCTTCGTTGTCTTCCTTATTCTCTTCGGCAACCGATTTTTTGGCTTTGAGATCCGCCTCTATTTTCTTTTTTTCTTTAAGCGTCTGTCTTAAAACTTTTACGAACGTATAAACCAGTACGGTCATGGTAACCGCAATCAACGCTACGGTAATATAAAAAAACACGTCCGACGACGAAACGGACAGCAGTAACCGCATAAAAAAGTCTCCTTATTTATTATAAGTTTTTCAGATTATACTTTTTAAAATCGCTTTTGTCAACGTCTTTGCGCTTTTCTCTTTTTGAGGTTTTGCCTTAGTTTAACAAACAGGCGCTTTATATTCTGAAAACTTTGGACTGAACTATGCTTTTACTTGACAATCAAACCCGAATCGAATTAAAATCCGATTGAAAGTTGCGACCGACTTCCGTTAAAAAACGGCATTGCGCTTATTCCTTAGCGGAAGTTTCAAGGAGATTAAAAGTGAAAAGTTATTTAATCGTTTCCTCCCCTGTGGGAGATTTAACTCTTACCGACAGCGACGGCGTTCTTACGGGGCTGTCGTTCGGCACGGTCATACCGCGTGACGCCGTAAAACAAGTTACTCCGCTTTTATCCGACACAAAGACTCAGCTTGACGAGTATTTCAACGGAACCCGCAAAACTTTCAGGCTTCCTTTGCCGAAGGACGCTTCGTCGGAATTCAGCACCAAAATACGGCAATTTCTGCTTTCGGTCCCTTACGGCAAAACCGCGACCTATTCGGACGCTGCGGCTTTTGCGGGAAACCCTAAAGCCGTAAGGGCTGCGGGCCGCGCGATAGGCGATAATCCCGTCGCCATAATCATTCCGTGTCACCGAATAATAGGAAAAAACGGCAATTTGACGGGATTCAACGGCGGACTGGACATAAAACGAAGTTTGCTTGCTTTGGAAAAAATGTATTTTTAATAATTGTTTCTTCCTATAACATTCTCTTCTTCCCTCACGAAAAAATATTTAATAACCGTTACAATCCGATAGCCTTTTTATACCGAATCAAAACGCGTTGACTGCGTATTTTTATAAATCCTGAATCCGAACCGAGATATTCCCTTTTTGTTAACAACATTTTTCTTCGAAGAATAAAATGGTGTAGGCACATAAGCCAATTTATTCATAGGAGTCATAAAGCTATGTTCAGATTTTTTAATTGCGGCCGTTTCGGATGCGGCTGCAATCAGGGCAACACCTCATGCGGACAGGATTCGTGCCGTCCTGATCCCTACCCGCCCCATCACGGTTGCTGTTGCCCCGGGCCGACAGGTCCTATAGGCCCCATAGGCCCAACCGGCCCGACAGGTCCTGCGGGCGGTCCCACGGGTGCAACAGGCCCCACGGGCGCTACGGGTCCCCAAGGCCCCCAGGGTTTACAGGGCGTTCAGGGCCCGATAGGCCCCACAGGTCCCCAGGGGCCTCAAGGATTACAGGGCGTTCAGGGAGCTGTGGGCGCAACAGGTCCAACCGGTCCCACGGGTGCTACAGGACCTACGGGCGCAACAGGGCCCACGGGTCCCCAAGGCATAAGAGGCATTGACGGAGCAACAGGTCCAACCGGCCCTCAAGGTATAAGAGGTATTGACGGTGCGACAGGCCCCACGGGCGCTACGGGCCCCACCGGTCCTACGGGTGCAACAGGGTCTACGGGTGCTACGGGTCCGACAGGCCCCACCGGTCCCACGGGTGCAACAGGGCCTGCGGGTGCAACAGGGCCTACGGGTGCTACGGGTGCAACAGG
>CALVUQ010000065.1 GCA_944363615.1 uncultured Clostridia bacterium | reverse complement strand
TTCGTCGATAACCTGTTCAATCAATTTTTTCGCTCCTGAATCAATTTTGCTTGTAATCCGCGTTGCCGAAGAATAAGCGGCAATTTTTCCCGAAAAGCTTAAAAACCGTTACTTGAAATACTTGTCCTCTATCGCGCTTATCTTGCGAATGCGCTTTTCGTGCCGTTCCGCCCCGGAAAACTCCGTCTTCAGAAACGTATCCACAATATCCATTGCAAGCCCCGGTCCCACCACTCTTTCGCCGAAAGCGAGAATGTTGGCGTCGTTGTGCTCGCGGGTGGCGTGGGCGGAAAAAGTATCCGAACAAAGCGCGCATCTTATGCCTTTTACTTTGTTTGCGGCAATGCTCATGCCGATGCCCGTGCCGCATATAAGTATGCCTTTGTCCGCTTTGCCCGAAGCTACCGCCTCGGCAACGGGTAAGGCATAATCGGGATAATCCACGGCGCCTTCTTCGTGTATGCCGAAATCTTCCACTTCGTAACCGTTTTCTTTGAGGTGTTTTATCACTTCGTTCTTGAGCTTTAACGCCGCGTGGTCGCAAGCAACAGCAATCATAAGTCGCACTTCCTTTTGTTATTGTGTTTTAATTATAACACCGATTTTTTATTTAATCAACAAAAATCGGCGTCTATATCGAGGACTGTTCGGTTTTCAGGCCGCGTTTATAGAGTTCCTCGGCCAGCATAAGCACTTCGTCCACGGAATAGACGATATAACGAGCGGCTCTCAGATATTCCGAAATACCCGCGCCGTAAGGGTCCGCTACGTCGCCGCCTCCCGTAATATCGCCCACGGTAAAGACGTTTTCCGCGCCGACTGCACGCTTCTGATCCGACGTCATGCAAACCACCAACGTGCTGTTTTTAACCTTACTTGGCGTAAGCGCGCGCGCCTTGTGTCTGTGCGGACGGTAACCTAAAATTTTAAGCGCTTCTATGGCATTCGGGTTCATGGAGTCGCCCTCATAAACTTTAAGTCCCGCAGAAGACACGGTAAACCTGTCGGAAAGTCCGCGTTTTTTTATTTCCGCCTTATAAATGCTTTCCGCCATTGCCGAGCGGCAAGTGTTTCCCGTGCATACCATCAGTATGCGTATTTTACGTAATTTATTTGCGTTTGACGGTTTTGTTAAGCTGCGGCTCAAATCGTTTTACCTCCCGCCGCCTTGATAAGACGGTTGTAAACGGACGCGCCCATGCCCTTTTCCTCCACGCCCTGACAGATAACAACGCTGTATTTTTCGTCGTCCGCCTTTCTCAAAAACGCAAAGAGATTGTGCGCGTAACTTTCGCAATCCTTACCCGCGTCCCATACCTTGCGATTCTCGAAAGAATCCTTTAACTCGCTCATGGCGATTATCACGGCTTTTTTACCTTCGCTTTCCGCCTTGTCGAACGCGTCGGCCATTCTTTGCTTAATATCTTTACCGGGTACGGCCATAAACACATCTGCGTCGGGCGAATAATGTTTGTATTTCATACCCGGACACAAAGCAACCTTGCTGTTTCTGACGACCGTAACGGGACCGATCACCTTTTCGATAGTTTCCACAGGCATGCCGCCCGCGCGCAAAAGCCTGGGAGCCCCGGCGGTAAAATCTATTACGGTGGATTCCACCCCGACGGTGCAGTCGCCCCCGTCCAGAATCGCGGGAATTTTTCCGTTAAGATCGAAGTAAACGTGTTTTGCGCAAGTGGGACTGGGCTTACCGCTGGTATTGGCGCTGGGCGCGCATACGGGAACGCCCGAAAGAGATATAAGAGTACGGGCGATTTCGTTTTGCGGCATTCTTATCGCGACAGTATCCAATCCGCCCGTAACCACGTCGGGCACTATGCTCTTTTTGGGCAGAACGGCCGTAACGGGTCCGGGCATAAACGCCTCCATAAACTTAAGAGCAAGCGGAGGTACGGTTTTTGCTATTTCGAAAACAGTACGCTTGTCCGCGATGTGCACGATAAGCGGATTGTCCGACGGACGGCCTTTAGCCGCATAGATGTCTTTTACGCTTTTGCTTATAAGCGCGTTGGCACCCAATCCGTAAACCGTTTCCGTAGGGAAAGCCACAAGTCCGCCGTTTTTGATGATTTCGGCGCATTTCTTTATGTTTTCTTCGGTTGCCTTATAAATTACAGTATCCATTTTTTCGACCTTCACGTTTAATTCAGAAGATTTTGTCTAAAATTACTATATGAAAAACAACATTCCTTATATCTTCGACAGTATTCTGTCCAAAATAGTTTGCTTTGTAATCGGTTTGCTTACCGGCGGCTGGTTTTTAAGGTCATTGGTCGACGCCGTTTTGTTTGCCTTAATCTTTTCCGTGGGCGTTTCGGAATTATATCTTAACGCTGTTTCGCCCAAGAGAAAAAGCACTAAGCCCGACAAAAAGCAACTTGCGGTAAGAAACGTCTTTATTTATGCCGACGACAGATTTGCGCTTGATTACTTTTGCAAAGCGCTTGCAAAAAAGTACGAAACGAAGCGCTGCCGCAAATTCATCGGGGTAAAAGAGACCGCTTTGTTCTGCAGGATTAAACCCTCTCCGCTTACCGCGGACGCGTTTATCGATATGTACGCTTACGCCGTAAAACGCGGCTACCGCCGTCTGGTTGTGCTTACCGACTCCTACGAGCCGCTTTGCCTTCAGACTGCCCAATCCCTTCCGTCGGGTGAAGCCAGACTTTTAGACTTTGACGAGGTTTACCGCCTTATGAAATCGCTTGACGCGGTTCCCGATGCGGAAGTGAAAAAAGACAAGCGGCGACTGAAAAGCATACTGGGCAAGGCGCTTAACAAACGCAGGGCAAACGGCTATCTATTTTTGTCGGTAACGCTTTTCCTGCTGTCGGGTTTTACGGCCTTTTCGATTTACTACCTCGTTGCCGCGTCCGCAGCGCTGGTCCTGAGTTTTGCAATCAGGTTTATCCCCTCGCCCGATAAAAACAAGAACGGCTGAACGGTTTCTTTATCGCTTCTTTAAGAAAATTTCTGAAACCCGACAGAAAAACCGAAGCTTGCGCGCGATAAAAAGCATGAAATCGCAAAAGGGATAAAAAGCTAATCTTGCCGCAAAAAATCAAATTCCGCCACCCAAGAGCGCCGCAGCAACGAAGCACAATAAAAATAAAAACGCAATCTTAAAGTTTTGCGTTTTTATTTGCCGTCGGTCGACTTTTTATCGCCCGGCGCGTTTGTTTTCACGTTTTCAGAATTAACCGATTCAATTTTGTCCGAAGCGGCCGGAACCTTACCCGAATCGTCGTTATCCGAATCGTCGTTTTTTTCCGTGGAACGATCTTGCCCCGTCATGTCGTCAGGATCTGAGACGTCCGTATTGTCGCGGGAAAGTTTAATCACGAAAAACAGCGCAAGTCCCACCCCGCCAGTAAACAGCGCGAAAAAGCCTATCGCGCCGTTGAAAAGCGTTTTGTCTACCAAAAACGCCACGAACGAAACGGTGAACAAACCTATGAACACAAGCGCGACAATCGCAAGAATTCTTTTCGACTTTTTACCCATGCGGTAAGTATAGCACAGTCGCCCGCTTTATGCAAGCGAAATCAAAGATCGTCTGCGTCCTGAACGGGAATTTCGTAGTCTTCGTCGTCGGTTACGCCCGTATAACTTCCCATAGGATCGGCGTCTTCGCTTTTCATCGAGTTTTTTACGTCATACGGCCTTTTTTTGAGTTTTCCGCGAAAGATTTTCATATTTACCTCCTTTTGATTATTATACATAAGTGTATTTTCTCTATTCGATTCCTTTTTTGCAAAAGTAGCTTTTACTGCTTATCCCGCAAGGTCTGATATAACGCTTAAGCCTGAAAAGCGAGTCCGTGTCGCCCTTTTCGATGCGGTTTGTACCCTCTTCGCAAATAAGCATGGCTTTATATCCCGCTTCTATAACGGCGCGTTTCGTAAAACCGCCGTATTTACCGAACGGACAGGTAAAAACCGTAGGATTCCCGCCGCAATCGCGGATAAGCGCGTCGCATTTTGCAAGGTCGTCAAGCAAACGCTTTTTGTAAACTTCGTAGCTTTCGTTTTTGCGCGGCAATGCTCCGGCGCCGCTGTGCAGTCCGTAACTGTGATTTTGCACTTCTATTCTCGAATGAGAAGTCAGCTCCCTGATTTCGTCGCGGTTAAGATAGGAATAATTGCTGCTGCGTTTTTCCTGCCCCTCTTCAAGGTCGGTGTATTCCCCTACCACGCTGACGACCGCTTTCATGTCGTACTTTTCGATAAGAGGAAGGACTGCGGACAGAAAATTGTAATGCCCGTCGTCGAAAGTAAGCATTATGGGTTTTTCGGGCAGAGTTATACCCTTTTCGACCCAATCGACGACATCGCCCGTAAGGACGGCTGTGTAACCTTTTTCCTTAAGGTAAACAAGATCGTTTTCCAGCGTTTCGGGTTTTATGACGTATGCGTTTTGTTTCCCGTTGCACACCGAATGATACATGATAATCGGGACGGAAGCCGTTTCTTTTGCCTCCGCCGTTACTAAAATTGCGCCCGTGCAAAAAGGCAGTAAAAGCGCGCATAACAGAACCGACAGTATTTTAGTCATGTTTTTAGTATGCTGCAGCATGATTTTTATATACTTTCCTTTATAAAAATCGGCTTTTCTTATCGGCGACGTTATCTTTCTTACGCGTCTAACTGTAAGACCGCATAAATTGCATTAGACCCTTTTGCCGTCGTTTGACCGCATAAAAAAACCGCCGCATTCCAACGACGGTTTCTTAAAGGTCATATTTATACTTAAATCGGCTTACGCTTAAGCGCGGCGGCGAAAAAAGGCTTTCGTTCGGGAAGACAATTCCCGGAGGAAAAAAAATTACTTCTCCGCTTCGTCGCCTTCGT
>CALVUQ010000064.1 GCA_944363615.1 uncultured Clostridia bacterium | reverse complement strand
CAAGCGCTTTTACGGGTACGCCTTTTTTGGGACGGTAAGTCTTTGACACGTTTTTAATCTCCAGCATAACTTCCTCCTCTCTACATTGAATACTAAGGTAGTTTAGCACATTTTACATTATAAATCAATTCTTTTTGCCCGCTTGATTCGCAGGTTTGTTTTTTTTCGATAAAAATTTTCCCCGTGCGCGTTACGATTGACTTTGTAATGTTTTTCATTATATAATTTTATCCGTTAAAGGAGGGTCTTTGTCATTCCATGCTTTACGTAGTACGCCACGGAGAAACGTCGTTCAACAAAAGAGGGCTTATGTGCGGCAACATAAACGCTTGTCTTACCGAGGACGGCAAGCTTGTCGCGCTCTCATTGGGAAAAAAACTGTCCGGTGTAAAATTCGACGCGGCTTTCTGCTCCCCTCTGAAACGCGCTCAAGAAACGCTTTTTTGTATTCTGTCCCTTAACCCTTATCCCGTCGGCGTCACCGTAGACCCTCGGCTGAGAGAACGCAACTACGGCTATCTGGAGGCGGAAACCGCCCTGACTCAGCCCGACTTCGTTTTAAGATGGAGACTTGATTACGACGCGGCTAAGCTTAAAATGGAACCGCTTTGTGATCTTTTTAAAAGGGTCGAATCCTTTTTGACGGATCTTAAGACAAACTATAAAGGCAAAAACGTCATAGTAGTAACCCATAACGGCACGATCCGCGCTTTCCGTAGCTTATTCGGCGAGGGAAGGGGTGAAACCGACCTTGCCGACCTGGGCGTGGGCAATTCGGCCTGCCTTACCTTTCCGCTTTGATTTTTATCCGCCTTATGCGGTTAAGTCCGTTTCTTTATAAACGCGGCCGTTATCCTGTTTAACGTTATTCTTTCGCTTTATTTGTCCCTTTTTTTTCGTATTCCGCCGCGACAAAAGTCCGCACTTTTTTTGTTTTACGAACGTCTTTTCAGTATTTGCTTTTCCGTCCGTTTTCCGCTCGGTACGCTTATTTTATCGGTTTTTTTAAGGTAAACGCGCTCATTTCGGGCTTACGCCGCGCCGGAAAAGTTTATTTCATCAGTTTTATTAAGCTTTTTTTCACGCGGGTTAATTGCGACGGACGATAAAAAAACCTTAATCGCGACTTAAAATCTTTATGCTTGCCGATAATTTACTTTTGGGAAAACCGCGTCGACTTTATGCGTCCTCGTGCGCAATAGGGACGGGCGGGGCAGCGCATGGACGCTGCGGTCGGACACGGTTTTCCGCGCTTGACAAATTGCGCTTTATATAATAGAATAATAATCGTTGCCCGTGTTAATTTTTTTTAAGGGCGAAGGCAGGTTAATGGAGCTTATTACCGCAAAAACGCTGTGGAAGGATTACGACCCGAGAAACATTCCTCTCGACGAGACGGTCCTTTCCACAGAATATACCGAAAAATATTCCGTAACGCACGTTTATTTCAACGGTGAAGCTACGGTAGACGGCTGCACGCGCATTTACGCGCGGCTGTACGTCCCCGCGTCCATTCCCTCGGGGGCGGCGGTGGTGCTTATGAACGATATCGAAACGCCTTTCGACACCACTTATACTCAGCTTTTATTGGATTGCGGCTATACCGTGCTTGTGCCCGATTACGCGGGCAAGCGTCCCGAAGGCCGTTTCACCATTTACCCGGCTTCGCTTTGCCGCGCCGACTATTTCACCGAAAACAGCGACTTTCATTCGCTTCCCGATAATCCCAAACTCTCCTGCCGTTACGTTTACGCCTCGGTCATGCTGCGGGCTTACGTTTATCTTGAAAACATGCCTTCCGTCGACAAAAACCGCATCTGCTTAATGGGCGTAAGGCGCGGCGGAATGCAGGTTTATAAGGCCGCGTATCTCATGAAAGAGGCGGCTTGCGCCGTGACCCTTTTCAATTCCTCTTATATCGAGGATCTCGACCTTGATTCCGACAAAGCGATGGTTTACAACACCTGTCTTGCCCCGTCGGCGTACGCGCCCCTTGTGCAGATCCCCTTTTACATGGTGGAAAGCAGCAACAATCACGAAAATTCGCTTTTTCATACCGACGACCTGTACAGAGCTTCGTCCGATTCGGTACGCTTTTACGTGGTGGAGCACTCCGACAACACTCTCAACAAAGAACAGCGAAACAGCCTTGTTTCCTTTATAAACGGCTGCTGCTTTTCCTGCAGCCGGCCGCCTGCGCCGCCTTCCGTCACCGCAAAAAACAGCGACCGCGCGCTTTATTACGAAGTTAAAATAAGCGATCACGAAAATGCCGAAGCGGTAAAACTTTATTACTTCTACGGCACCGAAAAAGGCGAGTACCGCAACTGGTCCCGCCTGAATCTCGAGCGGGTTTCGGAAAACGAGTACATCGCAAAGGCGGATGTCTATCTTCTGAAGGCGGAAACTTCCGCTTACGTTACCGTAAAATACAACAACGGTCTGCTTCTTTCCAGCGGCCTGGAAACCAAAACGCCTTACCTTATGGGCGTCGCCGCCAAGGAAATAGTCAAATCAAGGCTTGTTTACGACACCGAAATGGGCGTCGACGACTGGCTTATCACCGAAAACACGGACAAGGCGGGCGAAATTTCTCTTAAGGAAAGTCCTGTGGGTATTTCCGGGGTCACAAGCTCCGTAAACTCTATTACCACGCTCAAAATAGGCGACGTTCACACCTGCGGAGAACGCGACAGCCTGCTTCAGATGCTTATCTATTCCCAGCGCATGCAAACCCTTCGCATAAGGGTTACCTGTCACACGGAATCGGGCTACAAAACCTATTTCGCCGCCAAAAAAACCGATTCTTTCGGGGAGTGGAGTAAAATAACTCTTTCCGTCGACGATTTCAAATCCCCCGACGGACCCATGGACGGATGGGACAACGCGGTTTCTTTCACCGTCGACAGCGAGGATACTTTGCTTATCAACTCGCTTTTATGGATATGACGGCCTTTAAGACGGGCGACAAAGTCGTCACCAAAAAACCTCATGCCTGCGGCTGCGACCGCTGGACGGTCACTCGGGTGGGCGCAGACGTGAAACTTAAGTGCGACAAGTGCCTTAAAATTGTGCTTTTGCCGTCGGATAAAGCCGCAAAAGCCGTCAAAACCGTGATTTCCGATCGCGTCAAGGAGACAGATTGAAAAGCTTCGAACCCGAAATTTTATTGTTCCGCTCGCCCTATGACGAACAAAACGAAAAAACCGAGCGTTTCGTTTCCGTAATAGTCAACGTCGTCATTGCGCTTATGGTTTTGTTGCTTGCCATGTACGTCGCCGTCGAACCCGTGGAAATCTGGGGCTCGTCGATGGAGCCTAACATTCATCACGGCGATACGGTGGTCATCGATAAGCTGTATTCTTCCCCCAAGCGCGGCGACATTGTGGTCATCGACGCCGTAAACACCAGACTCATAAAACGCGTAGTGGCGGTGGAAGGCGACCGCATCGGCTTCGTCAAAGAAAAATACAACGACGGATATTACGTTTCGCTGTACCTCGATACGGGCGACGGCAACGGTTTCGTCCGAATTAACGAGCCTTATATAAAAGAACCCATGAGCATAAATACGCTGTCTTCTTCTGGCGAGGGCGACAGAATCTTCAAGGCTTTTACCGTTGCCGACAGTCTTGACGATCTTGTTTCGTCAGAAAAGTTTTCCACCGTTTCAGACAGCTGCTTCGTGGCTTTGGGCGACAACCGCAACGTTTCCAAAGACTCGCGTTATTACGGCCAGTTTTCCTGTTCCTCCGTTGTGGGCAGGGAGTTCGCCGTTCTTGAAAAAAACGGCTTCTGGGACAGATTCTTCGCTGTTTTTTTCCGTAAATCCGATACCGTAAACAATAATCATTAAGGAGATTTTTTTATGATATACATTTCTTCGGATTCCACCTCCGACCTTAACTCTCTTTTCGAGACACGTAACATCCGCACTCTTCCTCTCGTGGTCATTCTGGGCGAAAATTCCTATTTCGACGGCGTGGACGTCACCCCCGACGACATCTATTCCTTCGTCAAAAAGAACAACATTCTTCCCAAAACCGCCGCAAGAAGCGTGGAGGAGCATAAGGAGTTCTTTTCGTCCATTATAAAGTCCGACGAAGACAGCCTTATCCATTTTACCATCTCGGGCGAAATTTCCGTTACCGCGCAAAACGCCGCCATCGCCGCCAAAGCCTTCAAAAACGTTTACGTCGTGGACGGCAAGTCCCTTTCCACGGGCACGGGCCTTCTTGTTCTGTACGCCTGCGACCTTCGCGACAGCGGCAAATATTCCGCAAAGGAAATCTACGAAAAAGTGCTTGCCCGCATTCCTTTCGTGGAAGCCTCCTTCTTCGTCGACACCATGGAATACCTTTATAAGGGCGGCAGATGCAGCGGCCTGGCTTCCTTTTTCGCCACCGCGCTCAAGCTTAAACCTTCGCTTTTGTTAAAAGACGGTAAAATAGTCGTGGGTAAAAAATTCCGCGGCACTTCCGTCAATATTGCGGACAAATACGTGGACAACATCTTCGAAATGTATCCCAATCCCGACCTTAAGCGCATTTTCATCACTCATACTTCCGCCGACCCCGAGGTTGTCGCAAAAATTCGCGCCCAGGTAGAAAAGCATTTTACTTTTTCCGAAGTTTACGAGACCATCGCCAGCGCCACCATCACCAGCCATTGCGGTAAAGGCACGATTGGTATTCTGTTCATCAACGACGGCAATCACGAAATCTGATTTTTTTCTTCTCAATCGGCTTTTTTAACGGCGTGTATGCCGCTTATTTATCTTACATAACGCAAAAAAAAGCGTAATTTTATTTAAGCTTTATTATTTCCGCGGCCTGGTAGGCTGACAGGCGTAAAAAACCCGCGCTTTTCCTCTTAAAATAATAAAACGGCTTTTGCGGCTTTATTCGCTTTTCCGATTCCGTTTTACTTCGGCCGTAACTTTGCGTTATATTTATTACGCCTTTATTTACCGAAGCGCACGGCTGTTTATCTTGATTGTTTTTTACATTTTCTTTATTAAATAAACTCTGTTTTCTTTATTACAAACGCATATTAACTGATTTTTTTTCATTAAAGGAGGGAATAGTCCCGGACAAAACGCA
>CALVUQ010000063.1 GCA_944363615.1 uncultured Clostridia bacterium | reverse complement strand
AAAAGCCCGCCGCGGAAGCCGTCGACGCCGAGGATATAATAGAGGCTACGCTTAAACTTTACCCGAACGTCACCAAAGAGGAGCTTCTGGGTAAAAAACGCGACAAGGAAATAGTGGAGCCGCGCATGATCTGCATCTACCTTATCGCCGAGCTTTTGCCTTTGCCGCTTACAAGCATAGGTTCGATTATGGGGGGACGCGACCACACCACAATTATGCACTCCAAAAACAAAGTCGCAACGCTTATTTCCAAGGACGAGCGCATTAAAAACAAGGTGGAAGACATCAGAAACATGGTTTATAAAAACTGAACGGCGTCCGCGTTGATTTTCGGCTGCAATTTTCGGGCAAAGGGAAGTGCCGTCGGCTTTAATCGGTTTTTAAGCAATAAAGCCGAATTTTCCGATTGCGCGACGGCTTAAAAAATAACGCTTTAAGTCGGGAAACAGATTCTGTCGCGTTGCCTTTTATCAATCCGTCGGGTTAATAAAAGACCGTCGGGCAGTCAGGGGTGATAAAATTTTTCGGAATAAATACAGCTTAAACCGATGCTTTAAGACAGAAAAAATTATGTCGCGTTGCGCTTTTTATCAAGTTGTCGGGTTAATAAAATACCGTATGGCGGTCAGAGATTATCAGATTTATCGGAATAACAAAAAATACCGCTTTAAAAACGGCGTACATTTAAAGTTTCACTTAAAAACGTTTGACAAAGCCGCCGCAAAGTATTATAATAGCCTATGCAAGTAAATTTTAGGAGATACTACGATGAAAAAAAATATACATCCCGATTATCATGAGGTTACGGCTGTTTGCGCGTGCGGGGCTACGTTCGTGACCGGCACCACAAAGAAGGGCGACGTTCTTAAGCTTGACGTTTGCTCCAAATGCCATCCCTTCTATACCGGCAAGCAAAAGCAGGTTGAGACGGGCGGACGTATCGATAAATTCAACCGTCGTTTCGGCAGATAAAAGGTTTCAATTTCAAAAACGGATAACCATGCCTTTTGCTTTCAGCATTAAGTGTATGGTTTTTCTTTTTTACGGGCTTTATTTTTCTTTTTGAGGTAGTTTTGAAAGAAAACAAACAAAAAATCAACCGCACTTTTATAGGCGGACAGGCGCTTATGGAAGGCGTTATGATGCAGGGCGCCACTTCCATGGCGATGACCGTAAGGGCGGAAAACGGCGACATTCTTACCGAAACAAAACGGCTCAGCCCCAAAAAATGGTATAACAAGGTTCCCGTTTTAAGGGGATGCGTGGCCTTTGTCAAGTCGCTTGTGGGCGGCACTTCGGCGCTTATGAAAAGCGCGGAGGTCATTTATCCCGAGGAGGAGACTCCGGGAAAGGCTTCCTTCGCGATTGCCGCTGTTCTTGGCGTGGTTTTTGCCATCGCGCTGTTTATCCTTCTGCCTTCTTTCGTCGCGTCTTTGATCGACAAATACTTAATAAGTCTTTCCGTGCTTGCGTATGCGCTTATAGAAGGGGTTTTGAGAATTTTTATTTTCGTGCTTTATCTTCTCATTGTTTCGCGGATGAAGGACATAAGGCGCACCTTTATGTACCACGGGGCGGAACACCGCACCATCAATTGCTTCGAGCACGGACTTCCCCTTACCGTGGAAAACGTGCAGAAGTGTTCGACACGTCACAACCGTTGCGGAACCACTTTTCTGTTTTTCGTTATGGTGGTGTCCATTCTGGTGTTTTCGCTGGCTACCTGGATTCTGGCGCTTCTTGGGTGGGCTGACCTGGGCGTTTTTGCAAAAATGGGCATCAGGCTATTGTTGTTGCCCTTTGTCGCCGGGCTGTCGTACGAGCTTCTGCGCTTTTTGGCGATACTGCCCGATAACTGGTTCGTCAATATTTTCCGCGCGCCCGGGCTGGCGCTTCAGCGGCTTACGACTTATCCGCCCGAAGACGAAATGGCGGAAATAGCCATTACCAGTTTTAATCTGGTGCGGGAAATGGACGCCGACCCGACAATTAAACCGCATAAGTTTGGCGAATTCACAATGCCGCAGCTTAAAAAAATGGTTTCCGATAAACTTTCCGCCGCGGGCATAACCGAACAGGCCGAAACCGACTGGCTTATCGCCGCCGCCCTTGGAATAAAGCGGGGAGAGCTTTCGTCGGTTGAAAAGACCGATTATAAGCAGTACCGCAAGGTGGCGGATTACGCGGAAAAACGCGTGAAGGGCGTGCCCCTTGATTACATCACGGGCTACAGCGAGTTCTACGGATATAAAGTCAAGGTTAACGAAAACGTGCTTATACCCAGGCTGGATACGGAAATCCTTGCAGACGAGGTTATCAGATACATCGGCCGCACCCAAAAGACTCCCGAAGTATTAGACCTTATGACGGGCAGCGGCTGTATTGCTCTTGCAATTGCGAAAAAAACTTCCGCGCGCGTTACGGCTTCGGACATTTCGCCTGAGGCGATAGAAATTGCCAAGCAAAATCTTTCGGACACAAACGCAGAGGCGGTTTTGTCTGACGGGTTCAAGGCCTTAAAGGGAAAAACTTTCGACGTTATCGTATCCAATCCGCCTTACATCCGCCGCAGCGTGATAGATTCGCTTGCGCCGGACGTCACCTGTCAGCCGCGCATCGCTCTTGACGGGGGAGAGGACGGCCTGGATTTTTACCGCCTTATCGCCGCCGAGGCGCCCGATATGCTGAAGGAAGACGGCATGCTTTTTCTGGAAATCGGATTCGACCAGCGGGAAGAGGTTACTGCGCTTTTGAAAGACGATTTTACCGATATCGAATGCATTAAGGATTACGGCGGACTGGACAGGGTAATCGTCGCGCGTAAAAAACATTGAATACGCGTAAAAAACATCGATTGATCTGAGGGGAGAAAGCTCATACGCGCAAAATCCGCGCGCGCAAAATTATTTAACTTCGGGTGCTTTATGAACACTGAAAAACTTGACGGTATATTAAGTAAATACGAGGAGCTTACCTCGCTTATATCTAAGCCGGAAATCATTGCCGACAATAAGGAATGGACCAAGCTTGTCAAAGAACATTCTTCGCTTGAGCCCGTTGTAGAGGCATATCGCCGCCTTCTTAAAATAGATAAGGAGCTTGCCGACCTTAAGGAAATGGCTTCCTCTGAAGAAGACAAAGAGCTTAGGGAACTTGCCGCTGAAGAGGAGGCGGAAAAACGCGAAGAGCGGGAAAAAACCGAAAACGAGCTTAAGATTCTTCTGCTGCCCGTGGACCCCAACGACGAGAAAAACGCCATTATCGAAATACGTGCGGGCGCCGGCGGCGACGAGGCGGCTCTGTTTGCCGCGGAACTTATGCGCATGTATAAAATGTACGCCGAAAAAAAACATTGGCGGGTGGAGGACGTCGACATCAACGAAACGGAGCTGGGCGGCGTAAAGGAAGCCGTTTTTTCGCTTACGGGCGACAGCATATTTTCGCGCCTTAAGTTCGAAAGCGGCGTTCACAGGGTTCAGCGCGTGCCCGATACCGAATCTCAGGGCAGGATACACACTTCCACCGTTACCGTTGCCGTGCTTCCCGAGGTGGAGGACGTCGTGGTGGAAATAAACGAAAAAGACCTTAAAATCGACACTTACCGTTCGGGCGGGGCGGGCGGCCAGCACGTCAACAAGACCGAATCGGCAATCAGAATAACTCATATTCCCACGGGAATAGTGGTCCAGTGCCAGGATGAGCGCTCCCAGATCAAAAACCGCGAAAAGGCCATGCGGGTGCTTAAATCCAAACTCTACGACAAAATGCAGGAGGACGCCGATAAGGAATATTCGGCGGTGCGCCGTTCTCAGGTGGGTACGGGCGACCGCTCCGAACGCATAAGGACTTACAATTTTCCGCAGGGACGGGTAACCGACCACAGAATAAACCTTACGCTTTATTCGCTTGAAAATTTTATGAACGGCGATCTTGACGAAATGCTTGACGCGCTGAGGATTGCCGATCAGACCGCTAAGCTGGAGGCGGAAATAGATTGACGGTTAAGTCGGTTTATAGGTCCCGTTCGATTTATATATCCGCTTGTCCCGTGCAATAATATTATTTTTCGCGGGCTGAACGGGCTTTTTTCAGGATAATAGGGATTGTGCCGAATACTGTGCGGTAAAAAGGGGATAACGGGGGCTTATGCCGCTGATTTCAGGGCTTTTAAGGATAAATCGGCGGCCGGGCGCAAGGCTTTTTTTTGTGTTTGCGTTAAACGGATTATTTAGATTAGCTTATTTTAACAGTGGTTGCGACTTGAAAATATGAGAAAAAAAGAATTTTACTTACAAGTACTTATACTTGCGGTTCCCATTGCGCTTCAGAATCTTCTGACGGCGCTTTTAAACGTATTCGATCAGATGATGGTGGGGTGGCTTCCCGGCGGCATTGCGGACAACGGATTGTCGGCTGTGCTTTTAGCCAATCAGATAGTTTACATTTTTCAGATAGTGGTTTTCGCTATTTGCAATACCGTCAACATCTTTATCGCTCAGTACACCGAAAACGGCAACGAACATCTTATAAAAAATCGCGCAGGATTCACTTTTATCATAATCGCTTTCGTGTCGGTAGTGTTTATGTTGATATGTTATCTTGCGCCCTCTTTCGTCATAGGCCTCTTTAACCCCAGTGAAAGTTACCGTCAGATGGCGGAGGACTTTTTAAGGCTGGTCGCTTTGTCGTTTGTCCCCATGGGCATAAGTGTGGGGATTGTATTCATGCTGCGTGCCGTAAAGCGTCTTAAAGCCGCGCTTGCGGTCAACGTGTGCGCCGTTGCGCTTAACTTTTTGCTTAACTATACTTTTATGTTCGGGCTGATGGGCGTAAAACCCATGGGGCTTTTAGGCGCGGCGTACGGCACTATTTTTTCCCGACTTGCCGAGTGCATAGCCATGATTGCCGTCTTGTTTATCCTTAAAAACCCGCTTGTGGGAAGAATAAGGGAAATGTTTTCTTTCGACGGAAAATTCATTTCTCAGTATTTCAAAATGTTTTTTCCCATACTGTGCAACGAGATTTTCTGGGTGCTTTCCACCACCGTGTACCTTTTCGTTTATGATAAACTGGACAACAGCGAGGTGGTGCTTGCTTCCGTCAACATAGGTCAGTCGCTGGATAAAATCGTGTCGGTGGTCATGATAGGCGTGGGCAGCGCGATAGGCGTTGTCTTGGGCAACGTCATCGGACGGGGCAATAAGTCCGAAGTGGATTCCTTTGCGCGCGAGTCGCTTAAATTCGGCTTTTTTACGGGGCTTGCGGTTGCGCTCTTGACCTTCGGGGCGGCTTTCGTAGCGCCTTCGGTGTTCAGAAACGTCAGCGCGGCTACGCATTATACGGCGCGCAATCTCATTATGCTTTACGCGCTTACGGCGACGTTGCGCACGCTTTCCTTTACCGCAGTCATCGGCATTTTAAGAAGCGGGGGCGACACCACTTTCTGCATGATAAGCGAAACCATAATAGTCTGGGTGGTATCGGTGCCGCTTGTAATGGTCTGCGGGCTTGTCTTTAAAGCCGACGTTTATGTGGTGTACCTTATGTCCAACGTGTGCGAGGTGCTTAAGCTTATTGTCTTTTACAGAAGAATCAGAAGCGATAAATGGCTTAAGTTCAATACCCCCGATAAAATTGCACCCGCAGCCGAAATTACCGTATTGGGCGAGGGTGACGAGGTTTATGCTTTTACGGCGGATTTAAGACCCGAAACCGAAAAATCCGACCAAAAGACCGAATAAAAAAGTAACCGGATTTTCGGTTGTTTCATTGTTTAACTGCTTTAGTTGAAAGGGATAGCCGCAATACTTATTTGTTTTTTGGGACGGGGTAGTCGCAACGCTTAATTGATTGGTTGATACTGGTTAGTCGCAACGCTTGACTGCTTTTGAGAAACT
>CALVUQ010000062.1 GCA_944363615.1 uncultured Clostridia bacterium | reverse complement strand
AAAGCACAACCTGAACAAGGGTTGTGCTTTTGTTTTATAATGGAACTAGCTTTTAATTTGTAATTGAATTATTTGACGAATCGGTGTTGTTTTATAAAAAGACATTTTGTATAAATCTATGGACGCAGCCGAAAGAAAGGTAAGACCGGAAATAAGCAAATACATTATTACGGAAGATTGCCGCATATACGAAATTTCCTATAATAAATGCGGCAACGACAAAAATATAATTATTCCTATAAATGCATATAAGGCGTAACCGTTTCGGGGGAGAAAGGTTTTGTCGGTAACGCATCGGATTATCTTTGCTTTTATAAATCGTCAAGAAGACACGGATGAAAATCAAAATTTTATAGTGTGCCGTAATTAAGAAGCTTTTAATAAATCTGCCGCTTTATATATTTACAAAAACCGCTGCTTTACATGAAGCATGCGGATTTTTACGGTTCAATCGGGGGGGTAAAAAGATTACGGCAAAATAAAACGGCGGTTTTACAGCAAGCCGAAACGGGTTATAATGGAAAGTGGTGAGAATAACTTTAAAAAAATACGCTGCGGTTAAAAGTTTTTCGAGCGCGCAGAGTGCTTTTATATAGTTCGGTTATATTGCGGCCCGAAGCGGATTACGGGCGGAACGATCTGGGAGTACAGCCCGTAAGCTGTTTGAATATTTTATTGAAGTTTGTGGAATTGTTGAATCCGCATTGAGTGGCTATGTCGGTGATTGTGAGATCTGTCGATTTTAAAAGCTCGATTGCGCGGTTAACGCGTTTTATGTTGATGTAATTCCAGGGAGTAAGGCCCACGGACTCTTTGAATACGGAGCAGAAATAAGTCCTGGACATAAAAGCCTGCTGCGCGATTTCGGAAAGGGATATTTCCGAACAATAGTTCTGATCCATGAAGTTCAGGGCGTTTTCCATGCGACGGTAAAGCTGCGTCGGTATTAAAAGGGAATGTTCGTCGGTGATATTGAAATTTCTGTGGATCGTGATCATAAGCTGGATTATTTTGGTCTTTATGCTTGTGTCGTAATCGTAATCCTTGTTAACGAATTCGTCGCGAATGGAAAGAATTGCGTCTGCAACGGTTTTTATCGCGGAATTGTTGCGGTCCATAAGGTTCGTAAAATCTTTGTTGCGATTCAGAAAAATTTTAAGATAGTTCGTCGACAGATAATCGTTACCGATATTCCATACGAAAGAAGGATGGAAATGCAGGTTTATAAGCTCCATGCCGCCGGAGCCGTCGTCGGCGTAAATATCCGTAATACAGTGGTATTCGTTGGTGGAAAAGATGAAAACGTCGCCTGGCCTTATGTCGTAGCGTCCCGTTTTTGTGTCATATACGCCGCGGCCTTTCAGAATCAACGATATTTCAAATTCGATGTGTTTATGAAATCGATACGATTCGGCGCGCGCGCTTGCGGACGACAAGAACATTTTGCACGTCGTCGTACCTGCTTTATTCTTCAATTCTCCTAAAGATTTTTGCATAATTTCACCCGGAATCGTAACAAAGTTTGTAAAGTCCGTAACATTGTTGTTGAATTCGGTTCCGCCCTTATTGTATAATAAATTCAAATAAACGTCAAATATACGGAGTGAAAAAACATTTAAAATGAGTGAGACGGAAAAATTGAAAGATTCAGGGCTGAAAATCACGGATTTGCGCGTTGTGAACATCAACGGCTTACCGAAACATTGCATTATCATAAAAATATATACCGACAAAGGCATCGTCGGACTGGGCGAAGTCAGGGACGCCTCTTCCGCGACCTATGCGCTTATGCTGAAAAAACGCATCATCGGTGAAGATCCGCTAAAGGTGGCAAAGCTTTTCAACCGCATAAAGCAGTTCGGCGCGCACTCGCGTCAGGGCGGCGGCGTGTCGGGCGTTGAAATTGCCTTGTGGGATATCGTGGGTAAATATTATAAGATTCCTCTTTATCAGCTTCTCGGCGGTAAATACAGGGATAAGGTTCGCGTTTATTGCGATACCGACGTCGAAGGCAGACATACGGGCCGCGACATGGGTTTGGCGCTTAAAAAACGTATGGACATGGGCTTTACGTTCTTAAAGATGGATCTTGGTCTTGATTTGCTTCTTGACGTGGAAGGCGCCATCAACGCGCCGCTTGGCAGCATCGAGGATCTTAAAAAATATAACATGAAGGCCATTACGCATCAGCGCGGCTCCATCGACAAATCCCTTATGATGGGCAAGAATTACGAGGTGTTTACGGTGCCGCATTATGCAACGGGTATTTCCTTTACGGAAAAAGGCCTGGATTACCTTGAAAATTATGTAAAAGAAGTGCGCGAAACGATCGGCTGTGAAGTTCCGCTTGCCATCGATCATATCGGACACGTAAACGAAGGCAGCATTATTGCGCTTGCCCGTCGCCTGGAAAAATATAATATTGCCTGGATCGAAGACGTGGCTCCGTGGATGTATAAGAATATTTTGAAAAAGGTTTCGGACAATACCGTTATTCCCGTTTGCACGGGCGAGGATATTTACCTGGCTGAAAACTTTGAACCGCTTCTGAAAGACCGTACGGTTTCCGTCGTTCATCCCGATGTGCTGACGATAGGCGGCGCCATGGAAATGAAAAAACTGGAGATGCTGTGCGAAAAATACGGAATCGCTGTGGCAATCCATATGGCGGAATCCCCCATTGCCTTTATGGCCGCGGTGCATATCGCCGCTTCCATGAAAAACGTTCTGGCCGTAGAATTCCATTCCGCCGATTATCCGGATTGGTTCAAACTGGTCAAAGGGCTTAAGAATCCTCTTATCGAAAACGGATTTGTCGACGTTCCCGACGCGCCGGGTCTGGGCATCGAGGATATCGACGAGACTACCGTTAAAAAATATATACACAAAGACTATAAAGGATTTTTCGTAGACACGTCCGATTGGGACAACGAGTGGTCCAACGACCGCGAATGGTCCTGATTCGGGCGCGCGGGGTGAAGCGGATAAATTATGAGAATTTTGGTAACCGGTTCCACGCAGGGGATAGGTAAAGCTATTGCCGCCGCTTTCGTCAAGGGCGGGCATGAAGTAATCGTTCACTGCAGTAAGGATATCGAAAAAGTGGAAAAAATAAAAAAAGAGCTGGGCGCTTTTGCCGCGGTAACGGCGGATTTGTCGGACATGACTCAGACAAGAGGACTTTATAATAAAACGGGTCCCGTAGATTGCCTGATTCTCAATGCCAGCGTTCAGGTGAAACAGTCGTGGCAGGAAATTACCGAAGAGGCGTTGGACAATCAGATTAACGTCAACATCAAAAGCACGCTTGTTTTAATGCAGGCATATTATCCCGCCATGAAGGAAAAAGGTTTCGGCAGGATCGTCACAATCGGCAGCGTAAACCAGCATCGTTGCCATCCCATGCTAAGCATTTATTCCGCGACGAAATGCGCCGTCATGCGGCTTGTGAAAAATATCGCTGAAGAAGCGGCTCCGTACGGGGTGACCGTTAACAACGTTTCGCCCGGCGCAATTGCAACGCCGCGCAATGCGGATGTATTTAACGACGTCAAGCTGCGCGCCGCGGTGGAGGCGACAATACCGATGGGCCGATTCGGTACGCCCGAGGAATGTGCCGGTATTGTCGAGTTTCTTTGCGGTCCTTCAGGCGGCTATATTACGGGCGCCGACATATGTGTCGACGGGGGATTGGGTTTATAAAGGGGCTTTTATAAAGCCTTGAAAGCCATTTTCGCGCGTTAAAAATGCCGGCAAGAGCCGCAGAAAAGCGGACAATTAAGCAAAAAAAAGCGGAATAACGTTTATTAAAAATTATCGCAAAAAAGATAAAAACAGAATTCTATAAAAATAATTATATCATTATATAATGAAGGTGTTTTATGATTAAATTCAACTCAAGGGAAGAAATTATCGAACTCACGCCCTTGTGGAAAGGTGAGCGTTTTCCCGACGGAAGGCCGCGCGTTCCCGACAGATATCTCGACGAAATGCGCAAAATGACGCTGGAAGAATTGTGGAAGCCCATTTTTCTGAAGGGTTACGAAAGTCAGTTCGAAGGCGATCTCAAAGTGCTTCATGACGACGGCCGCAAACTTATCGGAAGGGCGGTAACCGCCACTTTCGTGCCCACAAGACCCGATCTTCACGATGTAATGTTCGGCGTCGGCGCCAAGGAGGGAAGAAAGGGCAACTACAATCAGTGGGTTATCGACAGCCTGGTCGAAGGGGACGTCGTGGTTGCCGATATGTACGATAAAATCTATAAGGGCACTTTCCTCGGCGGTAATCTCACCACCGCAATAAAAACAAAAACCAAAACGGGCGGCGGTGTTATCTGGGGCGGAATCCGCGATACCGAACAGATGAAGGCGGTCGAGGGCGTTCAGGTTTATTACAGGGGCATAGATCCCACGCCGATCCGCGAATTCGTCATGAAGGATTTCAACGGCATCACCAGGATAGGAAAGGCTACCGTTCTTCCGGGCGATATAGTTTACGGCGCGGGCGGGGGAGTGTTGTTTATTCCCGCTCATCTCGTCGTGGAAGTCGTCGACGGCGCCGCAAAAACGCACGTCAAGGACGATTTCGGATTTGAAATGATTGCGCAGAACAAGTTCACGACTGCCCAAATCGATCGCGCAACCTGGACGGAAGAAATGCTGGATATGCTTGTGGAGTGGATTAAGACCGATCCGCGCGGCGAAAAATACCGCGAACTTGATTGGACTGCCGAATACGATGCGGCAAGAAACGGCGATCCCAACGACACGCAGACGATGCTGTAAAAAAATCGGTTTAAGAGTTTAAAATATAAAAAAACGCGCCGCAAAAGGTCATTACAGAAAAATCGCAACAGGTTATTTTGTAAAGACGGGACTTTACTAAGGCGGGCGGCGGGTAAAATAACTTACCCGTACATAAATAAAGCTGAATTCAATTTATAAATTAAAAATATAATTTAACGAGGTGTCAGATGGATTATAAAATTGACGAGTTTATCGTCAGCGACGAAAGCGTTTCGCAAAGAATCAAGGAAGGCATAGAAAAAAACAGAAAAGGCAATTTTTCGCTTTGCGTAGACGGGTGCGACAGCGTTCACGTAAAACTGAAGAAACACAAATTCCGTTTCGGCTGCAATCTGTTCATGCTGGATGAATTCCCAGACGATAAAAACAAAAACGAAATCTACAAGCAAAAATTCGCGGACGTCTTCAATCTGGCAACGCTGCCTTTCTATTGGGACGCCACCGAACCTCAGGAGGGCAAAACCAGATATGACCGTCAGGCTGCGCCGATGTACAGAAGGCCGCCTATCGATCTGTGCATAGATTTCTGTAAAAAACACGGTATAGAGCCGAGAGAACACGCGCTGTGTTACGATAAATTCTTCCCGGAATGGATTAAAGGTCAATCTATCGATTTTATAAAAAAGCATCTGGAAATCCGCATGAAGGAGATTTCAACGCGTTATAAGGATCTTATTCCCACTATTGAAGTCACCAACGAAATGCAGTGGGATAAGGGCGAAACGGCTTTTTACAACGACCCGGGTTATATGGAATACTGTTTTAAGCTTGCCGAAAAATACTTCCCCCATAACGAGCTTGTCATAAACGAGTGGGGTGCCATCTGGGAGCAGAACGGCCTTCCGTGGGATACTTATTGGCAGACTATCGACAACGTGCTTTTAAAAGGCGGCAGAATCGATGCCATAGGTATGCAGTATCATATGTTCTTTAACGAAAACGATTATTTCAGAAGAACGCGCAAGTTTTATAATTTAAAACACCTCTTTAAAATTCTGGACAACTATGCTCTCTTCGGAAAGCCGATTCAGATTACGGAGATTACCATCCCCGCCTTAACGGAAAAACCCGAAGACGAACTTCTGCAGGCCGATATAATCGAGCGGTTGTATTCACTGTGGTTCTCGTATCCCAATATCGAGCAGATTATTTACTGGAATCTGGTTGACGGTTATGCTGCGTTCACCACTCCGGGAGATATGAAGGGCGGCGAAAATGTTTATCGCGGCGGATTGCTTCGTTTCGACCTTTCCGAAAAGCCTTCGTATCAAAGAATCAAACATCTGATTCAGGAAGTCTGGGTTACGGATGAGGATGTCCCCGTTATAAACGGTAAAGCGGATTTCCGCGGATTTTACGGGGAATACGAAGTAACCGTCAACGGAAAAACGCATACCGTTTCGTTGACCGAAGATGCCGCCGTCAAGCGTTTGTGATTAAGAAGTCGTTTATCGGGAAGTATAGGCGCACGGCGGTTTCACGGTTTTTCGTGACCGT
>CALVUQ010000061.1 GCA_944363615.1 uncultured Clostridia bacterium | reverse complement strand
TCCCAGCATATCGGCATAGTAGTAAAAATAGGGATCCTCCGCCTTCTGATGCTTGCGCGCCCCGTTGAAGCCCATCTTCTTGGCAAGGGTAATGTCTCGTTTAAACGCTTCCGCATCGGGTGCGGTCATCCCTCCGTCCGCCCAGTAACCCTGGTCCAGCACAAGTTTCATTGTTAAAGGCTTGTGATTCAGATATATTTTGTCGCCTTTGACGTAAACGCTGCGAAAGGCAAAGTAAGTTTCCACCTCGTCCAGAATTTCGTCCTGTTTTTTAAGCGTTATGCTCAGCCCGTAAATTACGGGATTATCGGGCGACCACAGATGCACGCCGTCAATCGGGTCAGGCCGCTTTACGTCCAGCGTAAGCTTGTGCGCCGTTCCGATTGCTTCGCAGTTTAAGGTGTATTTTTCTCTTGAAGGCGAAATTACAGTTGCGCTTATCCCGTCAGCATTGCCGTAAGCCGTATATAAATCCAGCGTAACCGTCAACCTGTCCGGATCGGGAGATATGCGATAATTTTCTATGTAATCGCCGTTGTTTCCTTCCAGCCATACGCTTTGCCAAATTCCGGTCGTGGGCAGGTACCAGCACCGCTGCGACCGATCCAGCCAGGTTTGTTTGCCGCGGGGCTGGGTCTTAGACAAACTGTCCGTAACTTTTACGACTATAATCTGCTCCCCCGGAACAAGATATTTTGTAACGTCTGCGGAAAAAGCGTCGTAACCACCTTCGTGCGTCAAAACAAACCTGCCGTTAAGCCATACGGTGCAGGCGTAATCGCAGGCAAGAAATTTAAGCACTACGCCCTTACACTCCCTAAGCATAGGACTTAAAACGAAATTCCTTCTGTACCAAACGTTTTCGTGCACGTTCTTATCCCCTATTCCGCTTAATTCGCACTGGTAAGCGAAAGGCACGTTTATAGACAAAGGATAAGCATCATTTCCAAAAGGATTAAATCCGGCGGTTTCGTCGCCGAAAGCAAACTCCCATTGTCCGTTAAGAGTCTGCCACTTCCTCCTTTTCGATTGCGGCTGCGGAAAATCGTCTCTCATCTTAAAAAGTTCCTCTATAGTGTTCAAAAATTGAAATATAACAATATTATAAATACAAGTAAATGATATGACAATACGTTTCCATAATTTTGCCTTGAAAAAATTATACAACAATTAAAATTTATGGAATCCCTTATCAATCAAAATTTTTACTATTTATAAAATCGGCAAAATTCTGAATTTTTTAGTTTTGCAGATATAATATTTTTTAACTTTTCCATTTTTTTACATATTGTTGTATACAGAAATTCAAAAATGCTGAAAAAGTTCGTTGACAAGATACCGTGCATGCTGATATAATCGGAGAATAAAAGGGGGAATGTTGCCTATGCTTTATCCGATAAATCTGACGCTGGACGACGAAGAGAAGATTTTAAACCTTGCAAAAGCCTTGTCTTCTCCCGTCAGAATAGATATACTGAAACTTTTGTTGTTCTCCAGCATGAGCGTCAAAGAAATCGCGCTTACGCTTAAGCAGCCCATATCCAGTACCGCGCTTAACATAAATTTGCTGGAAAACGCGGGTCTTCTGTTTACGGGGACAACCTGCACGACCACGGGGAAAACCCGAACCTGTTACCGCAGTTGCGACGCCATCCAGATTACGCTTTTCGATCAGCTTCTGGAAATGCGGCACGAACACGCCTTGAAAATAGAACATAATATTCCCATAGGCTCGTTTTCGACGTACGAAAACATTGTCGCCCCATGCGGAATGGTAAGCAAAGAAGAGCGCATAGGACTTGACGACGACACTTCGCTGTTCTTTTCACCCAGACGGTTTGAAGCCGCGCTGATCTGGTTTTCCAAAGGATTTGTGGAATACCGCATAAGCGCGCCCCCGCGCGACGCCAAACAGGAAATCAAGCGCATAGAGCTTTCTTTCGAAGCATGCTCCGAGGCGCCTCTTTACAACAACGACTTTAAATCCGACATAACCGTCTGGATTAACGACGTTGAAATAGGAACCTGGACCTGTCCCGGGGACTTCGGCGGTCGCAGGGGTCAGTTTAACCCTCCCTACTGGCCCAGCACGCATACTCAGTACGGCACGCTTACCAACTGGCATGTCACCGACAGCGGCACCACCATGAACAACGCTTTTATGAGCTATGTTAATCTTAAAAATTTAGCCCTTTACGACAGTCCGTACGTTTCGGTTAAAATAGGCGTCAAACACGACGCCGTTCACTGCGGCGGAATAAACATCTTCGGCAAAAACTTCGGCGACTACGCGCAGGACATAACATTAAGAATAATTTACTGAGATGCTTAATTTTTCATATCGGATCATAATACTGTTTGATTTGTCGCATAAAACTCTTATTGTAATGCATCATAAGCGTTTTTTATCCATATTTGAATAACGCTGCGCCGACATTGTAACAAGCTAGCCGCCTTCCCCCCGAACGAATCAGCAATTTGCATCGCCTTTGCCCTCCGCATCGTTTCTTTTTTTCTCTGCCCAATTTAAACTCTCTCCTCTTCTTTCTCTCACATTGTTTTTAACCGCGCGGCTTATTTTTAACGTCTACGCGGGCACCTTAAAAGCAACGAGATGATTTAATAGTTACCCAAGCAAAAAAATAATAAAAATCCGCGGCATAAAAACAAACTCAGTCGCGGATTTAAAACGTCAAAGGACAACCGGACATAATGCGTCCCGTCGCCCGATGCCGAAAATAAGAAATATGAAGAAGAATGAAAAGCTTTTCGGAAATTGCCCTGAAGCGTTATAAGTGCACGTCAGAAAATTTTTATGACGGTTGACCGAAGGAAAACAGGGCGCAAAAAAATTTATGCAACGACGTTTTTCGTCCCGCATGATTTCTGTTTAATTACGAAAATAACAAAGTATAACGATAAATCGAAAGCTGCCTGAATGCATACGGGAAAGACGGCGTAGGCAATTCTTACTCTTTTTCCGTCGCCCTGCAGCTCCTTCATGCGCGCGGATTTCCGAACTTAAGGGATAAATCCGATCGCAGTAAGTGATTTGGTCGGATTAAAAAACACAGCCTAAAAACTTTATCCGATCCGCTGCCGACCGAACAGCTTGCGTAAATTCGGTTCAGGCGCAAAAAAAACACCCGATGCCGTCCTGCCGCAGCGGCAGACATGACAACGGGTGTTTAAATCAGTTATAAGCCGTCAGGAATCCGATAATCGGCTCCGACCGGTTTTGCGCTGTTTCCCGATAAGAAAGCCGGTCGAAATCGTTCTTATTTTTCTAAAGCGTTCTTATTTAAGAAAAGCGGGTATTATTCACTTGTAATTCGGATTGCGCACCCAGTACTTGGTATTGTAGGTGTAAGTCAAACATTGCGCAGCCGTCTGCGGATCTTCAAGCCCTACGAACAATTTGCCCACGGCGTATTCGGACCAACCGCGGGGGTTTTCGAATATCGCGCTTACAAGGGACGTGCAACCTGTGAAGGCGTTGGTCTGAATAGAGGTTACGTTTGCGGGGATGGTTATGCTTTTGAGCGAGCTGCAACCGTAGAACGCATAAGCTTCGATCGAAGTAATGGTTTCGGGGAGGATTATGCTTTCAAGCTTGTCATAATCGTAGAAAATTTGCATCGGCACCGTATCGCCGCCCTTAACAACGACGGACTTAAGATACGTTTGGCTGAAATGTCTATTGACAATAGCCAGATCGGGTGTCGTAAGATTTTCCACTCTGCAGCCGGTGAACGCATTGCTGCCGAGCTCGGTTACCGTGTCGGGAATGACTAATTCCGTGATAAGACTGCAATTGTTGAAGGCATAAGCGCCGATACGGGTAACCCCGTCTCTTAAAGTCACTTTTTTAAGAAGAGCGCAGGAGTCAAACGCGTTGTCGGGAATTTCTCCGCCCAGAATATCGACGGTTTCAAGCTTATCTTTGTCGAATAAGCTTATGGCGTAAGCCGGTAATACCGCGTTTTTTATATGGCAATTGGTGAACGCCGATTGACTGATGTTCGACGCGCCGTCTTCGATCGTAAGGTCGGTAAGCGAAGTGCAGTTTTCGAAAGCGCCGGAGCCGATACTCGTCACGCCGGCGGGAATGACTATGCTCTGAATCGATGAGCAGTTGTAGAAAGCCTCCTTGCCGATACTCGTCACGCTGTCGGGAAGAACTATATCCTTAAGCGAATAGCAGCCGTAGAAAGCCTTGTCGGCGATGCTGCGCGCGCCGTCGGCAATGGTTATGCTTTCAAGCGCATTGCACGGATTAAGTTTACTAATAACTTCGCCGCTTGTTATGACAATCTCTCTGACGGTATCTTTTGCTATCGCCTCCAGGGCCAGGGCGGGAACGGTCGCCTTCTCGAGAGGACAATTAGCGAATGCTTCGGTATCTATATAGGTCAACCCGTCGGGAATGGTTACTCTTTTAAGCGCGGTGCAGTTCGTGAACGCACTGGTCTCGATTCTTGTCACGCTGGCGGGCAAAACTATTTCCGTAAGAGAGCTGCACTCCCTGAAAGCGGAATTGCCTATTATCGTAATCCCTTCAGGGATGGTGACTTCTTCAAGCGCGTCGCAGCCGTTGAACATGTAATCTTCTATTTTGTCTCCGTTTAAAATTTCGATCGATTTAAGATAATCGACGGAAATACGGCTTAAGACAATCGAGGGAACAACTGCCGTTTCAAACTCACAATTATCAAACGAGTTCATACCGACGGCCGTCACGCTGTCCGAAACGGTAAGGTTTTTAAGCGCAACGCAGTCTTTGAAAGCAAAATTTCCGATCTCTGTGGTGCCGCTGCCGATGGTTAAGCTTTCGATTGAGGAGCAGCCGATGAACGCGCCGTTTGAAATCGTAGTTATGTCGTCGGTGATAACAAGATCGGTAATAAGCTGATCGTTTATGTATAACTTGCTTCCGTTTGCAAAGGGGCTGCTGCCTTGTCTGAAAGAATCGGTTGTAAAATCCATGCCGCACCATAACTTCAGATCGGGAATATGTATTTCTTCAAGCGAATCGCAATCTGAAAACGCATCATTCCCGATGGTGGTCAATCCTCTGCCGAAAGTTACTTTATTAAGATTGATGCAGCCGCTGAAAGCATCTCTGCCTATGCTTGTCACGCTGTCGGGAATCGATACCGAAGTAAGCATCTCATTGTTCACAAAGGCAAATTCGTCTATGTACACCACGGGTGCGTCTTGATACTCGGAGGGAATATCGATGTCCACCGCGGGCGTACCCTTATACCTTTCGTCTATACCCGTTACCGCGTAACCCGCTCCGTATGACTCATACGTCAGAAAATATGCGGCTTCGGGAATATCGTTTGTGCCCTCCTTCACGTAAGAGGTTACCGTAAACGGCGAGGTCAGCGCGGTTATGTCTTGTGTTTCGAGAATTTTATAATTGGTTTCGTCGTTAAGGCTTTCGATAATTTCTTCCTCACTGTCCTTAATTTTGACGATTACATAATAGGCTTGGACAGATTTGTCCGTCTGAACAATTAGTCTGTATCTGTAGCACTCGGTAAAAAGCGTATCGCCTTCAAAGTCGTATGAATACATGCCTTTATCTATCAACATAAGATTAACGGGCGTTTCGCTTGATTTGATCACCTTTTGATAAACGGCGTCCGCAAACGTACTGTTGTTATAAGCATAATCCAGTATGTTAAACTCCTCTTCGTACAGTTCGGTTACCTCGGCGTCCGCCGCAAAATCCGCGGATCCCGCGTTTCCGGAACTGTAGCTTGCAATGTCGCTTAAGGCAACGGGTGCGCTGAATTTAACTTCAATGACTTTATACGTGCGATCCGCAAGATTGTCGGCATACAGCAGTATGACTTTTGCCGACTTTAACTCCGTGCCCTGCACATCGCCTAAGTCCACCGTAGAACCCAAAACGTTTTCCGCATTAAAGCTTGTTTCGGCCGACGGCATCGCTTTTCCGATCACTTCGTTTACCAAAAAACTCTTTGTCTGTTCCCCGTAACTGTCGATCAGTTGGGAAACGTTTTCTACCGATACCGTCCCTCCTTCTTCGGGTTTCTATTCCTCTTTGCAGGCGGCCAGCCCAAGCACGCAAAACAATCCGCAAATCAAAACCAACAGCCCAATCAGCAGATTTTTTTTCATAAATACCTCCGTTTTACAAACGTCTTTATTTCTACCCGATTTTATATTCTTTTCCTTTAAATTTTAGCACAATAAACTGCAAAAATCAATGCTTTTAAGCCGAATAGCTTATTTTTTTCCGCGCTTTTAACCCCTTTTCCCGAATAAAAAATTTTTCTCTCCCGTTTCGTATTATTTATAACTTTACACCCTCTTTTCTCACTTGCTTATATGCGATCCCTCACCTCTTTTTATACTTATTTATTTACGATTATGTACCCGTTTTTCTTTATTGTTTATTTAAAATCCTACGCCTGTTCCCCTTGCTTTTTCTTTTACGCTCCGGCACCTGTTTTCTTGCTTGTTCTTTTACGATCCGGCAACTGTTCTTATACGTATTTATTTACGACTATGTACACGTTTTTCTTAATTGTTTATTTAAAATCCTATGTCTGTTCCCCTTGCTTGTTTTAATAAAAGGAAACGCCCCGAAAAAGACGATACTCATAGGTCCGATCAATCCTATACGAACGGATAAAAATTATTTTCCCTTTTTCTGCCCGCGTGTTCGTAAGTACATTACGTTTTTTGCCCTGACAAAATTCCGTCTTTCACTCTATAAGATTCCGATTCCCATATTGCATATTGCAAGGTGCCGCCTTCCCTCGCCACAAAGAATAAAACACTTTTTTTAATACTCGCGCAAACAAAACCGCAAACAAAGAAAGCCGCGCACAAACAAAACCGCAAACAAAAAAACCGCGTAAAAACAAAACCGCAAACAAAAAAAGCCGCGCACAAAAACGCGACTTTCTTTGGCGGAGAGAGGGGGATTCGAACCCCCGTACGGGTATCAGCCGTAACACGATTTCGAATCGTGCGCATTCAACCGC
>CALVUQ010000060.1 GCA_944363615.1 uncultured Clostridia bacterium | reverse complement strand
GCGTCCGCTGAAAATCCGAAAACTTACTTCGGAGGTACGCTTATGGAAATTTTTATCGGCATTACGGCGGCTATTCTAGCTGTGGGACTTGTGGCTTTTACCGTAATCTACAACGTGAAAAGACATAAAAGCGGAAAAGGCGGTTGCTGCGGCGACTGCGGTAAATGCAAGGGCTGCGACGGATTTAAAACCTGCGACGATAAAAAACGCCAAGACCGCTGAATAATGAAAAAACTCAGGTTACGGTAAAGCGCCTGTGCTTTTTGCGGCTTTACCAAGCCTTTTATGTGAAATTAATCTGCTTTTCAAACCTCAATCCTTTCCTTATACGGAAACCGCGGAAGGACATTTAACAAGCTGACCGCGGTTTTTTGTTTAAATTCATACAACATTGCGGTAAATGAAACAGCATAATTAAAATATCTTTTTGAGACGTTTTCTCCTCTTAAATCAAGGCTTAAGCAAAGGGATTGCACAGTAGAACAACGGCAACGCAACCCAACACAAGCCCCGTCCACTGTTTCGGAGAAAGTTTTTCGCGAAAAAAAATAACGGAATACACGGTGACAAGCATCAGTCCTCCTCCGTTTACGACTGGAAAAAACACTGCGCTGTCCATGGCGCCCGAAAGATAAAGATTTATAAAATTATTTACGGCGGCGCTTGCACCCGCTAAAACAGCCGCAATCGTCGCAAAGCCGAACGCGCTTTTACGTTTTTCAGGGACATTTATAATCAAGGACGAAGAAAAGGTAGCGTTTCCGACGTTGTTTCCGCCTTTATGCGCCGTAAAGCCAAGCGCGACAAGCGAAACTGCGAAAGCTACAATAAAAGCTATTATCAGAAACTCAGCCGACTGACTTTGATACGGCGAACTTTGCTGCCATTTCTGCATTACTCCTATCGCGCCGGTAAGAAGAAAAGCGGTAAGGCAGGACGACAGCCAGCCGCGCCGGGGTTTTTGCCCGCTTTTACCGTTTGAAGAGGCAAAAAAGCAGAAAACCAGCAGAACCATTCCCGCAATTTGCGCGGCGGAAACCGACTCTTGCCAGAAAATCGCGCCCGACAGTGCGGGAATGAACGTCGACAGAGAGATAAGGACCGAGGTATATGAAAGCGGACCTTTGCCTACCGCCGTCATGAAAAAAATCTGCTGCAAAGCTGTAACCATGCCGAAAAGAACAGCCGCAAAAAACGTAAAGACCGACACAGCGGCGATGTCGCACACAAGGCATAACACAACTGCGGAACCGATAAACGACACAGCGTTGTAAAAATAAAGGTTAAAAGCGTTAACCCCTACGGAATCGAAGTAAAACCGCTTTATGACGTTGCCTTCAAGCGACGCGGCAAGGGTCGCCCCCAGCAGAAACATAACGGGAAAGACAGTAAGCGACATATTTAACTTATTTGACCGCCTGAAAAGTCCAAAGCCTTGAGGTGCGCGTTTTAGGGGCGGTAACTGTAAAGCCGTCTGAAATAAGACTTGATCCAAAAACACGGAATTTTTCTCCGCTGTCGCGGTCGGTAAACTCGTAAACGGCGTTTCGGTTTATTCCGCCCAGGAATATAGTGACGGAATCGGACAGACATTTTTTGCGGCGGAAAGCGGTAACGACACCTTTTTGCAGCGCGGAATCAAAGTATTCCCACCCAGCCCAAGACGCGTCGCCTTCCGGAAAGCCGAAGACGGGGTAAAAATCCTTGCTTAAAAGCGGGCGCACTTCCTTATACTCGGCAATAAGACGGCGCACCTCTTCGTAATCGGGACTGTAATCGCCGAATTCGGCATAGCCTGCGAAGTTAGAGCTTAAAGCGGGGGAATGACAGCTTCGGAAGCGGTAACGGTCGTCTATGAACTTGCCTACGCCGTTGCCGTGATAAGGAAGCCAGCGCGACAGTCCGATATTGTGACTTTGCGCGGACTCGGGGTCGAAGTCGAATTCGCAGTTGACGTCGCTGCGCCAAAGCGGTACGGAGCGGCTTAACGTTTCGATATCCAGCCGCTTGCCGCCCGAAGAGCAGTTGTCTATAATGAGGTGCGGAAAGCTATTTAAAAGTCTGTCCCAAACCTCATATAAGCCCGCAACGTATTTAAGCTGAGTAATTCCTTTGCGGTCGTTTTCGTCCGCTTTTTCCCAATAAGGAAGCGGATCGAAGTTGAAATCCTGTCGGTAGCACTTTAATCCGTAATCCGATATAAATCCCGCTACCGTATCGAACATATAGTCGCGGCACTTTTTTTCGGCAAGGTTAAGAAGCACCGATTGGGCGCCGACGTCGATAAACATATCGGGATTTTTGCGGTAAAAACGGCATGTTTTTTGCGCGCGTTCGGGCTCTAACCACAAAACTCCGCCCATACCCGCTTTTTCGGCGGCGGTAAAAACGGGCTTAAGCGTGTCGGGATAAACGCGCCCGTGGCAGACCCAGTCGCCCGTACTTCCGAACCAGTCGCCCAGAAACTCGCTGGGGGAACTTCCTTCATAATCGCCGTACCAGCCCGCGTCCACCCAAAGATATTCGAACCCCAGCTTTTGCTTCGAATTCTTTTCGATCGCGGCCAAAAGAACCTCCTCTCCCGCGCCGCCCCAGGAAGACATACAAAAAGGCGGTACCTCTGATCTGCCCGCGCTATCAAGCAGTGAAAAATGCTTGCGGATGAGTTTTCTGAATTCGTTATGCGCGCGGTCGCTTCCGCTTTCGAAGGGCAAAAGCAGTACGGACGCCGTCCTTACCTCTTCTTGAGGGTGAAGACGGAACGAAAGATTTTCCACTCCCGCAAAATACCGAACGGCTTTGTTTCGGGCGTCAAAACCGCAATGCCACTGCCCTGTCCAACCTATTGCCATCAAGAACCCGCGCTTACCGTCGCTTACTTCGAAAAAGGGCATATACCCCTGCGAAGACCTTCCCCCGCGCGAAGAATATCGGTTTCCGCCGTCGCGGAGGGCATGGACAACGGGAGAAAATTCGGTTTTATCAAAATTGCAACCCTCTGAGGCGTAAATTTTAACCCCGTCGTCGTAATAACCGCAGTAACCTGCCGACGCAACTTTGACGTCGTCGAAACCGAAGCAGTCGTCAACGTCGAAAACGTCGGATATGACGTCCGAATCGCTTTTTCCGCCATTGAAAAAATGCAGCAACGAATATTCCGCTCCGCAGGAAAAGCTTTTCCGACTGCGCATAACGGTAAGATCGCCCACTTTGTAAACCAGCTTGTCGCCTTGCATTTTTGCTTCAAGGTCGGCTGAAGACATCTTTACCCCGCCGTACTTAAAAGAAAATTCCATAAGCTCCGCCTTTTTGAACATTTGACTTTAACCTTTCAGGTATGGTAACATTATATCACATAAAAAAACATATAAATAGTATAATTCACGCAAAAAATATATAATTTCGGTCACCGGAGGAATTTTTTATGCCCTATTCGCCCAGACTTGACAATCTGACGAAGGCAATGCCGCCGCTGCATTTTTCGGCGGTTAACAATACCCTTAAAATGTCGTCCGTTTCACCCGAAGCGGATCCGACGCACATACACGATTTCTGGGAGTTTTATTTTAACGAAAGCGGCGACGTTTCGTTTCTTGTAGACGGAAAGGTCTATCCCGTCCGAAGCGGCGACGCAATAGTCTCCCGTCCGAATCAGTTGCATATGTGCGTGTACAACAGGGAAAGCTTGCACGGTTATTTTTGCCTGTGGATAGAAGACTGCCCCGCGCTTAACGAAATCATTTCCCCCGACGTACCCGCAAGAATAACTTTCCCGCAATCCGAATTTGTCAAATTACGCAAAAATCTTGTCGCACTTTGTCTTTCTGACGGAAGTAACGCATTTGACGATACGTTCAGACTGCTGTCCGTAATTTTATCCGTCGCCGCCAATAAAAATTACGGAGAAGAAACAGACGTAATACCGAAGTCTTTACAAGACGTACTGGATTACGTCAAAAGAAACATACGCGAAATAACGGGCGTAAGCGAAATCTGCGACAAGTTTTTCCTTAGCCCCAGCACATTGGACAGAATGTTCAGAAAACATCTGGGTCTTACGCCCAAACAGTACATAACCTCCGGAAAGCTGTCCTGCGCCAAACAGCTTTTGCTGCAAGGCGAATCGGTGGAAATCACGGCTTTTTCATGCGGATTTGCGGACTCCTCCCGCTTTATATCTGTTTTTAAGAACAAATTCGGATTGACGCCGCGCGCGTTTTATAAATCGGCAACCGAAAAACCGCTTTAACGTTTTCTGTCGCGAGGCTGATTTTTGTATGAACGCCTGTCTTCATTAGCGCCGGATAAGCAAACTTTTTGCGGTACCGAAAAGAGAAATCTGAAATGTTTATTTTTTTAAAACAAAATACCGAGGCGCAACAATCAGGCGCTTCGGTTTTGTCGTTAAATTCAGGTTATAACCGCAAAAGCCGAATTAAAATCGCATTAATCGGAAGAATCGCGGTCCGAAGTTTTGTCGGAGATCTCAGGCTTACACACCTCATCCGACTTAAAAACGTCTCCCGTTTCGGGTACGGGCGCAAGACCGGCAGGCGAAGCGGATTTAACGCCGAAAGCACGTCTTTTCCAATGGCCGAAGAAATAGAACAGCACGGAAACAAGCGCGCCGACCACCCAGCCGAGGGGCCAGCTCCACCAGATTCCGACATAGGAGTTCATGAGATAGGAAAAGACGTAAGCAAAGCCCACCCTGAGCACAAGGTCCGCCATGGTGGACGAAATGAATCCCAGCATGGCGCCGGAGCCCTTAAGCACGGCGTCCGTAATGAATTTTATCATGGCGACGAAATAGAACGGAGTTACAAGCATAATCATGCTTCTGCCGATATCGATAACCGCCTCTCCCGAATCTCCGTCGGTAAAAGCGGACAACAGCGGCGAAGCGAAAATCATGATAAGCGGAACGATTGCCACGGACAGCACGGTAATCATACCCAGGCCGTTAAGCACGCCTTTTTTGATGCGTTCGGGCCTGCCGGCGCCGATATTCTGCGAAACGAATATAGATAAAGCGTTTCCCACGGTGACAAGCACTTGTATGCAGAAAGTCTGGATTTTTATCGCCGCGCCGTATCCCGCGACCACGTCGGTGCCGTAACTGTTGACGAGGTTCTGGACGAAAAGCTGGCCTATGGACACGGTAGACGCCTGAACTACGCTGGGGATACCGATAATCATGACCTCTTTGAAAACGGACATTTTAAAGCGGGCGTAAGGCTTACGGCCGAAAAAGTACGCAATTAAAGAGCGTACGGTAGCGGCGGTCTTTTTGCCGAAGGATATTTTTGCGACGGGCTCCGCTTCGGAATCGGAATCGGCTTTTTCCTGCTTAAGGTTTGTGAGAATATAGACAAGAACGATGACGGACAAAACGCAGGCAAGTCCTTGCGCGATAATCGTCGCAAGCGAAAGTCCCCACACGCCCATTTTGAAATAATACAGGAAGAAAATATCCAGCGCGATATTGAAAATCGTGGAAAAAATGAGGAAAAACAGCGGAATATTGGAATTACCCAGCGCCTGAAAAGTTGCGCTGCAGGAATTATACAGAAAAACGAACACCAGTCCCAACACATACACCGCAAGGTACTGGGTGGAATCCTTCATTATTTCTTCGGGGGTGGAAAGCAGTCTTAAAACGGGTTCGGCCAGAAACCAGCCCGCCACCGAACACACGATAGCTATTGCCGCAAAGGAAATGAACGCCGTAGAAACGGCGCTTTTAAGGCGCAGGAAATCCTTTTCGCCGTAAATGCGGCTTGTCACGACCGAGCATCCTACGCTGAGCCCCGTGCCCACCGACATGAATATCATGGTAACGGGATAGGAAGCGCTTACCGCGGCAAGCGCGGCTTTACCCAGCATCTGACCCGCAATAACGCTGTCAGCAAGATTATAAAGTTGCTGAAAACTTACCGACAGAATCATCGGCAACGTAAACATTATAAGAACCTTTAAAGTGTTCCCTTTGCTCATATCCTTGGTAGTCATAACGTGAATCATTATACCACCGCGGTTTCAAATAATCAAACGTTTGACCGAAAAAAAAATCCTGACATAAGTCAAATTCCGCAACGTAGAACACTTTTTACGGCATTTAATAATAAAAAATTACGACAATATCCTTAAGGCTTTTTATGCCCTTAACGGTTTAATTTCAAGGCATTAACGGTTATAAAAAAACCTTGCGGCTTTTTAAGGCTTGCAAGGTTTTACGGTTTTAAATTACAGATGCGGAATTTCTTTTTCCTCTTCGGGACGGACCAAAGTCAGCTCCGACTCTTTAACAACGAAATGCTTTTTGAAAATTCTTCCGAAAGTACAGTTTATCTCGTCGCCGTTTTTCTCGAAAGTAACTTCTACATAATTTCCCTTTTCGTCCTTAACGGGAAAACTTTTGCGATCCTTGTGTTTTTCGAATTCTCCCCTTTCGTACAACGAATTGATTCCCTCAATCAATAATTCCCTGGTCATAATTTAACCCCTCCTTCTGAAAATTGTTTAGCATTTTTTTAAGCAACGCGTCCATCAAGTCCTTTTCCTCTTCCGAAAAATTTCTGAACACAAGCCGCGCGCGACGAACCCCCGCTTCGGCAATGCCTTCCTTGACTTTTTCCGCCTTTTCGGTACAGGCGATTGCGTTTGCGCGGCCGTCCAGCCGCCTTCTGACGATGAACCCATTACGCTCCAAAGTGTTAAGCATGGTGGTTATCGAAGACTTGGACACTTTAAACCGATGCTCAAGACTTTTCTGATTAACCGCCTCTTCCCCGCTGTAAAGAAGATATAACAGTATGTCCGCCTGCTTGCCCGTAAGCCCGTTGGCCGCGGCGTAATCGCGGAAATTCTTCTCCTGAGCGTTGGCCACATACCCTATCATTATCATTATTTCGTCTTCTTTTCTCATTTTATTCCCCCGCCCCGTTCACCGCCATAACTTTTTATCGTGTTCCGTTTGTGCCCTGCCTTAATCTAGCAAATGTTTTAATCGATTAAACTGTTTCAATTAAAACTGTTTCAATT
>CALVUQ010000059.1 GCA_944363615.1 uncultured Clostridia bacterium | reverse complement strand
GACGCAAACGTCAGAAAGTTCCTTTTGTCCTATTATCTCGATATGTTCCGCACGACGCTTTTCCGTCAGACTATGTTTGCCGAGTTCGAAAAACTGAGTCACGACATGGCGGCGAAAGGCGCTCCGCTTACCCCCAAAAGCCTGTCCGATAAATATTATAAGCTGAATAAGAAATACTACGGTAAGGCGGTAACGCATGACAATCTGATCCGTTACGAGTGGGCTAGAATACCCCATTTTTACACGGCGTTTTACGTTTACAAATACGCAACGGGTATTACCGCCGCCGTCAACATCGCAAACGCCATTCTTTCCAAGGGCGACGCGGCAGTGGCGGATTACAAGGAATTCCTTAAGAGCGGCGGAAGCGATTCCCCGTACGAGCTTCTTAAAATCGCGGGCGTGGACCTTATGCAGAAAGCTCCGTTCGAGCGCGCGATGAACGAGTTCAAAAACACTCTGGAGCTTTTGAAAAAAGAATTGAAGTAATTGCTTACGGAATATCATAGACTTTCCGGTATCGGGAAAAAGCGAGGTGCATGACATGAAAATTCTTAAAAAAACGGCGGCGTTGTCCATTGCTTTTATTATCGTTTTTATCTTGTGCGCCTGCGACATGTCCGTGGATTACTATTACGAAAACGACGGCGACAACGTGGTCTACACCTATGAAGTTACTCTGGACAGGACGCTTGTCGCAAGACTTGAGTCTTCTTCTCAAAAAGTGAATGCAGACGGCTCCTTGTGGACGGTCGACGATTACTTCTTAAGACTGGCGGCGCTTTACGGTTACACGCCTTCCGCGACCATGGATCAGGACGGCTACAGATATTCTTTTAAGCGGACCGTTCCTCTGACTTCCATTACCGGCGGCGGGGACGATGAGGCGGAGGACGACTTTTCCTACTCGGTGGAAAAGGGCTTTTACTTCGACAAGGTGGTGTGTACGCAAGGCAATCCCTTCAACGGACTGTACGATCAGTATGTAAGCGGAAGCGCAGTCGGCGGAACGGTGCTGGACACCATAATGCGCGGCGGCGGTCCTTTACCCGCGTTTTCGGAGGTTTTTCCCGCCGCAGAGCAGGAAGACCTGGCAAACATAAAACTCAACTTTTACTGGCGTGCGTCGGATATCGCCGCGGAAAACGGCGTTAAAGTCCAAAAGGACGGCAAAAACTGGTATATGTGGGAAGCCGCCTTCGACAGCGAAAAAAGGGATATTGTTTACTCCTATTCAGTCGTAAATCCTTTGGGCTGGTACGTGACGATCACTTTGCTGGGCGCTTTGGCGGTGGGCATCGTGTATTTATGCACCGTTAAATCCAAAGCGCAACCTTCGTTTCAAAAATTACAGCGCGGCAGGGTCAGATATGCGCCGAACGGCTCCGCTTCGTCGGGTTCGGGCGTAAAGTACGGGCCGGAAAACTTCGACGTGTTTTCGGAAAAGGAGGACATCGATTCGCTGAGGCGCAGACTCAACGACGTTTACGGCGATCCCGATCCGTCGCTGAGGGCGCGGCAGGAACTTGAGGATATCTTCGACGGCAGAACCGACGCCCGTTCCGTTGATCCGTTCGGGGAGGAAAAGCACGATTCGGACGGAAAAACCGACCATAAGGACGACAAAGGGGAAAACAAGCCTTAACAAGCGAAAAGGTTATTGCTTGCGGGAAATGATGAAATACGACATTCGAGGAAATGAAACTTTATGACTAACGAACATATCCGCAACGTAGCGATAATCGCTCACGTAGATCACGGCAAAACCACGCTTGTCGACGCCTTGCTGAAGCAGGGCGGGGCTTTCCGCTCCAATCAGGCGGTGGCGGAAAGAGTAATGGACAACAACGACATCGAGCGAGAGCGCGGTATCACCATTCTTGCCAAAAACACATCCGTAAAATACGGCAATTACAAGATTAACATCGTGGATACGCCAGGCCATGCGGACTTCGGCGGCGAAGTGGAGCGTATACTCAAGATGGTCAACGGCGTAGTATTGCTTGTCGACGCCTATGAAGGCACGATGCCCCAGACGCGTTTCGTGCTTCAGAAGGCGCTGGAGCTTAAGCACCCCGTCGTGGTGGTGGTCAACAAGATAGACCGCCCCGACGCCCGAGTCAAAGAAGTGGTGGACGAGGTTCTGGAACTTTTTATGGAGCTTAACGCCACCGAGGAACAGCTTGACAGCCCGATAGTTTATTGCAGCGCGCGCCTCGGTACCGCGTCGCTTTCCCCCGACGAGCCGGGCGAAAATCTTATACCGCTTTTCGAAAAAATAGTGCGCCACATTCCCGCGCCCCAGGGCAGCGCCGACGGCCCCGTGCAGATGCTTGTGTCTGCGCTGGATTACTCCGATTACGTGGGCTCCATCGGCATAGGAAGAATAGAACGGGGGACTTTAAAGCAGAATCAGCCCGTCGTGCTTGTCAATTATCATAACCCGGAGCAAGCCATAAAAGCCAAAGTCACCAACATCTATCAGTTCGAGGGGCTTAACAGAGTCGCTACCGAAAGCGCGACCGTGGGCGACATAGTGTGCGTCAGCGGCGTGGAAGGGGTGTCCATAGGCGACACCATATGCGACCCGTCGGCGCCCGAGGCGATTGAGTTCCCCAAGATTTCCGAGCCCAGCGTCGAGATGACTTTTTCGGTCAACGATTCTCCTTTTGCGGGAAAGGAAGGCAAGTTCGTTACATCGCGTCACCTTCGCGCAAGGCTTTATAAGGAGCAGGTGCGCGACGTAAGTTTAAGGGTAAGCGACACCGATTCGTCCGAGTCCTTCACCGTTTGCGGCAGGGGAGAAATGCATCTGTCTATTCTGATAGAAAACATGCGGCGCGAGGGATACGAGTTTCAGGTTTCCATGCCCAAAGTGCTGCTTAAGGAAATCAACGGCGAAATATGCGAACCCATTGACATTCTGATTGCCGACGTGCCCGAAAACTGCGTGGGCGTGGTTATGGAAAAAATGGGCTCTCGCGCGGGTGAACTTAAAAGCATGACTCCCGTCGGCGGCCGCATGAGGCTGGAGTTTTCCGTGCCCAGCCGCGGACTTTTCGGATATAAGTCGGAATTTCTGACCGATACCAAGGGCGAAGGCGTTATGTCCTCCGTGTTCGACAGCTACGGCAAATACCGCGGCGACTTCGAGCGCAGAAATTGCGGCTCTCTTATCGCGTACGAAACGGGCGAGTCCGTTACCTACGGACTTTTCAACGCGCAGGAGCGCGGTCCGCTTTTCATAGGTCCCGGCGTAAAGGTTTACGAGGGCATGATCGTGGGCGAGAACCCCAAGGGCGGCGATATCGTGGTCAACGTATGCAAGCGCAAACAGATGAGCAATATGCGCGCATCGGGCTCCGACGACGCGTTAAGGCTGGTCCCGCCCGTCGTAATGTCGCTTGAACAGTGTATGGAGTTCATCGCCGACGACGAGCTTTTGGAAGTTACGCCCAAGTCGCTTAGATTGCGCAAGAAAATACTGGATTCTTCGCTTCGCGCAAAGGCGGATTACAGGAAAAAACAGCTTAACCAGTAACCCGATTTGCTTTTTAGGACGAAACAAGTTATAATAAATTACCCGATTGCTTTTTCGGATAAGTTGCTTTAAGATAAAAACGGAATTGCTTTTTTAAGCCGGGTTTATAAGACGGACAGGCCGACAGATTGCAGACTGCCCGGTAAATCCGGATGTAGGCCGAATTTTGCCTGAAAACTTCTTCCGCCTTCGGTCGCCGCAGAAAAGACTGAAACCCTGAAAGATTGAAACAAGCGGCGCAAAAAACGGCGAAAAAAGCAAAACGTTAATTCGAGTAAAGGGGGAAAGCGTATGCCCGCCGTAAAAAACACCACCAGGACAAAAGAACATCCCAACATAAAAGCCCGTATTCTGCCGCACAACGATGAGGCGGAACAGGCTGTTTTGGGGTGCGTGCTTATCGACGAGGACGCGCCCGTCACGATTCTGAACGAGCTTAAGCCCGACGATTTTTACATAAACGCGCACAAAGAAATTTTTCAGGCGATGGTAAATCTTTCGCTCAAGGACAAGCCCGTCGATTTCGTCACTCTTGTTCAGGAAATAGAGGAGGCAGGCGTCATGGACACCGTGGGCGGACTGACATATCTTACTTCGCTTACCACCTTTGTGCCCAGCGCGGACAACTACCGCCATTACATGAATATCGTCAAAAAGACGTCGCTTCTGCGCCAGCTTATTTCCGCTTCCCAGAAAGTCATGGATTGCGCATACTCGGGCGACGCCGCGGACGACGCTCTTGCGCTGGCCGAGCGCGAAGTTTACGCCCTTTCGGAAAAGCAGGACAAGAGTTCTTTGGTGGACATGAACGAGGCGGTCGCAAGGGCCATTGCCATAATGGACGAAAAGCAGAAAGACCCGACTTCTCAGAATACGGTGCCCATTCCATTTACTCAGCTTAACGAGCTTTTGGGCGGGTTTCACCGCTCCGACCTGGTGCTTATAGCGGCGCGCCCCGCGCAGGGTAAAACATCTCTCGGAATGAATTTTATTTCTCACGCCGCCCTTGACAAGTCAAGAAAGACGCCCTCGGGGAAAGCAGACCCGTTCAAGTGCGCGGTTTTTTCGCTGGAAATGAGCGCCGAGCAGATTGCCACGCGTTTACTGTGTTCCGTCGCCAAAGTCAGTATGGAGCACGTAAACAGCGGAAAGCGTACGACTCAGGAAACGATGCGCATTATGGAAGCGCAGAAAAAGCTGTCGGAGGCAAAAATCTTCGTGGACGACAGCTCCTTAACCACTCCCATAGAGATTTTGTCCAAGTGCCGCCGCCTTAAAAGGGAGCACGGGCTGGACCTTGTGCTTGTGGACTATCTTCAGCTTATGTCGTCGGGTAAACGCGTGGAAAGCCGTCAGCAGGAAGTCAGCGATATCACGCGTACCATGAAAATCGCCGCCAAAGAGCTGGACGTTCCCATTCTTCTTTTAAGTCAGATGTCCCGCGATATCGAAAAGAGGACGGACAAAAAGCCGCAGATGTCGGATCTGAGAGAATCCGGCGCGATAGAGCAGGACGCGGATATAATAATGTTTCTGTACCGCGAGCACGATCCCAACGACCAGACCGTGGACGAAGACACCAGGACCAAGTGCGATATTATAGTGGCAAAGCACCGCAACGGACGTACGGATAAAGTAACGGTGCGCTGGCACGGCGAATATACTACTTTTACCGACCTTTACGAAAACCGTTCCGACGCCGCCATCGAGGCGAGAGAGCCGCATTTCGAGACGCATTTTTCAGGCGTGGACGAGCAGCCTTTGGAGGAGAACGACGATCTGTACGCTTACGGCGCCGCGGATTTGACTCCTCCGCCCGAGAAAAAAGGCAAAAAGCAAGCCGAAAAAAACCCCGAAGAGGATTTTTCGGACCCGTTTGCGCCGCTTGTAAGGCCCTTGAAGGACGAGGATATCATCTGAAAGCCCGACACTCTGCAGTATTTTATGCTAAAGGGGAAATTTGCTGAGATTAGGTACGGAAAGGCTTAATCGGTTTTCGTCAAATCGGTTTCGCCCGTTTTACCGTTTTCGTCAAGCGACGGTTATACGGAAGGGGATAAACAAATCGGGATTAAAATTATTTTTACACAACGGGGTAAATCGGATTTGTCTGACAAAAAAGAAAAACAATACAACAGGGAAAGAGAAGGCGTCATCACCGCGGCTGTGGGACTTGCGCTTAATTTGTTGTTGGGCTCGATAAAACTGATTTTCGGCTTTATTACGGGCTCTATGTCCGTGATGAGCGACGCGGTTAACAACCTTTCGGACGTGGGCACAAGTACCGTTACGTTAAGTTCGTTTGCACTTTCGGGTAAAAAAGCCGACCGCGAGCATCCTTACGGTCACGGCAGGTACGAGTATATCGCCACGCTTTTAGTAAGTCTTCTCATCATAGTGGTGGGTGTGGAGCTTATCGTTTCCTCCGTAAAAAGCATAATTAACTTCGAAAAGGCGCAGTATTCGCTTGTCGCGCTTATAATTCTGCTGATTTCCATCGCCGTGAAATTTTTCATGGGCGTAATGTACACCGTACGCAATAAAAAGGTTAAGTCGGACACGCTTAAAGCCGCAAGCTTCGACAGCTTTTCCGATTGTATCGTCACGTCTTTGGTGGCGCTTGCGTTCGGGCTTTCCACCGTCACCGATTTCCCCGTGGACGCTGTCTGCGGTATCGCGGCGGCGGCTTTCATTGTTTTCGGCGGCCTGAAAATCGTGCTGGGCACCATAAACAAGTTATTGGGTTCGGGCTACGACAAGGAAGTGGAAAACAAAATTCTGGAACTGGTAAAAAGTTATCCGCTTGTAAAGGGCGTGCATGACCTTATGGTGCACGATTACGGTCCCGAACACAAAGTCGCAAGCGTCGACGCGGAATTCGACCGCTCTCTGTCGTTCAGCGAGGTTCACTCCGTCGTGGACGAAATCGAACGCACGGCTTACCTTAAGTACAAAATCAATCTTGTCGTGCACAGCGACCCCGTGGACACTTCCGACCCCGAATTCGCGGCGGTGCGTCACGCTGTCATTGCCGCGCTTGAGCCTTACGGCCGCGACGCTTCTTTCCATGACCTGGAACTGCACAAGGAAGACAAGCAGGTCAGTATTCACCTTCAGCTTACCCCTGAACTGATGAGGGAAAGGGAGCATATCCTGTCCGAGGTGATAGAGGCGGTCAATTCCGTGTGTGAAGGTTATACCGTGGACGCGGAGTACGATTTCGGCTGAAACAGCCGCGTAAACCTATAAAAGCCGACAGTATTCAATAAAACCGAAAGCCTTATTTTAATACCCGATAAAAAATAACCGTTATACCGTATAAAAACGATTTATCGGTCGATAATTACGCCGTGGCAGAATTTGCTTCGGCGTTTTATTTCGTCCGCGGCAGAAAAGCATGCTTGCGGCGCTTTAGTTACGCTTAAGGCATGCAAAAACGCCCGGGCGTTTTTTTATTGCCGCCGGGTTAAAAGGCGCAATGCGGTAAGCGTTAATCATAGCGTTGTTATTATAAAAGGACGGAAAACGCTTGCGCGCATGAAAGCGGAAAAACGAATTTTTTTAAGGGAGTTCATAAAAGTCGTGAGCGTTGTAAATAAAAGAATAGCGGTATTTGTCGCGGTTGTGTTGATTTTGTCGGGAGTAAGGCTTGCGGACAACGGTCTTTGCGGTTTTATACGCGAAGGAAGTTACACGGTGTACGACAAGTACGACCGGCAGTTTGTCATGGAGGAAGTGCCCGTACTTAACGTGCGCGGCGTTTACGAAAGGGTAGACCTTAAAGGCTCTTATTCCGACGCAATAAATCTGCTGGAACGCATGGACGCCGAAATTCTAAAAGAGGAAAAAATAGACGAAGTCAAAATTATTTACGCTTATTCGCCCGTTATGTCCGCTTACGCGCTTTTTTCTTACGGTAAAGTCAACGTTATGATTGCTTTGTCGTCGGGCAGAATGGCCGTGGGCAGTCCGTTGCTTAAAGGCTCGTACTGATAATATTAAAAAAAGGCGCAGATTAAAAAACATATTTTGCGCTATTCGTTATCCTTGCGGCTTGGAAAAGGCGGCAGTCAGCGCCGACAAAATAAACACACTATACTTAAGACGTGAAAAAAGCTGTTT
>CALVUQ010000058.1 GCA_944363615.1 uncultured Clostridia bacterium | reverse complement strand
AAGCGTTAACGTACTCCCGACAGAATTTCCGGTCGTCGCAGTAACCGTACTCCTTAAGCTTTTTTAAAACGGCCTTCGTTACCTCCGGCGTATATCCCTTTTCGCAAAGGAACTTCTTTATTTCCGCCGTCGTGCGCGCCCTGACCGAAACAAATTTTACGGCTTTGTCGAAAGCCGTGCCCGTTTCGCTTTCAAGCTGAACGGCCGAAAGTTCGCCTTCGCTTATTTCTACGCCCGGCTCCAGCCTGTACTTAACAACGGTAAGCGCGTCCAGTCCGCATACGAAAACGCCGTCTAAAAAGACATTGACGCGGTTCTTGTTTTTCCTCTGACGGGAAATTTCGGTTATGGTACCCATACGGTTATTATAACAGACGGGGAAAAATATGACAACGGTTTTTGCGCCCGACTGCGCTTAAAAAAACTGAATTATGCCCGATGTTTATTTTTTGCCGCGTTTGCACATAATGATAATACCATTTCTTTTAAGGAGGATATTGAAATCATGGCGTCTAAAATGACCACCAAAACTCTGCAGGAGCTTAACGAGCTTCTGAACAGCGAACAGTTGTGCTACAAAAAATGCTGCAACTACGTCGCGTCCTGTACGGATCCCGTGCTTAAAACGAAGCTGGGCAATTACGCGGACAACTGCAAGTCCCGTTTCCAGATGCTTCTGAACTATCTTAACAATCATCAATAATAACGGAGGAAAAATTTAAAATGGCAACGTCAACCAAATCGACCGCGGCAAAGAAACAGACCGCATCAGGCAAATCCACTGCGGCAAGCAAATCCGCCGCCACGAAAAAACAGATTCCGATGAAAGCCGACAGCGCGCAGAAGTCAGGCGCCAGATGCAAGGCTACGGAATTTGCTCAGGACCAGTGCAAGCTTTCGGATTACGACATCATTTCCGATGTTTTGGGATCGCATAAATCGCTTATAAAACTTTACGGCACCGCGCTTTGCGAAATCTCCTGCGAGGATCTCAGAAACATCGTTTCCAGCAAGATGAACGAATGCGCTTCCGATCAGCTGGACGCCTTTCTTTATATGAACGAACGCGGCATGTATAAAACCGAACCCGCGCCCATTCAGAAAGTAAAGGAAGCGCGCCAGAAGTTTGCGGGCACCATTAAGAACATCAAAAAGTAACGCGTCTGCAATTTTCCGCAAGAGAAAACCTGCAATTTAATTTACGCAATTAAAAAACGACGGCTACCGGACTTAAGGTAACCGCCGTTTTTTCTTTATTTTATTACTGTTTCGTTATTTCTTCGTATTCGTAACGGTTGTTGCCGTCGGCGTCAGTCGTTCTGCGGACGATGTATCTTTTAACCTCGTTACCGTTGCGTATCGTCATGCGAACGACTTCCTTCCCGAAGCGGGTTTCCTTGTCGAAAGAAAACTGACTGACTGCACCGTCTTTTAAGTACGTCATTTCGATTTCGGTTTCGTTGTTCTCTTCCTCGAAAGAGAATTCGGACTTTTCAATAACTTTGCCGTTTTCCACTATCGAATAACCGTATTCCGTTTCGGTTTCGTTGCCGTCGGTTTCGGTACTCTGCTCCACCGTCATGTAACGCGACTCGCCCAGGCTTACGCGGAATTCGGTTTTGCTTTCGCTTTCGTTCCACTCGGATTCCACTTCCCTGTCGCCGCGGATTTCGTAATCCTGTCCTTCGATTACCATTACCCCTTCGATGGAATAATTCTCTTCGTTTTCGTCGCGGTCGTCGTAGTCGCGGTCACGATCACGGTCGTCATCATAGTCATCATAATCGCGGTCACGATCACGGTCGCGGTTTCCGTCTTCGCGCAACGTCTGGTTGTAATACATCACGTAACCCGATTCGTTGCCGTCGATGTCCGTAAAGGAAACGGTTACTTTTTCCGAATATTCCGCGCGGTCGCTTGCCTCGGTGACGATTCTGAATCCGCCGTCGCTTAAAAGGCTTTCCACCAGCGTCATGTAACGGTCAAGCTCGTTCACTTCCCCATTGTTCACGTCGGTAGTACCGCTCGTATCGGTAGCACCGCTTGTGTCGGTGGTGCCGCTTGTATCGGTGGTGTCACTCGTGTCGGTTGTGCCGCTCGTATCGGTGGTGTCACTCGTGTCGGTGACGGAAGCGGTATCGTCCATGGAAGAAATTATCATGCCGGCGGAAGCCGCGCTGAAGCCGTAAACGGATTGCGCGGAATTGAGATTAACCGCGCCGAAAGAATTTTGTGAAGACGGGTTTTTGCCGCCGCTTAGGTCGCAAGCGGTAAGGACCAAAGAAAAGGCCATAACCAGCGACAGAGTAATAACTGCAAATATTTTTTTCATTTTTATAATCTCCTTGAATTTAAACCTGCAACGGAATCATCCGGAATTTTTATCCGTTACACCTATATAACAACCGACGCAATCCGTTTTGTTGGAAAAAAATGAAAAAAAATTTTTTTGAAATATTTTTTTTCAAAAAATCGGTCTTGACGAAAAACATGCTTTTCCTTTATAATATATACATGCAAAGCCGATTGCGAAAACCGATGCTTTTAGAAAGTTTTTTTAAAGACTGCATAAAAAAATTTTTAATCGGCACCGTTGAAAGCGCAAAAAGCTTGCGGAAAAAAATTTTTTGTTTTTCCCAACAAAATACGAGGGTAAAATTGTTTATATTACGGATGGGCAATGATTAAAGACAAACTTGAACGAAAAATTCTTAAGCTTAAAAACGGCGACATGAGTGCCTTTGACTACGTTTACGATCACACTAACCGTTCCGTTTATTTTGCCGTGCTTTACATCGTGCGCGACAAAATGACGGCGGAAGACGTTTTGCAGGAAACGTATATAAAAGCCGTCTCTTCCATAGGACAGTACAAAAACGGCACTAACTTTACCGCGTGGATAACCGCCATAGGGCGATCGATTGCGCTTAACCACCTTAAAAAGCACCGAAAGGAAGTACTTACCGACTTTGAGGAAGACGACTTTAAGTACGGGCGCGAAGACGCGGACGTACCGTACATATTCGACCTGGCGGCGAAGATACTATCCGAAGAAGAGTATCGGATAATCATGATGTGCCAGGTTGCGGGCTACAAGCGAAGAGAAGCAGCCGAACTGCTTGGCATGCCCATAGGCACGGTAACGTGGAAGTTTAACGAAGCGATAAAAAAGCTTAAAAGAAATCTGGAAAAGGAGGAAGGCGTATGAAAAACGTTAAGAAATTACTGTCGAAGCAAGCCGATAAAATACTGCCCGACGACAGCTTAAAAGACAAAATAAAGCGCGAAATCGACGTGCCGCAGACGGAAACTTCGCTTTCCTACGCGCACGGCGGCGAAAAAACGGCACGCACGGGCACGAAAAACAAAATAATTGCCGTATTTGCCGCAACGGCAGTACTGCTTCTGGCATTTATATTGATTTTGCCCGTGATTTTCAAAAGCATCGGCAATCCGTCTAATCCCTTCCCCTCGCCCGGCAACAAATTCACGCAGATAACCAACGCCGACTCATTTTACGCATACGGAGCGGCTTCCGTAGGGACGATACTTTCTTCCATGCCCGAAGAAAGCGTTTCCGGCGTCAGGACAAACGGAGTTCGTCTTGCTTCCTCATCCGAAAACGAAAGCATTTCCGCGGATAAAATAAACAGATACATGTCCCTTGTGGAAAATCTTTTGGGCAGCGAAGGAATCAAGGAAACCGCCGTAGACGGAAACATGGGATACGGATACGGAATGACCGTAACTTACACGGACCTGCTTGGAAATAAAGTGGATTACACGATGTACTACGACAAGATTTTCCTTTCGTCGCACGCCGAAGAGGGCGAAACGGAAGAAAATTACTCGATAAACGGCATTCTTATTACCGATACGGGCACTTATCCCGTAGAGGGCAAATACGAAACCGAATCCGAAAACGAAGGCGGCGAATCGGAGTCCGAAGCCGGCCTGTACTTTAAAGCCTTTACCGACGAAACAAAAACTTCTTTTATCGAAGTTGAGCAGGAATCCGAATCGGAGTCCGAAGGCGGAGAGTCCGAATCGGAAATAAAGTACTCCTACTCCGTTTACGTCAACTCCGTCATGACCGAAAAAACGGTTGTGGAATACGAAAACGAAGACGGCGAACTTGAAGTAAAACTTTCTATACGCGATAACGGCGGCGCAAAAACCACGCTCGTATTTAAAGACGAAAGCAAACAAAATCAGCGAATTCTGCGCGCAAGCGGCACGGTCGAAGGAAAAAACGTCCGTTTCCGCGTTTATGTGTCGGAAGGGCAATATCGTTACGAATTCGATGACGGTTCCTCTTCCGACCAGGGCAGATATCAGGAACATCACCGCGACGACGATGACGACGATGATGACGATGACGACGATTGACCGGGCATTGAAGGGCGTTGACCGCGTATTGCTTTTTCCTCTCTTAACCTGCGGCAAAAAGCCTTCGGTTACCTAAAATAATACCGCAAAAAGCCGCCTATTCGTTTTTAAATAGCGATAAAAGCGGCGTATTCAGGCTTTCATACTAATACAAATCGCAATTAAATCGCAAGAAAAAAGGGTTCCGACGTAAAATCGGAGCCCTTATTTTTATTGAATCAAACCGAAAGCAAACGGTAAAGCCGAATTACTTGTTCATTGCTTCCTGCACGGCAACCGCGCAAGCGACGGACGCACCGACCATGGGGTTATTGCCCATGCCGATAAGTCCCATCATTTCGACGTGAGCGGGCACGGAAGAAGAGCCTGCGAACTGAGCGTCGGAATGCATTCTTCCCATCGTGTCGGTCATGCCGTAGGACGCGGGGCCTGCCGCCATGTTGTCGGGGTGCAAAGTCCTGCCCGTACCGCCGCCGGACGCAACGGAGAAGTAAGCTTTGCCGTTGTCGACCGCCCACTTTTTATAAGTGCCCGCAACGGGATGCTGGAATCTGGTGGGGTTGGTGGAATTGCCCGTAATGGAAACGTCCACTTTCTCGTGCTGCATGATAGCAACGCCTTCCCTGACGTCGTCCGCACCGTAGCAGCGGACTTTTGCCTTTTCGCCGTCGGAATACGCGATGGAGCGCACTATCTTAAGTTCGCCCGTGAAGTAGTCATACTTGGTCTGGACGTAGGTAAAGCCGTTGATACGGGAAATAATCATGGCTGCGTCTTTACCGAGACCGTTCAGAATAACCTGAAGGGGATTTTTCCTGACCTTGTTGGCGGTTTTGGCGATGCCGATAGCGCCCTCGGCTGCGGCGAAACTCTCGTGGCCGGCAAGGAAGCAGAAGCATTTGGTGTCCTCGCTTAAGAGTCTTGCGGCAAGATTGCCGTGGCCCTGACCCACTTCGCGCTGCTCGGCAACGGAGCCGGGAACGCAGAACGCCTGAAGTCCCTCGCCTATTGCGACGGCGGCGTCGGTAGCCTTTTTGCAGCCTTTGGCGATGGCGACGGCGCAACCCAAAGTATAAGCCCAGGAGGCGTTTTCAAACGCGATGGGCTGGGTACCCTTTACGATTTTATCGGGGTCGAAGCCTTTGTCGAGGCACATCTGACGCGCGGCCTCAAGGTCTTTGATACCGTACTTTTTCAAACAGGCGTTGATTTTATCTATTCTTTTTTCGTAACCTTCGAAAGTAACACTCATGACTTTAACCTCCTTACTTCGTGCGCGGATCGATGTAGCTTGCCGCGCCCTCGAATCTGCCGTAATGGCCCATGGACTCCTTAAGAGCCTGGTCGGCGCTCATGCCGCCGCGGATCTTGTCCATCATTACGCCCATTTTAACGAACTCGTAACCGATTATAAGGTTATCCTTGTCAAGCGCGAGTTTGGTGATATAACCTTCCGCCATTTCAAGGTATCTGACGCCCTTAGCCTCGGTGCTGTAGATGGTGCCCACCTGGCTGCGGTGGCCTTTGCCGAGGTCTTCCATGCCGGCGCCGATTTCCAATCCGTCCTCAGAGAAAGCGGACTGAGTCCTGCCGTAGACTATCTGCAGGAACAATTCGCGCATGGCGGTATTGATGGCGTCGCAGACAAGGTCGGTGTTAAGCGCCTCAAGAATGGTTTTGCCGGGAAGAATCTCGCCCGCCATAGCCGCGGAATGAGTCATGCCCGAGCATCCCAGCGTTTCGACAAGCGCCTCGCGGATAATGCCCTCTTTGACGTTAAGCGTAAGTTTGCAGGCGCCCTGCTGAGGTGCGCACCAGCCTACGCCGTGAGTAAGGCCGCTGATATCTTTGATTTCTTTCGCCTGAACCCATTTGCCCTCTTCGGGTATGGGGGCAGGTCCGTGGTTGGGGCCCTTGCGGACGCAAACCATTTCTTCTACTTCCCTTGAAAAATGCATATTACCCTCCAAAAAGATTATTGCCGTTATTATAAGGCGCCGCATCCCGGCACCAATTGAAATTATAGCATATCAACGTCGATTTAACAACTGTTTTTGCAGCCAATTCGTTGCTTTTTTATTCGCGTTACTATATAATAAAATAGAACTGCATAAGTATTTTTATTATCAGGGAGGCTTTATAAATGGATAAAAACATTCTGGTGACGGGCGGAGCCGGTTACATCGGCACGCATACCGAAGTGGAACTGCTTAACCGCGGCTACAACGTAATCGCCTTCGACAACATGGTTAATTCGTGCGAGGAAAGCATCAGACGCGTGGAGCAGATTACGGGCAAAAAAATCAAATTCTACAACGCCGACATGCGCGACGCCGCCGCCATGGAAAAGATTTTTTCGGAAAACAAAATCGACAGCGTGATTCACTTCGCCGGGCTTAAAGCCGTGGGCGAAAGCGTCAAAAAACCGCTTGAATATTACGACAACAACATCGGCGGCACGCTTGTGCTTTTGGAAACAATGCAGAAGTTCGGCGTCAAAAAAATAGTATTCTCCTCCTCCGCCACCGTGTACGGAACTCCCGAAAGGCTGCCTTTGGACGAGAATTGCGCACTTTCCACCACAAACCCTTACGGCTCGACCAAGCTGATGCTGGAAAACATAATGAAAGACCTTTACACCGCCGACAACTCCTGGGACGTGATTCTGTTGCGTTACTTCAATCCCGTGGGCGCACACGAAAGCGGCCTTATCGGCGAAGACCCCAAAGGCATCCCCAACAATCTTACGCCCTACATCGCTCAGGTCGCAAGCGGCAAACTTAAGGAAATCAACGTTTTCGGCAACGATTACGATACGCCCGACGGAACCGGCGTGCGCGATTACATTCACGTCGTGGACCTTGCGTTGGGTCATGTCAAAGCTATCGAAAAAATCAACGAAGCGGGCGTGCACATCTATAACCTTGGTACGGGCAAAGGCTACAGCGTGCTGGAAGTCATCAAGGCTTTCGAAAAAGCGTGCGGCAAAAAACTGCCGTACAAAATCTGCCCCCGCCGCCCCGGCGACATCGCCGCTTGCTACGCCAGCGTGGATAAAGCAAAACGAGAGCTGGACTGGGTTGCAACGCGCGGAATAGACGAAATGTGCGCCTCGCTATGGAAATGGCAGACGATGAATCCCGACGGATACAAGACCAAATTATAAAATGGTCCGCTATTCCAACCCCAGTAGAACAAATGGAAAAACGAAGGATTGCAAAGTAAAAGCCGGCAGCAAATTGCTGTCGGCTTCATGCTATGTTTACTAAAATCTCTGAATTTGCCTTTTCGGGTCAGCTATGGTAGCATAGTTCCTCGCGCAAGTCAACGGTCGGAAAATCCCGCTCAAAACGCTCACTCTTCCAAATAATATGAAAGCCAAGCGCCCCAACGCTTGGCTTTTTTACTGTATCAAATCTTATCAATAACAATCATGCAGAATTTTCCTTTGTCCCGTTGACTTCCACTGACCGACAGAAAAGACGCCTTATCTCTACCGTCCTATGCACCTCCGCCTGTTGCCCGAAAACGGCAAATATGATGAACTTGTAGGCGCGTTGCAGTTATCCGCTTTGGAACTTGCTATCCTGAACTGCTACATGAAC
>CALVUQ010000057.1 GCA_944363615.1 uncultured Clostridia bacterium | reverse complement strand
AAGGAAAGACAATAATAGCTATTGCCACCGCGGCGGGGCCGGGCGCGATAGGAATCATCAGGATAAGCGGACCCGACTCGATTAAAGGCGTAAAGCGGGCGTTTACGGGATTTAAGGGTAGCCCGAAGCCCAACACCATGTATTACGGCACTTTAACGGCGGGCGAGTATAAGGATAAATGCATGGCGGCGTATTTCAAAGCCCCTCATTCCTATACGGGCGAGGACGGCGTGGAAATATACTGTCACGGCAGTTACGCGCTAATGCAGGGAATTGTGCTGTATTTTATGGAAAAGGAGGGCTTTGTTCAGGCGGAAGGCGGCGATTTTACCGCCAGGGCTTTTAAAAACGGCAAGCTGGACCTTACCGAAGCGGAAGGGGTTTACGACATCATAAACGCCGAAACGGAATCGGAAATCAGGGGAGCATATTCCTTACTGTCGGGAAAGCTTAAGTCCAGGATAGAGGATATACAGAAAGCCGTAATAAGCGCGCGCGCCGATACCGAGGCGGCGCTTGACTATCCCGAAGAGGACGTCGAGGAACAGACAAGCAAAACGCTGGAAAAAAGCCTTCGCAAAATAAAGTCCGACCTTGACGAACTGATAAAAAGTTACCGCACGGGAAGACTGATGCGCGACGGCGTAAAAGTCGCGCTTATCGGAAGACCAAATGCGGGCAAATCCAGTCTTATGAACGCTTTATTGGGTTACGAGCGCGCAATCGTCACCGAGGAAAAGGGAACGACGCGCGACACTCTTACCGAAAGCTACGTTTATAAGGGCATAAACTTTATGGTTACCGACACCGCGGGGCTGAGAGAGGCGGAATCCCTTCCCGAAAAGATGGGAATAAGCCGCGCTTACGCCGCGCTTGACGAGTGCGACGAGGCGGTGTTCGTTGCGGAAAAAGGAATGGATGACCTGCTTATCACATCCATGTACGAAAAACTGCTGGCCGAGGGGAAAAAGGTCTTTTTGGCGGAAAACAAGTCGGATTTGACCTTTGACGGCGACAGCGCACCCGTTAATAAAGAAACGGGCGAAGCGGAATCGGTTGCGGCCGCGGCTGAAGCGGTTAAAAACGGCGCCATTTCCGTAAGCGCCAAGACGGGCGAAGGGATAGATAATCTTAAAGAAGCGCTTTATAAAGCGTGCGGCCTGGTTTCCACCAAGGGCGCGCAACTCAACAACGCCCGACAGTACGGGGCGGCGCTGAACGCCAAGACGGCCATAGACCGCGCCTTGGAAAACGTGGGCTCGGTGCCGACGGAGCTTATTTCCGCGGATCTTAACGAGGCGTACGCGGCTTTGGGGCGCATTACGGGCATTACGGGCAGCGACGCCGTTGCGGAGGAAATTTTCAAAAAATTCTGCGTGGGCAAGTAAAATCCCGTAATTTAATAAGCCGTAAAAGACGGATTAAAAGCGAAATAGGACAAAAAAAGACGTTATTCAGGTATTTTCCGATAAAACCGCGGTAAAATCCTGTTTATAATGGCGGTTAAGGCGGCAATGCCTGTATCATATACGGCAGGGTAAAAGTTAAAGCGGCGGCCGGAGCAAAAAAAATTATGGCGAAGGCAGCAAATATAAAACAATAACCCTACAAAAAACACTGCAAAAAACAGACTCAAAAACGGTTCAGAGAGGTCAGCATGGGCGTAAAAGAAGTAGCCTACAATAAAAAAGCGAGATTCGATTATTTTATCGAGGAAACCGCCGAGGCGGGCATCGCTCTGTCCGGGGCGGAGGTTAAAAGCGCCAAAATGGGACACATCAACATTGCCGACAGTTTCTGTTTCGTGCAAGACGGTGAAATTGTGCTTAAAAACTGCCATATCGCCCCTTATGAAAAAGGCTCGTTCTTCAATGCGGAGGCGCGCCGCGACAGAGTCCTTTTGCTGCACAAAAAGGAAATTGCGCGGTTTATAGGCAAAGTCCGCGAAAAAGGGCTTACGCTTGTGCCGCTGAGGGCGTATTTCAAAGGGCGCTATCTTAAAATAGAACTGGGCCTGTGCAGGGGCAAGCACTCGTACGACAAGAAACAGGCTATCAAGGAGCGCGATCTAGACCGTCAGGCACGGCGCGACATCGCCGATTATAAAAGGTAGGCTTAATCGGAAAGCGAAAAGGTTCGTTAAACAGATAAAGCGGCTTATCGGGGAAGCGTCGGCGTATTTTTTTACCGCCGGAATAAGCCGTTAGTCACGTGCTTACGGTCACGATAAAACATCGATTGAAAAAAAATAAAGATAAGGATAAAGGAAGAAAAAATTTTGTTCGGATTAGTTTACAGCGGTTATCTTGCCGCAATAAACATCACCGCGCTGGTCGCCTGGATTGCGGAATTCGACTTTTCGGGCGAAACGGTCAGACCCGCCGACGAATTCGGCGCCGCGGCGTTGTGCGCTTTGGGCGGGGCGGTAAGCATAATCGCGCTTACTTTAATTTCCCGCAAATCGGCGTTGCCGTGGTATTTTGCGGTCCTTTACGTGGCGTCGTTGGTGCTGCACATTACGGCGGTTTCCGTCGCGTTTACGCTGTCGCCTTTAGGGGCGCAGGCGTTAACGGCTTTGTGCCGTGTTGTCTAACGGAGAAAGCCGCATATTTATGAAAAACCGCCGATAAATCGGGTTACCGATGCGTAAGCCGCATGAAAAAAAACTAAGCCGCATAAAAAAACAATAAACGTGGAAGTTTAGAGATTGCGCAAAAAACGCCGTGCTTACCTAAAGCAAGGCAGAGAAAAAAACAATCGCAAAGCAGGGCTAAAAATTTCGGTAAAAAACAAAGAAGACGAATAAAGAATGCAGGAAGTTTTAATCGATTCAATTTTAGACACTTTAAAGCTTGCGCCCGTCATCATCATAGTGTATGTGCTGATCGAGCTTGCGGAGCATAAGTTCGCGGGTAAATTCGCGACGGGCAAAGTGCTATTTTCACCCGCCGCGCCTTTGGTGGGCGCCGCCGCGGGCATAATTCCGCAGTGCGGTTTTTCGGTCGTGTCGGCAAACCTTTATTCCGCCGGGAAAATTACTCTGGGCACGCTGCTGGCGGTGTTCATAGCAACTTCGGACGAGGCGATTCCCGTAATTTTATCCGATTATTCCGCCGCCCCCAAACTGATTCCGCTTATACTCATAAAGTTTGCGTTTGCGGTTTTGGTGGGGTATGTCGTCCATTTTGCGTTCAGAAACGGCTTCAAAGTGCGAGTAAAAAGCAAAACCGCCATAGAAAAGGAAAAAACCCGCCCGTCAGAAGCGTCGGATTCGGTAGACAATGAAAAAGCTTTTCTTGCTTGTGAGGACAGGGAAGTAAAATCCGCCTCCCCAGATAAAGAAAAAAGCGTTTGCTCATGCGGCGGAAAATCTTTTGCAATGAATACCGACTCAAAAACGGCGGACAAAAAGAACGAGTCTGCCGCGCAAGAAGAAGAATCCGCTTGCGGCGCGCTTTCGGGGGAGGAAAAAGCCTCTGGTAACGAAAAAGGTTTCGTTTCCGCTGCCCATGCCGTAAGCTGCGACCGACCCGACGCGCTTCACTGCCGCGGCTGTCACGGGCACAGCGTCACCGGCGGAAAGGAGGACTTTAAAGCGCTTATCGTGCATCCCCTTCTTCATTCGCTGACCGTACTGTTGTATATTTTCATCGTCAATCTGGTGCTTGGCGCCGTATTGTATTATGTCGGAGAGGAAAAATTAAGCGACTTTTTGAATAAAACCGCGTTTTTACAGCCTTTTCTGGCCGCTCTTGTGGGGCTTATTCCCAATTGCGCCGCTTCGGTAGTCATCTCAAGGCTGTACGCGCTGGGGTCGCTTTCCCTGGGGGCCGCGGTCGCGGGATTAAGCGCGGGCGCGGGCATAGGTTACGCCGTGCTGTTCAAGGAAAACAAAAACGCCGCAGAGAATTTTCTCATCATCGGGTTTATGTTTACGGTTTGTTCGCTGTTCGGGCTGATAGTGGACGCTGTGGCGTCGCTTATAATTTGAATACCGACAGAAAAGCTCTTTATTAATGCGACTGAAAGCGGTTTTTCCCGATTCAATGCGCAAGGAAAAAAATACGACCTCCGCCCGACAAAAAAGCTAAGTAAAATCGGTAAAGATCGGTTCGGTACGTTCTTTAGTAAAGCTTAAGGCAAAAAACGGCGGGCTGAAGCGGCGCGGATAAGGCGGTTTTTGCAGGGAAAAAGCCGATAAACCTAAGCAAATTGCGCATAGGTAAAAAACGGCGTTCGCGGCAGAAAAACGCATTAAAAAAGGTAAACAAAAATACGTTTAAGACAAAAAAACGGACGAAAAGGCAAACTGCGGCTTTTTCGCAAAATACCGACAGCGGGAGAAACACTATATGGAAAAGACATTGTTTTACGAAATTACGGATTTATACAAAGATCCTTCCGTCATTGTTGCCGCCGCGGCGGAGTGCGCCGAGAAAAACGGTACAAGCGGCAACGCCGTTGCAAATTACATAAGCTTCAGACTTCTTACAAGCGAAAACGCCTTTTCCCTCTGCGCGGAAAAGGGACGGGCGGAGGGTACGGTCAGCGCGCTTGCTTTAAGCGATATCAAAGCCGTAATCGACGCGTATAACCGCATTATGGGTTATGCCGCCGAAAAGTATAAAGACTCGGTCGTGTCCTACCGCGCGGGCTCGGAAAGCAATTCCCCCGCCGCTAAGCGTATCGTAAGAGTGGGAGCCGCGCTTCAGAAGGCGGCAAAAAGGACGGAAAACGGCGAAACGGACGCTGCGGTAAAAGAATTTTCGGCCGCGCTTAAAGAGGAGTATTTTTCGGGCGGCGCGGGCTGTTTCGGCATGGCGGACGCTTTCAGGCTGGTGTCGGACGGCGGCGACAGTTATAAATTGTGCGCGGTGCCTAATTTCGCACCCAAAATCAAGGGCTCGATCGTGGGGTACGAGGGGCAGAAAAAAGCGCTGTGGGACAATACCGACGCTTTCGTCAGGGGCGAAAGCTGTAACAACGTGTTGCTTTACGGCGACGCGGGTACGGGTAAGTCCACTTCCGTCAAAGCGCTTATTCCCGATTTTCGCGACTATAAGCTTAAAATAATCGAAATTTACAAGCATCAGTACTCCGCAATTGCAAGGCTTATGTCCGACATCGACGGAAGAGGGCTTAAATTCATTCTTTTCCTCGACGACCTTTCCTTTGAGGAAAACGAAACCGAATACAAATACTTCAAAGCCATTCTGGACGGCGGTCTTGGAAACCGACCCGATAACGTCGTAATTTACGCCACGTCCAACCGCATGCACCTTATTAAAGAGACGTTTTCCGACCGCGCGGACATCAGCCGCGACGATATACACCGCTCCGACACCGTGGAGGAAAAGATCTCCCTTTCGGCGCGCTTCGGTCTGTCGCTGTTCTATCCCGCGCCCGACACTAAGGAATACCTTGCGATAGTCGCCGCGCTGGCAGCGGAAGAGGGGATAAAAATGCCCCCCGAAAGACTGGATTCGCTTGCTTTAAGATGGGCTACCGCGCAAAACAAAAAATCCGGCCGTACGGCAAGACAGTTCATCGACGCGCTTAAGGCGGGCGTGGAGGAATGACTTCCGCCGGTCCCGCTTGTTACGCAAAAAATTGACTTGACGCGCATTATGCGCTTTAATTCCGTAAGACGGAATAAATATTTAAGCAAAAAATATTACAATTTCGCGGATTGCCGATTTGCGGTCGGCAAATAGCTATGGCGCGGATAAAATATCCGGACAATAATTTTGTCATCCGTTCGCCAAAAAAGGAGCGTTCAGAAACATCGACTTCGACACAAGAAGCTGGGACGAGATGCCCGACGAGGATATCGTCCCCGTGGGCTCGGAAGAGGCTGACGTTCAGGACGAGGAAGCGGCAAATGCCGACGACATGAACGGCGTGGTCTGAAAAGCGCTTTTACCGTGAATTTATTTCGTTCCGATTAAATTTGCGGCGAAAAATACTCTTTAAAGAAAAACGTTGTGCGATAAGGCGCGGCGGAAAAGGCAACTTGTAAAAAGCGGCCGTAAAAAAACTTCGGGAGGAAAGGGCGGATTTAAACTTTTTTTAGTCCCGAAGAAAAACTTACGGCGGCGCAGCACGGGGTTTTCAATCGGGCTTATAAAGTCATGAGCAGCAGCTTGTAAACAGGCGGCAGACAGCCGTAAAAATATATGGTTCGTCAACAAAAGCGGAGAAAGGTGATTAACGCGCGCCCCTCCGCTTTTCTTTGCGTTCCGATAAGAGAAGTAACTCAATGTGCTTGATAAGCCGGGATTTGTTCGGACGCGGCGGGATTTAACGCCGTCCGTAAATAAAGGCTGAATCCTAAAAAGGCTTTCGTTAAAGTCCTTTAAGCCCGAAAGAAGGGGAAACGGAGAAAAAAGGCGCGTAAAAATTTTGCAGTCCGCGCCCGCCGTTGACTTTTCCTTATTAAAAAGAGTATAATTTATCCATGGACGAAAGATTTTCGCGTACCGTCGCGCTTATCGGGCAAACCGCGGCGGACAAACTGAAAAACTCGAAGGTAATAGTGTTCGGTGCGGGCGGCGTGGGCGGCTACGTTATCGAGGGGCTTGCGCGCAGCGGCGTGGGCCTTATCGACGTTGTGGACCCCGACAGAATAGAGCTTAGCAATTTCAACCGTCAGATTCTGGCGACCGAGAAAAATTCGGGAAAGAACAAAGCGGACGCGGCGGCGGAAAGAATCGCCGAAATAAATCCCGACGCCCGATGCCGCGCGATAAAAATGTTCTATCTGCCCGAAAACGCCGACGAAATAAATTTAGCTGATTACGACTACGTTGTGGACGCGGTGGACACCGTCGCCGCCAAAACCGAGCTTGCCGCGCGCTGCTTTTCAAAAGGGATAAAACTGATTTCCTGCATGGGCACGGGCAACAAGCTGGACCCGTCGGCGTTCAGAATAGCGGACATCTACGACACAAAAGTCTGTCCGCTTTGCAAAGCCATGCGTAAGACGCTTAAAGACCGCGGCGTGGGCAGACTTAAAGTGCTGTACTCGGAGGAAAAACCCGTCGTTTCCGTGCGGCCGCCCGCCAGCATATCCTTTTGTCCCGCGGTGGCGGGAATGATGATTGCCTCGTGCGTAGTGAAGGAGCTGGCCTTTTTTGACGACTGATTTTTGAAAGGCGGGTTGCTTACTTGGTTTTTATAGAGCAGGAAAAATTTATATTCGGCAATGCGGAATATTCGCACGCAAGCAAAGTAAAATGTAACTAAGGCTTTTTACGGGGCTCGGAAAAGCGACATTACCCGATAAAACAGCGGAATACGGGTTAAATAACTCCGCTGACGGGAAACAGCGGAACAAAAGCGGAAGGGCGGCGAAAAAAATCGGGCAAGGCGAAAAGCTGCGGCGGAAAAGAGAGAAAAAACACCGCAAAAAAAAGGAACGGACAAAATGTACGAAAAAGAACTTCATGACGTTTTAATCGGGGAAGGGGCGGATTTAGCGGGTTTCTGCTGTTTAAAGGACGTAAAAAACGCGCCTTTTCCCTATGCAGTGTCCGTTGCCTACAAACTGTCGGACAGCGTGCTTAAAACCATAGACGGCGCGCCCAGCAAAATGTATTTTCAGCATTACCGCACCGTCAACACCAAGCTGGACCTCATTGCGCTTCGGGCGGTGAAGTTTATCGAAAAAAAGGGCTTTCAGGCGTTTCCCGTGGCGGCTTCTCAAAGCGTGGCGGGCAGATTTTACGGCTACTTCCCGCACAAAACCGCGGCTGTGCTGTCAGGACTGGGATACATTGGAAGAAACTGCCTTTTGATTACGCCCGAATACGGCTCCAAGGTGCGGCTTGCGACGGTGCTTACCGATATGCCTTTGTCGCCGCTATCCCCGTTGAAGGAGTTTGACTGCGGCGGATGCCTTGCTTGCGTTGCGGCCTGTCCCGCGGGCGCGATAAGCGGCAAAACCCCCTCTCTTTCGGGCACGCGGGAAGACTTTTTCGACGCGGAAAAATGCTCCGACTTCATGAAGACTTTCAAAGACGTCGGCAGGGGCGCCGTATGCGGACTTTGCATAAAGGCCTGTCCGAAAAACAAGCTGTAACTCTGTCTGAAGGCATGGGTTTTATTCGGCTAAACCCCTTTTTTTCGGGCGGCGGTTTTATTACGGGTGTTGTTTTCGTTGCGGCGGCGCT
>CALVUQ010000056.1 GCA_944363615.1 uncultured Clostridia bacterium | reverse complement strand
AAAATAAAGCTGTTTGTTAAAAAAAGTTAAAGAATAACGAAAAACGACGAATAAAAGATTTTTTCTTAATGGACGAAGCAACGTTTACTTGCGCGTTTTGACCATGACGAAATTGGTAAGGGGTACGCCGCGGCGCACTACCGTCTGCCGCTTGACGACGGCGTATCCGCGACGAGCGAAAAAAGGTTTTGCGGTAACGGAGGAATGAACGGTTATATCGCCGCTCACGCCGCTTTCCAAAAAGTCCGCTATAGATGAAGCCACACCGCATCTAAGGAAATCCTTACTTACGTAAAGGCGGTCGAAGTAGCCCGATTCGTACATATTGCCGAAGCCCGCGATGACGCCGTTTACTTCCGCCACCAAGGTTTCGGACGCGGCAAAATCGGCGTTCCACTTCTCTTCGTCCGCGCCCGCAGTCCATGCCTCGATCTGAGCGGTATCGTAATCGGCGGCGTTTACATAGCGTACCGTGTCTACAAAAAGTTGTATAAGAGTTTTACAGTCCGACGGACGGTAAGGTCTTATTTTAATTTCTAAAGAGGCTTTTTCCATTTTTTTATGCGTATTCAGTGTAAAACGCGAGGTCGTTTTCCGCGCGCAACCGTAATCTGCGCGTTTTGCGCGGCGCCCGTTGTCAAAAATGCGGCAAGCAGTTTTTCGGTCGGGTTTGTGCGGAGCCCGTTGTAAAAAACGCGGCAAGCCGTTTTTTATGTCGGGTTTTGCCTGAGCGGCGGTAAGCTGACTGCGTTTAATTTACGGGTAAACTTTGTTTAATTCCGTGGAAACTTAATTCCGGGATAAACTTTATCGCGTTACGCGTCGGAACAAAGCCGCACGGAAAACGGTTAAGTAAAGCCCCCGGGCGCGCGGGAGAACGGATTATTCGGTGCGCAATGCCACAACGGGGTCTTTTTTGGCGGCGGCACGCGCGGGGAACACGCCCGAAACAAGGGTAAGGACTACGCTTACGCCCACCATAATGGCCGCCTGATACCACGGCAGGATGGCGATGCGGGACACCACGGTCAGCGAGCTTACGATAACGTTGATGATAATCGTCAAAATATAGGTAATCAGAATACCGATAAGTCCGGAGGCAAGACCGATGATTGCGGTCTCGGCGGTAAACAGACGGCTGACGTCTTTTTTCCTGCCGCCCAGCGAGCGTATAACGCCGATTTCCTTGGTGCGCTCCACCACCGAAACGTAAGTTATTATCGCAATCATGACGGAGGAAACGACGAGAGAAAGCGCGGTAAAGCCCACAAGAGCGATGGTGACGATATCGATAAACTGGTTTATCATGTTGATGACCACCGAAAGATTGTCGGTGTAGACAATGTTTTCGCGATCGGCGGCGGTAACGGTTTTGTCGCCCACGACGATGTCCTCATCGCCGTTCCAGCGGTCGAGGTATTTAAGCACGTTTTCCTTATGGGTAAAGTCGCGCGGGTAAACGGAAATGCCGTTTGCAACGGATATGCCGCCCACCTGTTGTTTGGTAAGGAAATACATTTCCGCCGCGGCGTCGCCGCTTTCGCCCGAGAAAATACCCATAATGGCGCTCATGTCGTTGGGGGTGCCCACAAAGCCCGTGTCGGTAAATACGGTTTCCTCTTTGTTGTCGTTAAGGTAAACGTAAGAAAATTCGTAAGTAATGCCCATGGCGTAAGGAACGGTACCCACGTTGGGGAGTTCCACTTCCGTCCAGCCGGAAACGACGGAGGATTTATCCGTGTCGTCGAAGTACCTGACGATATCGGAATCGGCGTTTTGCTCGAGGATATAATCGGTAAGCGCGCTTGTGTAGTAAAAGCCGCTGGTCATGCAGCCGTAGGAAATGGTGTCTTTCGGCTGGAGAATACCCACCACTTTAAGCGGAAGTCCGTCGTCCCACTCCCCTTCGAGATGGTTATAGGTAAGCGAATAGGACGTGTTTTCGCCCGAGGTGGTTTTTTGCACGTTGTAAACGTCGTTGTTGGGGTAATAAGTAAAGGTTTTGCCCAGAATTTCGTCGTAGGAAAACCTGTCTTTATCAAGCGCGGGGTCGTAAAGCTGCTCCATGGAGGGGTCGGTTTCCTTTGCGCCGCGGTAAATGAGGTTCATGAATTCGTCCTGCGAGTAGTAGCCAAGCTGAGCCAGCACGATATCGGTAAGCATGCTGTCGTCGTCGAGGACCACCATGACTTCGTCTTTTTCCTTGGCGATTCTGCCGCTTTTAAGGTCATACTGCTCTAAGATATAGCTTTCGTCGGCGGGGCACTGTGCAAAGTTGTCCACCACCGTCGTCACGTAAGTGGCGTATTGCTTGAACATGGTCTTTTTCAGAATGGCGATGTACTGCGTGCGAATGGCGGACAGCGACATGGTCTTGGTGTTAGCGTCCGCGTTTTCCGCCGAGGGCGAAGCCTTAAGCGAAAAATCGGTGTAAATGTTGTTGCTTACGTCCAACCCGTAATCTAAGAATACCGCGGCGGCGTCCTCTTTGGGAAGAGCCGAAACGTAGTCGACGTAGTCCTGAGTGATGGTGTTGTGAATCATCAGGCTTTCGGCGATCTTGGATTTGGCGATAAGGTTTTCGATCATGGAGTTGACGTTGACGTAGCCCGCCTCCTGGATTATTTCGTGTTTTTCGGAAGTGGAAGTAACCTGTAAAAGCGCGCTCATGTCGAAAGCGGTTTCCTGAATCGTGATGGGGTTGCCCGACAGCATGTCGTTTTGCATGTTGTCGATGTAAGACCTTACGCCGAAACTCATGGCAAGCACCAGCGAAACGCCGATAATGCCTATCGCGCCCGCAACGCTGGTCATGATTGTGCGCGCTTTTTTGGTCAAAAGGTTCTGCGCGCTCAGCCGAAAAGCGGTAAAAGGCGACATTTTGGCTTTTTCGTGCGGGTGTTTTGCCCTTTTAGCCCCTTTTTTCTTTAAAGCGCCCTCCTTAACCGCGGCCGAAGCGGAATCCGCCTCCCCGTCCGCACTTACGGCGGAGTCTTCGTGTGCCTTTTCGTCGGCAAGGTAGTCTACCCTTTCTTCCGCCTCCTCTTCTTCCGCCGAATAAGGCATGGTGTCGTCCACCACCACTCCGTCCAGAAGCTTGATTATACGCGTGGAATACTGCTCCGCAAGAGCGGGATTGTGCGTTACCATTATTACCAGCTTTTCGCGCGCGATTTCCTTTATAAGCTCCATAATCTGCACGGAAGTGGTCGTATCCAGCGCGCCCGTGGGTTCGTCCGCAAGCAGAATTTCGGGCTCGTTGACCAAAGCGCGGGCAATGGCCACCCTTTGGCACTGTCCGCCCGACAGCTGGTTGGGCTTTTTGTTGTACTGTCCCTTGAGTCCCACGCGGTCCAGCGCTTTTCTGGCGCGCTCGGTGCGCTCCTTACTGCCCACGCCCGCGATGGTAAGGGCAAGCTCCACGTTTCCGAGCACCGTCTGGTGAGGGATAAGATTGTAACTTTGGAAGATAAAGCCCACGCGGTGATTGCGGTACACGTCCCAGTCGCTGTCGCGGAAGCGTTTGGTGCTGACTCCGTTGATGCTGACGTCGCCCGAAGTGTATTTGTCCAGTCCCCCGATGATATTGAGAAGCGTGGTCTTGCCGCACCCCGACGGCCCCAGAATGGAAACGAACTCGTTTTTCCTGAAGGATAGCGTTATCTCGTTAAGAGCGCGCACCGTGGTGTCTGCGACTTTGTAATCTTTTGTTATCGATGTAAGTCTCAGCATTGTAAAACTCCTTTATGTGGTAAAGCCGTTTTTTTAAGGCGGCTCGGGTATCGACGGGGGCAATGAGCGCCCCGAATAAAGCGGCGCAGGAGATAATTACGTCTATATTATATTAGCCCTTAAATATGATTGTCAACGGATAAACGATGATTGAAACGTATAAATGAAATGAATTTTTTATACACAATCGGATATCGGGGCTTTATATTGCTTTATGAAAGTTTTGCGATTTCGTCCACGGGAAGAGAAAGCACAACCGCTCCGCTTTCGCTTCTGACGCCGTGATCTGCGTTAACTGACTCCATGACGGCGTTGCGTTTTTCGCGGGCGGTAATGATGGCTATTATTTCCCGTTCGGGAGTGAATGCCGCGCCGAAAAGGCTGTCTGTTTCCTCGTTGGAAATCTGGCGGGCACGGATTACGGTTCCGCCGCGGGCGCCCGCTTTTTTGGCGGAAGCCATGACTTCGTCCGTATAACCCTGGTTTACGGATATCAAAATAAGGCAGTAATTCTGAGTGTCTTCCATGTTTTTATCCTCCGAAACGCATTTTGCGGATTTAAGTTCCGCCGCTTTAAGCAGCAAACCGGGCGCGGCGTTAAGCTTAAGACAGAAGGCAATGCCTTTGCTGCCCGGGCTGCCCGCCAGACGGTCGTTGAACGCGCCCATGACGGCGGCCGCGGATTGAGGAGAGGCAAAGCCCAGAACAACGTCTTTTTCCGAGTTTTCGAGGCCCAGAATGTCCATGATTTCGGACCCGGCAGTCCCCTGCCCCATGCAAACGGCGGTGAAAAAAATACCGTAACCGTAAAACAGCCGTAAGATTTTGTCGTGTTTACCGCGCTCCACCACGGCGGCGACAAGGTATGGCGCTTTTACGGGCGGAGAAGCGGTTTTGACCCGCGGACGGGTGTTGGCGCGGCTATTGCGCGGCGATGAAGAATTCTGTTTTTCACGCATGGAACGCCTCCTTTAATCGAAGTAAACGATGCTGTCGTCGGCTTTCGTCAAAGCCAGTTCGAAATTGCGGTCGTAAATTTTCTTTTTTACGGCTCCCGTAAAGCCCAGAAGCTGAATGGTCAGAAGCGGAGTCATTGCCACCATGGCGACTATGCCGAAAGCGTCGGTCAGAAGGTCGCCGCCCAAAGCGGAACACGCGCCCATCGCAAGGGGCAGAAGGAAAGTCGCGGTCATGGGGCCGCTTGCCACGCCGCCCGCGTCGAACGCTATGCCGGTGAAAATCTGCGGCACGAAGAAGGACAGCGCCAGCGCCACGACGTAGCCGGGGATTAAAAACCACAGCAGCGAAACGCCCGTAAGGATACGAAGCATGGCAATGCCCACGGAAACGGCTACGCCCAGCGAAAGAGCGATACCCATCGATCGCTGCGACACCGAGCCGTTGCTTACCTCCTCCACCTGTTTTTTGAGGACGTGAACGGCGGGCTCGGCGGCGACGATGAAGTAGCCGACTATCATGCCCACGGGGATAAGCAGCCATTTGTAAGCGCTTGAAGCAATCATGGTGCCCAAAAGGTGGCCGACGGGCATGAACCCGATGTTGACGCCCGTAAGGAACAGTACAAGGCCGAGATAAGTGTAGAGAAAGCCGCTGATTATGCGGATGAGCTGATGTTTTTTGAACCTTCTTGTAATAAGCTCGAAAATCAGGAAAAGCGCGCCTATGGGGGCAAGCGCAACGATGACCTCGCCGAAGTAGTCGGGAAAAGCGTAAACGAAGTATCTTGCCGCGTCTTTGGCCGTCGCGACGTCGGGGATAATCACCTGTGCGGGAGTGACTTCGCCGGGATTGTAGATAATGCCCAGGATAAGCACGGAAAGGATGGGACCGATACTGCACAAAGCCACCATGCCGAAACTGTCGGAGCCCGTATCTTTACCGCTTTTTACGGACGCAAGGCCTATGCCCATGGCCATTATGAAAGGCACCGTAATGGGCCCCGTGGTCACGCCGCCCGCGTCGAAGGACACGGGAATGAAGTTGGTCGGCGAAAATATCGTCATTATAAAAACGACGGCGTAGAAAAAAATCAGCACGTAGGAAAGAGGCAGCTTAAGCGCGGTCCTTAAAAGCGCCACTACCAGAAAAACGCCCACGCCTACCGCAACGGAAATTATAATCACGGGGTTTTCTATCGCGGGCACCTGATTTGCAAGCACCGTCAGATCGGGTTCCGCCACCGTTATCAGAATACCCAGCACAAGACACAAAAGAACGGGAAAGATTTTGTGTCTGGCCTTAGACATGGAAACGCCTATTCCTTCCCCCATGGGCATCATGGACATGTCCACGCCCAAAGTGAAAAAGGACATTCCCACGATAAGAAGCAGCGCGCCGAACAGAAACAGCACAACGGGGCCGGGCTCCAGCGGGACAAAAGTAACGGACAAAATAAGCACTATCGCCGTTACGGGCAGCACCGATTTAAGCGCCTCGGAAAACTTTTGTTTCAGATTTTGGGAAATATTGAATAAATTTTTCATATCTTTACTCGGGTCAAGGTTATTTTCTGTGTTCTGTGTCGGGGACTGAGGCGAACCCGACAGACTTTGCGGATTTTAAATCTCAGGTTCGGGGTGGAAAGCCGCAGCGTTTCGTTGCGTCAGATAAAAACGCGTTTGGCCGGGTCTTATAATACAAAGAGTTTCGCCGCGATAAGAATGGGTTTATGCCGTAACCTACTGCGAACCGTATTTTAACGCGAATATGAAAGGAAAATCGACTTTGCGGGCGTAAAAGAGTTCATGATCGGGACCGCCGTAGAATCGGCGCAAGGCGCGGCGACAATAAACAAAAGTCGGCGTAAAGCGCGGCGGCGTAAATAACGGCGGCTTTCGTATATACTTTATATAAGGATATAAGAAACAGAACTTACGACCGAAACGCCGAATTGCGCACGGCATGACTGGAATTCAAGCCGCAGGCTGACCGCGTTTTCAGATGGGGACGGCTTTTCCCGACAGGTATTTTTTGTATTCCTCGTCGTCAGTAAGCGCGAAGGACGCGACAAGATTGCAGAACGCGCCTTTACCCGAATCGGAGCCCGTTTTCAGGATATAATTTTCCTTTGCGTCGGCCCTGAAAGGAACGGTGGCATTGGAAACGAGCGAGTCGAAGTTTTTTTCGGCGCGGAAGGCGATGTGCGGCGCGGACTGCGACGAATACCACAAGCAGAAGCAGTCGGTGTATTTGTTGGGCAACGCGTTTTTACCCGTAAAAAAGCCCGTGGAGAACTGGTCGCTGTAACAGAAGCTGTAAAAATTGTTACCGCCCTCGTCGTAAAAGCCGCAGGAATCGGGAAAAAGGGAGAAATCGACGGTAAAAAGCGGATGAACGTTTCTGAGGCTGTTGCCCTGGCTTGAAATTTTAAGGCCCGTGTGCACGTTTGCGATGCGCATATCGGTAAAGGTGTTGTCGTAACCCTCTGTAAGCACGCCCACGGACTCGCGGGAGCCGTTTCCGATGATGTTGACGTGGCGTATGTCGGCGTCGGAAGAGCCGTTGTTTGCGCCGTGCTTTATGTGAATACCCACAAGCGCGTTTTTAACGGACACGTCGCAGATGTAAGTTTCCCTGCCGCTTTCTACGGAAAGGGCTTTTGCCCTGCCGCCGCCGTCCACGATGCCGCCGCGGAACGAATAGTTGCTGCCGGGAGTGCGCGTGTTGTTGGCGGGCAGAATTCCGCCCAGACGAATCATGGCCTCGTCGCTGCGAAAATGTTCGTCGGCGCGCAAAACGGCGAAGTCCGAAAGGACAAGGCTTACGCTTTTTTCGGGCTGCGCGGGAGTTGCGACGGGTTTTGACAGAAGATATTCGCCGTCGGGAAAGAAAAGCGTACGGTTGGGATTGCGGTCGATAATCGCCTGCAATGCGTCGGACACGTCCCGTAAAGAACTTTTACCCAATTCCTCGGCAACGTTGACGAAACAGGAGGAAAAAACTTTTTCTTTCATGATGTCTCCTTTTTTCCTTAAATCGCGTTTTGGCAAAGAAACTCGTTTTCTAAAAGCCGAATTATCAAGCCGAAAATGCGCGTTTACGCCGCGGCGGAACACTTACCCTTCTACGCCGCTAAGTCAACGGGCGCAAATTTTACCGTCACCACCGAGAACCATAACGCAAAACGCAAGAAATACGGTAAACGCGTAAAATAAGCCGAGCGAAACTTTTGCAGCAAGACCGAAGGCTGCGGCGGATTTTTAAGATGAAGGTTATGCGCCGAGTTATTAAGCAATCCGTCCTATCGGTGCGCAGTCCGCGGCGCTATGACAAGCCGAAGCTAAGGCGTAATCGGAAAACGCCCCGCCTTTAAGACGGGACGTTTTTTGACTCTTATCAGTTGAAAAGGTCTTTGTAAGTTTTTCCGAACTTAAGCGAAGGAGCTTTGCTGGCTTTGATTTTGACCTTTTCGCCCGTGAGAGGATTGATGCCGTCTCTTTCGGGTTTGGACTTAAGCTCAAACGTGCCGAAGCCCGCAAGCTGAACTTTATCGCCTTCTTTAAGTGCGTCTGCGACAACGGCTGCCATGGCGTCGAAAGCTTTTCCCGCGTCCTTGTCGGTGATGCCCGCTTTGGCGGCGATTGCCTTGATAAATTCCCCTTTGTTCATAAGATACCTCCTGAAAGTATTATAGCAATTATAACATACCTGATTTTTTAAGTCAACACGTTATAGAAA
>CALVUQ010000055.1 GCA_944363615.1 uncultured Clostridia bacterium | reverse complement strand
CCGACGATTAAAGCCGAAAGTCATTTAAGAAAGTACGGACGTAAAGCTCTGCAGACGATATCGTATATCCTTACCTTTTCGAATTAAGTTTTGAGAAAAGGACTGTCGGAAAAAGTAAACTTTAACTTGCTTTTTAACTTTCCGTATTAAAAATGAAAAACTAAGATATAAAAGCCTTCCCCGCATTTCAGGAAAGGCTTTTTTTGAACTGTTTTAAATGATTAAAGACGATTTGCGATATGCGGCTTGATTTACCAAAAAAAGCAGCATGATCGGTATTTTTACAGGCGTCTTTTAAGAATCAACGTTATCCCGCGTTTTAACCCGCTTTTGAAAGCCGGGAAAAAATCAAATTTTCAGAAGGAGAAAGTTGAACTAGTCTTCATGATAATGTTCATGGAGAGATTATCGTTTATAGATTCGTCAAGCGAATAAGCTTCACGCAGGACTGAGAACACCGAATAGTTGTTTGCAAGCTGAATGTTGGAGCCGCGCTGTTCGACGCTGACGTCCACGCTTTCAGCCTCCCCTTCTATTTCAAAGGTGAAACCCGAAGATTCGGCATACGGCAGTATGAAGGTGAGAACTTCGGAGGACTGAGAAGTAAGGTCGTACTCGACTTCCTTGCCGCCCTCGAGCGTAAAGGTGACTTTGTCAATCGAGCCGGCAGTAAATCCCGAAAGCGTAACGGTGATCTGACTGGTACCCGTTTCGGAAGTGTTGACGGTTAAAAGTCTGCTGTTTGCGCTGTCGGCGGTAACCGAAAGCTTGGTAGTAAGACCTATGCCGCCCGCTGTATCGGTCCTGACGTAAGCGCCTTTACCTGCGTCCCAGCTAAAGCCGTCGACGTAGCGAGCGATATACTTGTATGCGTCAAGGTCGTAAACTTCAAGAGTTTCGACGTCGTCGTCGCAAACGTAGACAAGCGCGTCCTTGTAAATTTCGTCATAATAAGAATAGTTTGAAGAAACTCCGCTGCCGAAGCCGCCGCCGAAAGCGGTAAACAGCACTATAGCCACCACTCCCAGGAACGATATAAGCGTAATGCCCAATGCGTTGGAATAGGTGCGGGTTACTTTTTCCTTGAATACTTTGGCGTGAGTTACTTCCGTAAACTTGCCTTTTTTCGCGGCGTCTTCGATTTTTTCGGTAACTACGCGCTGAACCCTTACCGTGCGCATGGGAAGCGCGGCGGCAAGCTTACCCAAAGGACGCTTGAGGTAATCGGCGTAAGGCATAATCGCGCCGCCGTAAAGCGTGAACATCATAAGGTAAAGCGGAAGCAATACCGCGGGCGTAACCGCCGAAGCCAGATACAGTTCACCGCACAGCACGGGCATCATCAGAATCACGGGAATGACGTAAAGGAACAGTCTTTCCATGTCGAAGCCGAACTTTTCTTTGAACTTATCCTTGATAAGCGCGGTGACAAGCATAACCACAAGTTGAAGCACAGCCACGACGAAGAACAGGTAGCTTACCTCAGGCGCGGCAAAACAGAATACAACCGCCAGAAGGGCGATGAGCAAAGCGTTTCCGCGCACGACGTCGGTCGCACGGACGGCGAACACTTTTTTGAAAATAATATAGAAAATAACCGAAAGGGCAAACGCAAGGATAATCGAAGAAACAAGCAAGCCGACGTTTGCGGTTACCACGGTTGCGATGGCGTGAATGTTTATTACCTCAAAGCCCGTAAGCAGCAACGTAACGATGAGGTACGCGACGTAAAGGCAGACCAGCGTCGCAAGCATGGTAAGCAGCTGAACGGCGGCACCCATGCCCGCCTTGACGAAGTTGACGGATTTCTTTTTTATAGCGAAGAAAACTATTGCGGCGACAAGCAGAATTATGATTGCGGCGATAACGTAGGAAACGAAATCGGCATACCAGATAGTCGCGCCAAGGTAATTGAAGAATCCCGCAGCGTTTCCGGCGGCGAAATCTCCAAGCGCTTTGTCACCGAAATAAGAAACGGCTTTATTCATCATGTTGCCGAAAGCGTTTACGACGCCCGCGTCGAGGTTATCTGTCGTGTCGAAAGCGGTACCGGAATTTTCGTCGTTAAGCGTGACGAAATCGTAAGCGGCGATGTCGTCGTAAATATCGAAGTCCGTAATCTTGTTTTCGGCGGCGAAAACGGAAGAATAAAGAGAACTGGAATAAGACTTTCCGCCGAAGTCCGCGTAAGCGGAAACGAGAGCCGCGCCGTCGGCAGTTGCTTCGGACATGATGAGTGCGCCCGTGCCGCCCACCGCGTCGAAATTAAACGCCAGTTTTACGCGCGAACAGATGTCGTCGAAACCTTTGAACTGATATTTGAAAGCGTATGCGCCCAAAGCGCCTTCTTCCCCGCCCGAAGTAAACACGAACAGCAAGTCGTTTTTATACTTCGTTTCGCGGTTGACCGCAGCGTTGATTACCTCGATCATATTGGCGACAACCGCAGCATTGGCCGCGCCGTCGTTAAGAGTGGACGAGTCGTAGCGAGCGGTAAACATAATGACGTTGCCGTAAGAAAGCTGTTCGTTCTCGGGGTCTGCGTATTTTGCGGCGGTGTCCGAGCCGGGAATGGCGACTATAAGGTTGTTTACGGTGCGGTTGACGTAATAAGTCCCGTCCTCAAGCGTGTTCATTTTTTCGGCCGTGGAAGCAAGAATGACAGCGCTTTGCGTCACTACCGACGGACGCGGAACGGTTTTGCCGTTTTCGCTTGTAAGCGCGTAAGAGGCGGTGTTAAGCCCTTCTTCCGAATCGGGATAGCTGGTGGGCCGATACTGAATAATCTGATCTTCCCTGACGGAAGAACGGATGTAGTCCGAAACCGATTTGAGATTGTTGTCGTAGTTGGCGTTGTGACTGCCTAAGTCAGTGACGGCCTTGATGTGGTTGTCCACTTCGGCGCGCGTCGCGGCGTCGAAACTGACGGACTTGTCGGACGAAGTAACCCCGACGAAACCGAGAGCGACGAACGCAACGATGAGAATAAGCAACACAGGATAATAAATCCATTTGAAAATTTTCATTAAAACGCACTCCTCGTTTTGTTACACTATTACCAAGTTATTTTAGCATAAAATAATTTTTTCTCAAAACGAATAAGCGCGGTTTAAGCAAATTTTTTGATTATTTGGCTACAGCCATGCCGTAACCTTCGATTTCCACGCGGTGCAAAGTCCTGAGCGACGCGAAAAGGCGGCTTTCCGTATGCAGAATCGCGGTAGAGCCGCATTTCACGGCAACGTCGCACAAAACGCGGTTGTCGTAAAGATTACTTGCCACCGTCCAGAAATCCAGACAGCCTTCGGGCTGAGAGCCGCTTAATTCGCCTATTTTCTCGCCGCCGATCAAGAAGGCGCCTATGCCGCCCGCGCGATCGGATTTTATTACCACCACGTCCCCGGGTTTTATGTCGCGATAAGTGTCGATAAGGATATACATAATTGGATTCCTCCGCTGTTTTTCTTCATTATAGCATAATATGCTTGACAACGTATTGTCACCATTATAAAATTATTTTGAAAATATTCTTTTTCTGCGGGGGCAAAAAAATGCACAACAGTTCGCTGATGTTCTCTATACTCATCACACTGCTGAACAACGGTAAAACCACCAAAAAGGCGCTTGCCGAAAAGTTCGAGATATGCGAGCGCACGGTAATCCGCTACATAAACGCCATTGCGGCGACGGGCGTACCCGTCTACTCCGTCAAGGGCAAGAACGGCGGATACGAAATTTCGTCGGAGTTTCAGTTTGACAAATCGTTTTTTTCGGAGCAGGAAATCGCGCGCATCATCACCTGTCTTAAATCGATGGACAGATACGACGACAAACTTAACGAGGGTATCGCCGACAAACTGAAATACATGGCGAAAAGAAAGAACGACGAACAATATCTGCTGGAAACGGACACGCTGATAATAGACGCGGGCCCGTGGAACAATCCCACGCTTTACCGCGCCAAAATGGAGATTCTGCAAAAGGCGATAGATTCCAAGAAAAGTCTGAACCTCATGTACGTCGACAGATACGAGTCCAGAACTCACAGACTTTTCGACCCCTACTACCGCGTGCTTAAAGAGGGCGTCTGGTATACTTACGGCTGGTGCCATTACAGAAAGGATTTCAGACTGTTCAAGCTTGCGCGGATAAAATCCTTGCTGCCCACCGACCAAAGCTTTGAAAGAAAGCCCTGCGACGTCTACGAAAAACTTAACGGCAATTTCGACGACTTCGAAACCGTGGATCTTGAAATCGAATTTTCCTCCACCGTTTTGGGCGACATAGAAGAATGGCTTGGTTACGACGCGGTTTTCGAGCGCGGTTACAAGTACGTTGCAAAGGCCAAACTGTATTCCGGAAGAGTCCTGATAAATAAACTTTTAAGTTTCGGGTCAAGCATAAAAGTGCTTTCGCCGTCGTACTTAAGAGAGGAACTGCTTGTCGAGTGCAAGCGAATCCTGAGAAACGCAGGCGTCGAGTAAGTTTTTAATAAGTTTCGGCGAGCTAATCAAAAGCAAAAAAAACGCGGTCTTTATGCCGCGCCTCAAAAAAACACACAATATAAAAGGTTTTCCGTTTTTTACGCGGGAAACCTTTTTATTTTAACTATATTTCTTCTTAACTATATTTCTTCTTACTTCGGAATAAACGGCTGATGTATGCGTTTTTCGGATAATTGCTTTCGGTAATGACGACAATTATATTAAAGTTATTCAATAGCCTTAACGACGTTCCTGAATCTTGCTTTATAAACGTTTTTCGCCGTCCTTACGCGCTTTACGTACATGTCGGTTTCGGGAAAGGGAATTTCTTCGAGATTCTGTTTTATCCAGCTTGCTACTTTACCCTCGCCCGCGTTGTAAGCTGCCACGGCAAGCGTTTCGTCGCCGAATTTATTCATAAGATAAGCCAGGTAAAACGTGCCCAGTTCAATGTTGTAATCGGGATCGAAAAGCATCTCGTCAGAGTACTCAAGTCCGATTTTCAAGGCGCACCACTTTGCCGTGGAAGGCATAAGCTGCATGAGCCCGCGCGCACCCTTTGCGGACACGGCAAGGGCGTCGTACTTGCTTTCCGTCCAGATAACCGCGGCGACAAGCTCCGCGCTTAATCCGTTGGCTTTTGACTGAAGCAGGATCTGATCGCGATAATCAAGCGGATAACGGAGGGAAAGCGCGCTTAAAGAGGCAAGCACCAACAGAAGAACCGATAGCGCCGCACCCGCAATCGTATAGGAAATTTTCAGCACTCCCGACACTTGATTTTTTCGTAAAAGCCGTTCACTCTTGCCTCCAGTTTTTCAAGACTTTCGTTGTTGACGATAACTTCGTCAGCGCGCGTGATACGCTCGTTTTCGCTTAGTTGAGCGCTCATAAACTTCCGCGCCAGTTCTTCCGTAATGTTATTGTTGCGATTTTTAAGCCGAATTATACGCTTGTCTTCGTCCGAAACAACCGTCGCTATGTAATCGCAAAGGTTGTCGAAACCCGATTCGAACAACAGCGGCACCACGAGAAAAACCGTATCGGCGGGCGCGTTTTCTATGCGTTTTTCTATTTCTTTCCGGATAAGCGGATGAGTAATTCCGTTAAGACGCTTAAGCTTGCCGTCGTCGGAAAAAACCTCTTCCCTCAAAACGTCGCGATTGAGACTTCCGCTTTCGTACGCTTTCGGAAACGCCGCCTTAAGCAGCTTTTCCCCTTCCGAACCGGGCGCAACCACGTCGCGCGCCACTACGTCCGCATCGATAATATATGCGCCTTTCTTCTCCAGCATTCCGCTTACCGCGCTTTTGCCGCTGGCTATACCGCCCGTAATACCCACTACAAATTTTTTCATACGTACACCTTTTTATAAACCCGACGCAACTTGCGCCGAAATGAACTTATCAGCAGTCTATCCAGCTTTTACCCGACGCAATATCCACCGTAAGCGGCACTTTAAGCGTAACGGCGTTTTCCATGCAGTCTTTAAGTATCTCCTTGACCTTTTCCGTCTCCTCGTCGGCGGCTTCCACGATAAGTTCGTCGTGAATCTGAAGTATAAGCGCGGACTTAAGCCCTTTAAGCTTTTCCGCCACGGAAACCATGGCAAGCTTGATAATATCCGCCGCGCTACCCTGAAGCGGCATGTTCATGGCGGCGCGCTCACCGAACTGACGCGTCATGTAATTGGGGGAAGAAAGCTCCGGAATATAGCGCACTCTTCCCAGAAGCGTTTTTGTGTAACCCGTTTTCTTGGCGTTTTCCACCACGGAATCGAAATAAGGCTTGATTGCGGAAAACCGCGCGAAATAAGTGTCCATGTACCTTTTGGCCGTGGCAAGCGAACATTTTAAGCTTTGCGACAGACCGTAATCGCTCATGCCGTAAATTATGCCGAAGTTGACTACTTTCGCCTCCCGCCGCATGGAAGACGTAACCTTTTCAATGGGCACGCCGAACACTTCCGCCGCGGTACGCGCGTGGATGTCCTCTCCCTCGCCGTAAAGCTCTATCATGCGCTTATCGCCCGAAAAGTGGGCAAGCAATCGAAGTTCTATCTGCGAATAGTCCGCCGATACAAGAGTATAACCCTCCCTTGCGATGAACAATCCCCTCAATCTTTTGCCCTCTTCCTCGCGGACGGGAATGTTCTGAAGATTGGGCTCGGCACTCGAAAGCCTTCCCGTAGTGGTAAGCGTCTGTTTGTAATCGGTGTGTATGACGTCGTCGGGCGATAAAAGTTTTCTTATGCCCTCTATATAAGTGCTGTTAAGTTTCGTTATAAAGCGATATTTGCCTATAAGCGGCACTATTTCGTGCTTGTCCTGAATCATGTCCAGAATTTCGGCATTGGTCGAATGCTTTGAGCTTTTTTTAGGATAGGGTATCTTGAGATCGTCGAACAGCACCTCGGCCAGCTGACGGGGCGAATTTACGTTGAATTTTTTACCCGCAATACGGCAAATTATATCGTTAAGTTCCGCCGCCTTCCCGACGAACTCCTCCCCGAGAGCGTTAAGCAGCTTTACGTCCACTTTTACGCCGCGCTCCTCCATGTCGAACAGCACGTCCACGAGAGGAAGCTCCGCCTCTTTATACAGTTTTTCCATATCAAGACGCTTTATTTCCTGCTTGAGATTTTCTGCGGCGGTAAACAGTCCCGCTGCGGGAAGGTTTTTGTCATACCCCAAGGATTCCATAAGCTCGGAAACGCTGTCTTCGCCCACGCGCATGTCGGCAAGGTACTGCATCAGTTTCACGTCGTCGTAGCCGCAAACGGTAATGCCTTCGTTTTTGAGAATACGCTTTACTTTTTTTGCGTCGAAAAGATATTTCCCGATTCCGACGTTTTCAAGGTAATGACGAAAAGCGGCAAACGCCTCGTGCACGCCGAAGCCGTCGTCCATAAGCGTTTTATTAAGCCTTACTACGTATTCGGTCTTGCCGTCAGCGCAAAAACGGATATCGTCGCCGCAGACGAAAGAAAAGGCTTTTGCGTCTGCAAGTATTCCCGTTATGTCGTCAAGGGAACGGACGTATTCCGATCGGAAGTCGTTTTTTACCGTAGGTTTATCCGCGCCGTCGGAAACAAAAATATCGTCGCGCTTAAGAAGCGATTTAAAGCCGTTATCCGCAAAAAACGTGCGTACCGAAGCGGAAAACGGGAAATCAAAGGTAAAATCCTCCGTTTTTTCCTCAAGAGGAACGTCGCGTTTTATTGTCGCAAGTTCGTAAGAAAGTTTTGCCGAATCCTTTCCCGCGCGTAATTTTTCGCCCAGCTTTCCCGTGACGGAATCGATGTTCTTGTAGACCCCCTCCACGCTGCCGTATTTTTCGATAAGTCCCAAAGCGGTTTTGTCGCCCACGCCCGCAACTCCCGGAATGTTGTCGCTGGCGTCCCCCGCAAGGGCTTTATAGTCGACTATTTCCTCGGGCGTAAGTCCGAACTCTCTTTTAAGCCCCTCCTCATCCAGCACAAGCGTTTCGGTTATTCCGCGCTTGGTCAGCACGACTTTTGTAGTCGGGTTTATAAGCTGAAGACTGTCACGATCGCCCGTAATGATATAAGTCATTACGCTGTCGTCCGCCGCAAGAGTGCCTATTACGTCGTCTGCCTCATACCCCTCTTTTTCCACAATGGAGATATTCATAAGCTTAAGTTGCTGCTTAAGAAGCGGCAGCTGCACGGCAAGTTCGTCCGGCATGTGTTTGCGCGTCGCTTTGTATCCGTCGTACATTTTATGACGGAAAGTGGGCGCCGCCAGGTCGAAAGCCACGGCAATATACTTGGGCTTAAAGTCCCCTATCGCCTTTATAAGCATGGTCGTGAACCCGTACACCGCCTGAGTGGGCACGCCGTTTTTATTGTTAAGCGGAGGCAACGCGTAAAAAGCGCGGTTTATAAGGCTGTTTCCGTCTATTAAAAGCATATTGAACATTGCTTTCCACCTCACCTTCGTCTTATTGCCTTAAGGCAATACTTGTTTCCTCGATTATTATACAACGAATTTGACATTTTATCAATCATTTGCTTGTCAAACCCGCCGCAATATGATAAAATACTAACGCTGTCAATGCCGCCGTGGTGAAATTGGCAGACGCACGGGACTCAAAATCCCGCGGTAGTGATACCGTGTCGGTTCGACCCCGACCGGCGGCACCATGATTAATCCCTGAAGCACATTCCGCTTCGGGGGTTTTTATCTTAATTTAGCTTTTTCCATAAAACAAAAGAACAATTCGTTTAAGCGCCGTTCTTACTTACCAATCCGCCTGACGGCGCAAGGCGTTTGCTTTTTACGGAAATTCGGTTTATAATTAAAAGACGTTTTACCAACGGGGATAATTTATGAGCGTTAAATCATTATCTGAAATGACGAAAGAAGAATTGTGGAAACTGTTTCCCGTTTCTCTTCATAAGCACAACCATTCGTGGAAAGATTGGTTTTGCGAGGAAAAGGAAAGGATAATCTCTTTTATCGGCAGCGGATACAGAATAAGTCATATCGGAAGCACCGCGATCGAAGGAATCATGGCAAAAAACATAGTGGATATTCTTGTTGAAGCACGGGACCCTGCAGCGATGGAAAAAGCCGCAAAGGCTATAGGACAAAACGGCTATCTTAAAATGAGCGACAGCTTTAACAGAAAATCATTTAACAGGGGTTATACCCCACAGGGTTTTGCGGAAAAGGTCTTTCATCTTCATTTGCGTCTTTATAAAGATAACGACGAACTTTACTTCCGCGATTACCTCATCGGACACGGCGACGTCGCCCGCGAATACGAAAAACTGAAAATTTCCCTTTGGAGAAAGTACGAATTCGACCGCGACGCTTACACCGCCGCAAAAACCGA
>CALVUQ010000054.1 GCA_944363615.1 uncultured Clostridia bacterium | reverse complement strand
GGTAGCGAACTCAACCTGTTTCAGGTTGTTTACGTCGGGGCTTTTTAAGCGACCGACCCCGCAGGCAAGAGGTGATTTATTTCACCTCTTTTATTTATTCCCCACCCTTGACTTTTTGAATTTATTATGCTATAATCCAAAGCAAGGTAGCGAACCTAACGTTTTAGTTAGTTGTCGGCACTCTATGAGCGTTCCGACCTCGCAAGCAAGAGGTGATTTATTTCACCTCTTTTATTTATTCCCCCACCCTTGACTTTTTAAATTTACTATGATATAATTCTTATCAAGGTAGCGAACTCAACCTGTTTCAGGTTGTTTATGTCGGCTTTGTTCCGACCCGCAAACAAGAGGTGATTTATTTCACCTCTTTTATTTATTTTTTTTCTTTCCTTGACTTTCCATTTATATTTTGATATAATCCTTATCAAGGCAGCGCGAGTGAAAAAACTCTAATGCGAGAGGATAATTCTTCTTGTGGACGCTGCCTTATTTTATTTCTTCGGATATTCTCTAAATAATTTATAACTGTTAAACCGTTTTTTTATCCACTTGACTTTTTCGCCCGTGTATTATATAATAATCGGGAAGTAACGCGATTCTTTATTGAATTGATTGAACGAATCGAAAGATTTGGCGGCGTTACTTCTTTTTTTAAATAATAAACGGTATTTTATAACTGTAAAACCCTCTTGTTTTCATTAAAGACCCCTTGACATTTAAGTTTCAGTGGCATATAATTATCGAAGCAATGAATAATTGCTTTAAGCAAGTAAGCAAGTTGGCGGGTCGTAACCGCGTCGCTTATTTGTTTTTTTATTTGACGCGTTTTTCAGAAAATCGGCACTTGACATTAAAATTCTCCTATATAATATTGTCTATGGTTACCGCCCTATAAACAGGGTAGCCACGGCTGATGCGCGTGGACAAAGAAGAACGTTTGACCTTCGCGCGTAGACTTCCTACTTAACCGTCTGTAATAACAGGCGGCTATTTTTTATGCTTAATTTATGCGGCTGCGATATCTATTTTTATGCGGCTTGGGGCTGGTTATCCGACGCTCTTTTCCTTTTATCGATCCGAACGCCGACTTTTCCCTTTTGTTTTTAAATTTTACTTAAGCCTTAAATAGAATTTTTCGGTCGCTAAAGCCATTAAATCCGTATTTTTCAGACGTAAATTTTCAATGTTTTTTTGTCTTTGTTATTTATGTTTTGATTTATTGCTATAAAAAATAAAAGTTTTTAACGCCATACTTAAACATCAGTTTCACATATATAAAACATCATATAGACGTACATTCCCCCCCCTTGCAAAATAACGTAAAATGCGCTATAATTAAAATAACAGAAGTGATTTTGCCTGCGTAAGTATGCTGTCATGCAAAGCAATTATTTGATATGAGTTTCTCGGCGTAATTAAATCGATAAAAAAGTCGGTATTTTTTTAGTTCCCGATATGATTTATCGGATGATACAAACGCAAGAAAATATTCTCATATAAGCAAGTATTTACGGCGGAATTCGCCCGGCAAAATAAATTTCAGGAGGATAGAAAACACAATGCTTAAAGATTTAGGAGTAAAACCCTACGTTTTCCCCATGCCCGTGCTTATGATCGCCACCTACGGCGAAGACGGAAAAGTGGACGTAATGAATATGGCGTGGGGCGGCGTGTGCGCCGAAAACATGGTTGCGCTGAACATAGACGAAGACCACAAGACCAGCGAAAACATCAAAAAACGTCAGGCCTTTACGCTTAGCGTCGCCGACGCGGACCACATCGAAGCCGCCGATTTTTTCGGCATAGCCACGGGAAACAAAATGTCCGACAAGTTTGAGCGCTCCGGCCTGACGTCGCGCAAAAGCAGCCGCGTGGACGCGCCGATAATAGAAGAATTTCCGCTTACGCTTGAATGTAAAGTTGCGGAAATTCAGCATACCGTTTACGGATTCAGGGTGCTTGGCGAAATAGTAAACGTCCTTGCCGACGAAAAAGTGCTGGACGAAAAAGGCAAAGTGGACCCCTCTAAACTGAACGCTTTTGTCTTTGACCAATTCCGGAGCGGCTATTACGCGGTAGGCGAAAAGATAGGCAAAGCCTGGCATTCGGGCGCAAAACTGATGAAAAAATAGCGTTTTTGTCAAAGCCGTTTATGTGCGGGCGGGCTGAAAACGGGGCAATGGGTATTTTTCCCTGTAATGCGATTGCCGTAAACGGCTGACAATTAAAAACGCAGGTAAAAGGCAAAAACAGCCGACATAAGCATAAAAAACATAAAAAAAGAGAGGACTTAACCGTTCTCTCCTTTTTTAATGCTGTTTTTCCGCCGCGATGAGTTTTACCGGAAACATTCAAGCGCAAAATCGCTTAAACGAAGATTTTTTCCGCCTCATTTCCGTGCGCGGTCGGCTTACCTTGAAAAATAATCAGGCAATAACAGAATTCGTAATGTAATTGCTTAAAAGTTCTGCCCAGACGGATTGCGCCAGCAAGCAAGGATGACCGTTGGCGGCGTTCTGGTCGGCTTCGAACGCAAAGGGATTGTAGACGATTTTAGGATCGTTCATTTCGTTTAAGGCGGTTTTGATGCCGTTGTCGATAGTCGAGTTCTTCCCCATCATTCCGTAGAGACAGATTATGTAGGCGTCGGGATTTTTCTCGCGCAGATAAGTGAGAAACTCCTTGTAATCGACGGGGAACTGAGCGCCGTAATCATAGTGGCTGCCGAGATAAGTCGCTTCGTTGGTACCGAGGTTCAATACTACCACGTCGGGCGAAAAATCAAAGGCATACTGCGCGGTGTTGGAGTTTGAAACGCGCTTATAAAGATTATCCATATTTATGTTTGCCCACATGTAAGCCTTAGTGCAGATACCGCTCCAGGCGACGACGGAATAATCTGCGTCCAGTTTCTGCGCGGTAAGATAAGCGTAAGAGCCCGTGCAGTCGGAATTTGTAACGCTCCAGGCGTCGCCCTTGTTGCCCAGTACGCCGTATCCCGCCGTAATGGAATCGCCCACGAATTCGATCTTAAGGTCGGATTTTGCGGGAGCGCAATAAAATTTTTCCGACAATAAATTGTGTCTTTTTTAAACAACTCTTATCTCAGGTCCTGTTTTAAACCCTTTCTTGCCTGCCATGATTCCGTCATATATGAAACAGAAAATCAAAGGCGTCAAATGCGGTAAATCCCATTTCCGCCGCCGTTTTCACAAGCGGTCAGAAAATATGGGATTAAATGAGAAAATCCGCTTCGGCTTCGGTTTGATTCATCTTTACGGCAGGCGCTTTATCTAATGCAGAAAGCAGTCAACGCAAAACAAATGACAATTTTTTAAAAAAACTATCGTAAAACCGTTGACAAGCGGCGGGAAAAAGTATATCATATCCACATAATAAACGAAACCTGTGAGGTAAGGTAGTACCCGCAAGTCAGCGTGCAAAGAGAGTTCCCGGCAGGTGTAAGGGGACGACGCGGCGGCGGCGAATGGGTTACCGAGGGCAAGGGCGAAAGCGGTTTGACGCAAGTAGTTTTTGACGGCTCTTCCCCGTTAGAAGGAAGGCGATATGATGGTATCGCGTAAAGAGGTCGCTTTTCGTAAGCGATGAAATTGGGTGGCAACACGGTAAAATTCGTCCCTTAAGACGGATAATACCGTGTTTTTTTACACAAAAAAATAATCGAAAGGAGAAAAAAATTATGGCAACCAACAAAATCCCCACGAAAATTTATCTTTCCGAAGACGAGCTGCCTAAATACTGGTATAATCTCCGCGCCGATATGAAGGAAAAGCACGAACCGTTTTTGAACCCCGTTACGCTTAAGCCCTGTACCGCCGCGGATCTTGAACCCGTTTTCTGCAAAGACCTTGTGGAGCAGGAGCTTAATCAGACGGACAGATATATTGAGATTCCCGAAGGAATAAGGGAATTTTACAAGGCGTACCGTCCTTCCTCGCTGACGCGCGCGTACTTTCTGGAGAAAAAGCTGGGCACTCCCGCGGAAATCTATTATAAGTTTGAGGGCAACAATACTTCGGGCTCGCATAAACTGAATTCGGCGGTGGCTCAGGTGTACTACGCCAAAAAGGAAGGCCTTACCTCCCTTACGACCGAAACGGGCGCGGGACAATGGGGCACGGCGCTTGCGATGGCGTGCGCTTTTTACGGGCTGGACCTTAACGTCTATATGGTAAAAGTAAGCAGTCAGCAGAAGCCCTACCGCAAGGCGGTAATGCAGACTTACGGCGCCAACGTAATTCCTTCCCCCTCCGACACCACCGAAGCGGGCAGAAAAATCCTTGCCGAGCACCCCGATACGGGCGGTTCGTTGGGATGCGCGATATCCGAGGCAATTGAAGTTGCGCTTCACAAGGACAAATGCAGATACGTTCTGGGATCGGTGCTTGACCACGTCTTGCTGCATCAGTCGATAATAGGTCTGGAAAGCAAAATCGCAATGGACAAATACGGCATAAAGCCCGACATAATCATCGGATGCGCGGGCGGCGGCAGTAACCTGGGCGGCCTTATCGCACCCTTTATGGCGGATAAAATCAACGGAAAATCGGACGCAAAATTCATCGCGGTGGAGCCTGCTTCCTGCCCCTCTCTTACGCGCGGAAAGTTTGCGTACGATTTCGGCGACACGGGCAAAACCACTCCTTTAATGAGAATGTATACTTTGGGCTGCGAATTCATGCCCTCCCCCAGCCATGCGGGCGGACTGAGATATCACGGCATGAGCCCCGTTTTATCCAAACTTTATCACGACGGATATATGGAAGCGCGCGCCGTCGAACAGACTTCCATATTCAAGGCAGCGACGGAATTTGCCCGTTGCGAGGGAATTTTGCCCGCACCCGAATCCGCTCACGCCATACGCGTAGCCATGGATGAGGCGATCAAGTGCAGGGAAACGGGCGAAAAGAAAGTCATTCTGTTCGGGCTTACGGGCACGGGCTACTTCGATATGACGTCTTATATGTCCTATCTTGACGGCAAAATGACCGATTACGTTCCCACCGACGCCGACCTTCAGAAGGGATTTGACGCTCTTCCCGATATCCCGCAGAACAAAAACATCTGAAAAGCAACCGAGTTTTGAACAGCGCTCTTTTATAACAGAAAGCTAAATAGACCCGGAAAAACCGCTTTCGCCCGCGTAACCAAAGGCAAAGCGGTTTTTGCTTGAGCGGCGCACTTATGAAGCGCGCTTATAAAACCCGAGAAAGACCATAGAAAACGGCGTTACTTAAATCCGCCGTTTTTTGTTGCCCAAAACGGCCTTCCCCCGCAAATAAAACGCTTATTCCGTACGAAAATCTCACCGCGCTTTCTTTCAAAACGAAAATGCGTATTTTTTTACCTGCGAACAGGTGACACTAAAAAAAACAAATTTCACGCATGGCTAAAAAAACGGAGCGCGCTTTACTGCGCCCACGGCGGCGAAAAAACCGAGAAACACGCTTATAAGCCGCGGCGCAATTCTTAACTTTTTAAGGCCTGGATTACATTGAGTATATTTCAGCAGCTTAAAGCGCGCGCAAAAATAAAGACGGTCTTACGTGGACAATACCGCCCGCGGCCGTCTTTTTTTGTCAACAGAATTAGAGCATTTATCTGAAGCCTGAGGTTTAATAGGCGGCTTTTTGCTTTTGCAGCCGAAAAAAATAAAAGACGGACGAATCGGCCCCGAAAAGCCTGAGCGTTCCGTCTTTTTCAATATAAAGCTGTTTTGAATCCTTGTAAAAAAGTTTTTCCCGTAAGCCGCCCTTACCGCCAAACCGCAGGCAGAAAAGCGTTACAACGCGCGTCGATTCAGCCGCGCTTATTTTTTTCCATGAACTGCGAAAGTTTTTCCACCGTCTCTTCGGAAATAAAATGCTCGATTTTGCAGCAGTCTATGGCGGCCGTCTTTTCGGACACTCCGATGGAAATCAGAAAATCGTTAAGAAGCGTATGACGGGCGTACACTTTTTCCGCGGCGGCAAGTCCTTCGTCGGTAAGTCTTATTTTGCCGTAAGAGTGTTTGTCGACAAGTCCTTTTGCGACAAGCTCCCCCATGGCTTTATTGACGGCCGGCCGCGAAACTCTTAAAACGGCGGCGACGTCCGTGCTTTTTACGAATCCGTCGCGCCCCAGAACGTATATAGTCTCCAGATAATCTTCGACCGACATGGTCATGTTTTCCATATGCGCCACCCTTCCCTTAATTTATGCCGACATTGAAGCCGCAGTTATTCCGCGGCTTTATGGTCAAATAAAACTCTGCCGCGCTTAAAATTATTATATCACATAAGGCCGACGTATGCAACAACTAAGGCCGACGTATGCGAGAATGCCGCGGATTAAAAAAAATGTTAATTTTAGTTAACTTTTACTTGACAGACGAATATATAAGATGTAGAATGTTAACTGAATTTAACATTTGCGGGTGACACCGCCGATAAAGGAGAGAAAAGAAAATCATGGCACTGACGTTTGCGCCCTACGAACGGGAGCTGAAAATCGTGAAAATCAACGCGGACGAGAAAACGGGACGGCATTTAAGCAATCTCGGGTTTACGGTAGGCGGCGTGCTTACGCTGTTATCGTCGTCGGGCGGCGACTGCATTGTGAAAATGAAAGAGAGCAGGCTTGCGATTAACCGCGCGCTTGCAATGAAAATCATTGTGGACGAGGAGTAAAAAAATGGACAAAACTTTGGACAAATTTCTTAAAGGCGAAAGCGGTCGGGTGAAAAAACTGACGGCAACCGGGGCGATAAGGCGGCGGCTTCTTGATATGGGAATCACACCGGGGGCGGAAATTACCATGCGTAAAACGGCTCCGCTGGGGGACCCCATGGAAATCACCTTGCGCGGGTACGAGCTTACTTTGCGCAAAGCTGAAGCGGCTTTTGTGATAACGGAGGAAAAAGCATGAAAATAGCACTTGCAGGCAATCCCAACAGCGGAAAAACCACACTTTTCAACTTACTGACTTCTTCCACGGCGCACGTGGGCAACTACCCGGGCGTAACGGTGGAAAAACGCGAAGGCACCTATAAATCGGGCGGCGAAAAAATTACGGTTGTGGATCTTCCGGGCATATATTCGCTTTCGCCCTACTCTCCCGAAGAAACGGTTTCGAGAAACGTATTGCTTTTCGACGCGCCCGACGCGATAATAAACGTAGTGGACTCCACCAATCTTGAAAGGAATCTTTATCTTACCACACAGCTTCTTGAAACCGAAACTCCCGTCGTGGTGGCGCTTAACATGACGGACGCGGCGGAAAAACAAGGGCTTTCGATAGACTGCGAAACGCTTTCGAAAAACCTCGGGGTAACGGTAATACCGATAAGCGCGCTTAAAAAGACGGGAATCAAAGAACTTATGGACGCGGCAAAAAAAGCGGCGGGCAAAAAAAGAACGCCTTACTCCCCGCTTGAAAACAGTTACCTTAAGGATATTTTCGACGCGGCGAAGTCGGAGTATTCTCAAACAAAAGCAAACGAAATCTGCTTCCGCGCGGTCAAAGCGGTCGAAGGCGACGAAGAGGAAGTAAAGCAATATCCTGACGTTGCGGAAAAGATCGCGCCGCTTAAAGAAAAAGTCACCAACGAGTTTGACGGCGACTTCGAAGGCATGGTGGCGGATATCCGTTACAAATACATAGGCGGATTTATGGGCAGCGTGCTTTCGGGCAGAAAAAAGTCGGCGCACACGCTTACGAAATCCGACAAAGCCGACAGGGTACTTACACACAGAATTTTCGGCATACCCATATTTCTTGTGATTATGTTTGCGGTATTCCACCTGACTTTCGGCGAAGATTTACTGTATCTCGGGGCAATGGGCGCGATTCCCGAAACCGCAAACCCCACGGCTTTCAACGACATATTCGGCAACGGCGCTATAAATTCGCCCGGAGTTATCCTGCAAAGTCTTGTGGGCTTAGGCACCGACACGCTGACGGAGCTTATATCGGGCGCAATGCCTGAGGGAACCTGGTACACGGGACTGGTCGTGGACGGACTGTGCGGCGGACTGTTTTCGGTACTCAGCTTTATCCCCCAGATTTTACTGCTGTTTTTGTTCCTCTCCATACTGGAAGACACGGGATACATGGCGCGCGTGGCGTTTATCATGGATAGGGCTTTCAGGAGATTCGGGCTTTCGGGCAAGGCTTTTATGCCCCTTCTCATGTGCTTCGGATGCGCGGTTCCGGGAATAATGGCTACGCGCACGCTGGAAAACGAAAAAGAACGCCGCATGGCGGTACTGCTTGCGCCTTTCTTTTCCTGCGGTGCGAAACTGCCGATATGGGGTGCGTTTGCGGCGGTGCTCTTCGGCGGGGCGCACGGCGACCTTATTGTCTTTTCAATGTACTTTCTGGGCATTGCGGTTGCCGTTTTAAGCGCGATACTTTTGAAAAAAACCGCCTTAAAAGGCGAAACCGCGCCCTTTATAATGGAACTTCCCGCTTATCATATTCCTTCATTTAAACACACCATGCTGCACCTTTGGGAAAAACTGAAACACTATATTTTCCGTGCGGCGACGATTATAGCGGGTTCCATCGTGGTGATATGGTTCCTGACCAATTTCGACTTCGATTTCTGGAACGGGCTTGTAAGTCAGGGCGACAGTATTCTGGGAAAAATCGCAAAAGTCTTTTCCTGGCTGTTTGTGCCTCTCGGCTTCGGCATGGGCGAAAACGGATGGATGTTCGTCGTCGCGGCGTTTTCCGGACTTATCGCAAAAGAAATGGTGGTTGCAACTCTCGGCACCTTTGCGGGAGTGGACGACGCCCTGGATATCGACACGGGAGAGCTTGCCTCCACCGCTTTCGGTTCGCTTGTCGCCTCCATGGCGGGCGGCTGGCCCGCGGCTGTGGCGTTTATGGCGTTTAACCTGTTGTCCGTACCCTGCATGGCTGCGGTTGCCGCCGCAAGCGGCGAGTTCGGCTCCAAAAAGAAACTGTGGTTCGCGATAGGATACTGGATGGCGACGGCGTACGTCGTAAGCGCGCTTTTGTTCCTTTGCTTAAGATACAAGGCTGTCGGCATAACCTTCTTATGCCTTGTCGCGGCTGCCGTTGCGTTCTTTGTGGCCAAAGCAATCATAAAACGCAAAAAAGCTTCTTCCGCGGCGAAAAACGAAAACAGCAATTAAAAAAACACAGCCTTGTTTGATAATGGCAAATAAAATTATGAATTTATCTTGCACGGGCGGCGTATAAAAAACAAATTACGGCTGTCCGACGAGATGAAATACGGAATTCTGCGGACGCACACGGGGACTTTTCGGTTGTTCTCCTCCCCCCTGCGTCCGCTGAAAATCCGAAAACTTACTTCGGAGGTACGCTTATGGAAATTTTTATCGGCATTACGGCGGCTATTCT
>CALVUQ010000053.1 GCA_944363615.1 uncultured Clostridia bacterium | reverse complement strand
TCGATTGCGGTTTTGGCGGCGGAAACATAGCCTTCTATCAAAGCCCAGTTTTGAGCGGAATAGTTGCTTTCGCCCTTATCCAAAGCGTATTGCTCGACTTCCGCTTTCTTAGCGGTTTTGTACTCGCTGAAACTGTTGTCAACGACTTCGTCGGCAACGATTTCGCCTACCGAGCCGTTGTTTGTAACCTTATTGCCGGTAACGGTACCCGTAACAACTGCGTTTTCTCCGACGGTGACTTCAGCGCCATCGGCGTTGACGGATTCCGCAGTACCGGATACAATGACTATATTTGTGGGAATTTCATTGTTTTCGGGGGTAGAAATAACCACGCCTTCCGCTTCGTCCGCAACGGAAACTTCGACTTTACCGGCAACCGAGACGCCCGTTCCGGCATAAACCGAAACAGCATTTGCGCCATGGTTTTCAATAACGACGCTGTTCGCTGTGTTAGGCACGACTATAGTACCTTCCGAAGCGGCGCCCTCGTCGGAATTATCGGCTACAACCACTCTGCCTCCCGCAACCGTCATTGCGGTGGGCTGCTGCGTACCCTGATCGTTAAGAATAATGCCGTTAAAAATGAAGGTATGCTGCGACACGGCGATTTTAAAGTCGTCCGCAGTGTAACCGTCTTTAAGCGTAACGTTGGCGTTCCATACAACGGTGGCGTTTACGGCGTCGACTTCGATTTGCTTGGCTTTGATGACTTCACGGGTGAAAAGCGAATTTTTGCCGTCGCAAAGATACATTTCCCCGCTTTCCTCGGTTTTTAACGTGAATTTACCGTCAACCGTAACGTTATAGTTGTTCATTTCAAGGTCAAACAACTTGTTTGCGGTGAAATCGCCGTTGACGATAATATTGTCCTTAAGAACAATGGGTTTATCGACATCGTCGTTAACGGCTTTTTCCAATTCCGCCGCTGTAGAAACGTATGTAGGCGCGTTTTTATTGGCGTTATTGATTAAAATTATTCCGGTAATGAGACCCGCAGCAATAAGAATAACACCGATCACTACTCCGACAATAAGATTTTTCAGTCTTTTAGTCATTGTTTCCTACCTCCTTATTTTTTTCAGCGCGTTTTCTTTCGGCACGCTTACGTCTTAATTCTTTTTCGTGTTCCTGTTTTTCAATAAGTCTCAATCTGCGGAATTCAAATCCCGTCTGACGCACGTCGTAAATATCGCGCTCGATAGCCTTGTCGCAATACGCTATGGCGTTTGCGTAGTCCTTGCGCGCCGAATATATCATAATTAGTTTTTTAAGAGAGGGCACCTTGACGTGATCAACGCCCACCGTGTTGAACTTGTAATCTATATCGTCTTTCAGAATGGTGATGCACCTTGCAACAAGCGAAGGGTCCTGCTTCCTGTAGCCGTAAAGCGCGTTTACGTACTTCATCCTCAGTTTGCTTAACTCTTCTCCTTCGCAGTTGCGCCTTTCCTTTCCGTACAAAAGCGCGTAAATTTCGGCGTTAAGCACCTTCTTAAGCCGCATGCTGTTGTTGAAGAACGCACGCAGAAATTCCCTTTCGTCGGCGTATTCCTTCACGTTTTTCATAGTGGTGTAAAACGTGTAATTCCTGTCGACTATGTAGCGCGAGAACAATTCCGCGGAGTCGGGTGACAGCGCGTCCAGAATTCTGTCGATGAAGTCGGGCAGCCCCTCGTCCTCGGTTGCGGCGGCATCTTCAAACGTAACGGCGTATGCGGTGATTCCGCCCGCATTTACCCGCGTTACGTCAGCGGCTTGCTCCGAAGGCGCTTCGGCAGTTTCCTCGGCTTGCTCCGCAGGCGCTTCGGCGGCTTCCTCGCCTTGCTCTGCCGTTTCTTCAACGGCTTCCTCCGCTTGCTCCGCAGGCGCTTCGGCGGTTTCTTCCGCTTGCTCCGCAGTTGCTTCGGCGGCTTCCTCGGCTTGCTCTGCCGTTGCCTCGGCAGTATCCTCGGCTTGCTCTGCCGTTGCTTCGGCAGTTTCCTCCGCTTGCTCCTCATTTGCTTCGGCGTTTTCTTCAACTTCTTCCGCTGCCGCTTCGGCTGCTTCCGCCGTATCGTCAGCGGTTATATCGGCGGAACCGTATTGCGCGGCGGCATCTTCGGCGGAAGATGCCCTGAGCGGTTCTTCCGCGGCGGAATAATTCTTTCCGCTTTTCACGTACAAGACTGCAAACGTCGCAATAACGGCAATACCCGCCGCGCACAGAAACGCCAACAGTAACGCTCCTGCGACAAGTCCGCCGTCGTTTGCCGCATATGCGGCAGAAAATAAAATTTTCGACATAACTTTCACCTCTCTGAATTTTGACTATAACGTCCTTTTAACCCTGACCTTCTTTTACTTAACACAAGCAATTTAAAACGAAAATTTTATTCGCGCCGTTTACGGTATGTATTTTAATACACTGTCAATAAGACTAACATATTATAACACATTTACCCCCCCCCACAACTCAAAAGTATATATTTTTATTTCAAAACTATACTACTTTTGGATTATGTAGGGTCGGCGTGAAGCGGAAACACAAAAAGCGCCCCGTTGCAATCAGGGTGCTAAGCTGAAAATTATCAAGTTTACAAGACATATTTCCCTCAAGAATCCGTAACACAGCCGAATGGTCAAGTAAAAACGCCCTTATACAGTCTTAATTATACCACAAAATTTTAAAAAAACAACTGTTTTTTGTAAACAATATAAATTTTCAGTAAAAATTGTAATAAAATATCGGAATCTGTAGTAAAAAAGCGCTTAAAGCAAGCTTAAAAGCTCATTAAGACGGTTGCCTTCGCGATCGGTTTTTATCTGAACGGTAAAACTTTCGGGCTCGGTAAGCCAATGCACGGCGATGAAATCGTAAATGTAACAATTATCGGGGTGGCGTTTTTCGGCAAACTCTTCCGCCCTGTTTATCAGTTTATTCAGAAGAGAAGTTTCCTTAAATCTTTTTCCGGCGTAATTAAAACGCGGCACGCGGCAGGAATCCAGCGTAGCGACGACGTGAGGATACTTTACGCAGGCGTTGAAAGCGGGAATATCCAGATAATGATTGAACTCGTAGCCGTGAAAATTGGGGGCTTCGTCCACGCAGCCGCCCATTATAAGCAATTCCTGCGCGCCCTTTTCCGTAAGGATTTTAAGCGTAACGGTACACGGGCCAATCGACACCAGCGTCATGGGAGAATTGTCCTCCTTAAGCCAGTCGTCAAAAGAAAGGACCGGAAGAGCGGACAAGCAAGGCGCGATAAGGTCGCCCATGCCGTCCTGTCCGTGCACGGAAGGAAGCTTTGCCCAGGGCTGAATGACGCCGCGCGTGTCCACAATCCTTACGCCGCTTTTGTCGCCCTCGTAAGAAGCAAGCAATTTCTGCGCGTTAAGGTACGCCGTGTTGACTTCGCTGTTGCCGCCTACGGGCATGATATCGAACCTGTCGCCTTTTTGGGCGTTATCCAGAAGGTAAAGCGTGGCTACGGCGTCGTCCAGTCCGTAATCGCACAATAAAACGTAACGCTTATTCATCTGCCCCCTCCTTTATGGGAAACCTCAGCGTAAACACGCTGCCTATTTTAAGCCGGCTTTCGACTTCGATGGTGCCGCCCATCATTTCCACTATCGACTTTGCAATCGTAAGCCCCAGTCCGCTGCTGTGAGCGTCGCGGTTGCGGGACTTGTCGCAACGGTAAAATCTGTCGAAAATGTGCGGCAGATCCGCCTCCGAAATTCCGTAGCCGCAGTCGGCGATTTTTATCACCGCATAACCGTCTTCGCTTGTAAGAGTTACAGTTACGGCAGTATTATCTTCCGAATATTTGACGGCGTTGTCTATGACGGCGCGGACGCACTCGGTAAACATGTTTTTATCTATTTTCGCGACGACTTCGCCTTCCGAAACAAATTCGAACTTATGGGTTTTGCACACAAGCGCGTATCCGTCCATGACGGCAGCAAGCTCGGCGGAAAGTTCGACGTCTTCAGGCGAGAACATGTATCTGCCTATTTTGGCAAGCAGCAGAAGCTGCTCCACTATTCTTTTCATGTTGTCCGCTTCGCGCGCGATGCTTTCAAGGCTTTCGTCGAGAACGGCGGGGTCGGACTTCCCCCACCTTAAAAGCAGATTGGAGTAGCCCTGTATCACCGATATCGGGGTCTTAAGCTCGTGACTGGCGTCGGAAACGAATTTTTTCTGGCGGTCGAAAGACTGCTCCAGATTATCCAGCATTTTATTTATTCTTTCGGTAAGCTCTCTCAGTTCGTCCTGAGAGTCCACGTCGTCCAGTCTGGTGGAAAGGTTGTCGCCGCTTATCTTGTCGATGCGTTTTATCATGCGCCTTATGGGGCTTAACATCGATTGACTGGCAAGGCTTCCCAACGCCGCCACCACCGCCACGGAAATAATTATCAGCGCGGCGCTGGTAAGAATAAGCGTACCTATATACCCGTCGCCCCGTAAACCGAGGGACTCGAGATGATCACTGACGGAAGACACTATAAAAACGTCGATAAGCACAAGCGCCACGGTAAACAGCAAGGTATAGATAAGCGTGGTCTTTACGGTAATGGGAATACGTATGCGTGCGGCTATGCGCTTAAGTCCCCGCCAAAGCATGATAAAAGGAAAAAAGACGTACCCGAGAATGCTTCTTAAAGTGCTCTTTTTGCCGTTAAGCTGTTTTTCGCCGCGGATTTGTTGTAAGGTAACCTCCACCTCCTCCAGGTTTTTCCCGTCGGAAGCGGTAACGTCTGCGTTTTTTTGTCCAAGGTTTTTCCCGTCGTCTTTGTCAGGCATACGGATAACACCTCCTATATTAAACGTCCTTACCTGATGACGTATCCGAAGCCCCTTACGGTTTCGATAAGCTTGATGCCGTAAACGTCGTCGATCTTGGAGCGCAAGTAACGTATGTACACGTCCACCACGTTTGTATTGCCGATAAAATCGTAACCCCAGACTGCGTCCAAAGCCTGCTCGCGCGAGATGACTTTGTTGCGGTTTTTGATAAGATAAACCAACAAATCGAATTCTTTTTTCGTAAGGTCCAGCTCGTTGCCGTCGTAAGACGCGATATGCGAATTTTCGTCTATCTTAAGCTTGCCTATTTCGTGAAGAAAAGTCTTCTTTTTAAGATTGGCGCGTATTCTCGCAAGCAGCTCCTCAATCGCGAAAGGCTTGGTCATGTAGTCGTTTGCGCCGATATCCAGCCCCGCCACCTTATCCACTATCTGGTCGCGCGCCGTAAGAATGATGACAGGCGTATCCTTGACTTGTCTCAGCCTGCGCAGAACCTCAATGCCGTTCAGCGACGGCAGCATTACGTCCAGCACGATAAGGTCGAAATCCTCGTTAAGCGCGGCGTCCAAAGCCTGACGCCCGTCGGAAATCACGGTAGTCCTGTAGCCTTCGTGCTCCAGCTCCAGCGCGACGAAACGCGCAATCTTGTATTCGTCCTCCACAATCAGAATGTGATACATCTTTTTGTCCCCGTTTCGTTTATATATGACTTTATTGCGGTTTTATCAGTCTTTTTTGCGATTGCATGTTGCGTTTTTTACCGCCTTAATCCTGTCGGCTTAGCTGACGACTGCTCTTCTCTTCCCCGTTTTTTAGCGGAATCAAACAACGATATAAAGCTGAATTCGCGACCGGTAAAATCCGTATTTGCGCTTAATTAGAAAACCGCCCCGGCAATCGCGTTACCGTCAATAGTGAATGTTTTCTATGCGCATGGTGTTAGAATTTCCCGTCTTGCCCACCTCGGAACTTCCGGTAAGCACCACCAAATCGCCTTCTTTTACAAGTCCCGTGTTAAGCGCGCACAGGGCGGCGTGACGGAAAAGCGCGTCGGGCGACTTCTGCACCACCGACATGGTGGGAATGACGCCCCAGTTAAGCGCAAGCTGGTTGTAAACCTTCCTCGATGTGGTGGCGGCGATTATAACGCATTCGGGGCGGAACCGCGAAACCTTGCGCGCGGTATAACCCGATTGCGTAACCGTGATTATAGCCTTTGCCCCGAGATCGAATGCCGCCGCACAGGTGGAGTGGGAAACCGCGTCGGTAATGCTTGTAATGCGGTGATCGCTTAACCTGAAACGTTTTTTGAAGTTGATGCAGCTTTCGGTCTTTTCGGCAATCTTTGCCATGGTTTTTACCGCCTCAACGGGGTACTTGCCCGCAGCCGTTTCCCCGCTTAGCATAATCGCGCTGGTACCGTCGTAAATGGCGTTGGCAACGTCGCTTATTTCGGCACGGGTGGGCCGCGGATTGTAAATCATGGATTCCAGCATCTGCGTGGCGGTGATAACCTTTTTGCCCATGCGATAACACTGTTTTATAAGGTCTTTCTGAATACTGGGAAGCTCCTCGAAGGGGATTTCCACGCCCATGTCGCCGCGCGCCACCATCAGGCCGTCGCTTAATTCCAGAATCTCGGATACGTTGGCAACGCCCTGACGGTTTTCGATTTTGGAAATAAGCTGAATGTTTTCCCCGCCCGAAAGCGCCATCAGGTTTTTAACCTGTCTTACGTCGTCGGCGCTGCGCACGAAGGATAGCGCGATGTAATCGGCGTCCTCTTCTATGGCGAAACGTATGTCTTCTTTGTCCGCCTCCGAAAGATAGGGCATGTCTATCGCAACGCCGGGAAGATTTATGCTTTTACGGTCGGTAAGCTCCCCTCCGTCGACGACGGTGGTCAGGATGTCTTCAGAAAACACTTCCTCCACCCTAAGTTCTATAAGACCGTCGTTAATCAGTATTCTGTCGCCCGCCTTAAGATGCTTCGGTAAGTCTTTATAGGTAACCGAAACGCGCGTAACGTCGCCCGCAACCTCCTTAACCGTAAGGGTGAAAGCGTCGCCCGCGTTAAGAAAAACCTTACCGTTTTCAAAAGTCTTTATGCGGATTTCGGGCCCTTTTGTGTCCATCATTATCGCGACGGGGGTGTCCAGCTCCTCCCTGACGCGCTTTACCATTTCGATGCGGTTTTTATGCTCGGCATGGTCGCCGTGGGACATGTTGAGCCGCGCAACGTTCATGCCCGCGCGGACAAGCTTTTTCAGCACCGAATAATTGTCGGTGGCGGGTCCCAGAGTGCAAACAATTTTGGTCTTTCTCATAAATAAATCTCCTTTCATCGCGTCGCAGCTGATTATTTCTTGTACCTGTATGCCTTATCCGTCTTAAAACAATCCTGAAATCAATCGATTTTTTCGATATCGTAAGGCGTGGACTGATATACGCAGTAGTTAAGCCAGTTGGATATTAAAAGCGACTCATGCGCGCGCCACTTAAGCAGCGGCTTTTTGGACGGATCGTCGTCCGGGAAATAATGCTTGGGAAGCGCAATGTCGTCGCCTTTGGCCTTGTCGCGCAGATACTCCTTTTCCAGCGAGTCCGCGTCGTATTCGCCGTGACCGAACACGAAAACACGCCTTAAATCCTTGCTTGCGGCAAGATACACGCCCGCTTCGTCGCTTTGGGCAAGCACGTCGATGTCGCCCACCGCGGCGAATTCCGACGGCGCAATGTCGGTAAAACGCGAGTGCGGCGCGTAAAAAACGTCGTCAAAGCCGCGAACCAAAGGATTGGTGCGCTCATAGACCCGGTGCGGGAACACCCCGAATATCTTTTCTTTTTTAAGCGTCTTGTTTACGCCGTAGTAATAATACATCGCCGCCTGAGCCGCCCAGCAAATGTACATTGCCGAATACACTCTGTGTCCCGCCCACTCCATGATGCGCTCTATTTCATTCCAGTACATTACGTCTTTATAGTCCATGCGCTCTACCGGGGCGCCCGTCACAATCAGGCCGTCGAACTTTTCATTAGAAGCGCAGATTTCGTCAAACGTCTTGTAAAAGGACTTCAGATGCTCTTCGGGCGTGTGCTTGGACACGTAGCTTGCCGTGGTGAGAAAGACTATCTCCACCTGAAGCGGAGTATTTCCTATAAGGCGAAGCAGCTGAGTCTCGGTATCGATTTTATTGGGCATCAGATTAAGCACCGCCACCCTTAAAGGACGCACGTCCTGGCTTTCGGCGCGCTCATACGTCATGACGAAAATGTTTTCGTTTTCTAAAAACTTTCTTGCGGGCAAATCCTTGGAAATTCTTACGGGCATAATCCGAACCTCTGAAAATACTTAATATAACTTTTCGCGTGAAAATTCCGCGGCAAAAAAAATTTCTGCTTTTACAGTATAACCTTTTTGAAAAAGTTAGTCAAGGAAAACGCTTCAGCCCCCTTCGATAGCGGCAATCTTTACCTTTATTTTACATAAGTCCGCCGAAAAATCGCATTACTTTTATTCCTAAGTTTAAAATAAACGCCTTCTGCCGAAAATCAACCTCCGCTCCTTAAGCAGCTACTCCAATCGAAACCGTATAAAAAAAACTATTGAAACGGAATAAGACTCGGTTAAAAAAATCAGCTGCATAAAAAAAGGCGGGCCCATTTATAAAAAACACAGTAAAAACACATTCCTGCATTAAAAAACGGCTGCCCTTATATAACCGAACCGGAAATTATTTCCCGCATACCGCCTGTAAAACCTTTCTTAGTCTATAAAAACATTCTTGGTTCTGTATAAACGTTTGATTCTATATAAACGAAAGGCCTGTCCTGCCTAAAAAACGAAAGGCCTTTCTGAACTCACCCGCGATTTTGTTTTGTGTAAGAGGCGGCAAAAATACTACATTAAATTGAATTACAAAAAAAAAGAGACCGCCGCTCCGTCCTGTAAAAGAGCGGAGCGACGGCTTCGAAAAAAAGGAAAAAGAAGATGAAAAAGCTTTAGTCGTTATTTGCTTTACTTGTTTATTTCGGCGTCGACATATTCCAAAGGATTGACGATTTCGCCGTTTACGGTCATTTCCAGATGAACGTGCACGTTATCGCTTGCCTCGGTAAGCATAGTGCCCGCAACGCCGATGGCGGTGCCCAAAGTAACCTCATCCCCCGCTTTTACGGACGCGGACGAAAGAGACTTGTAAACGGATACTATACCGTCCTTATGCTCGATGCTTACGACAACGCCTTCAAGAGTGGTTTCCTCCACGCTGACGACTTTACCGTCCGCAACCGCAAGCACGGGTGCGTTTTCCGCGGCAGCGAAGTCCACGCCGTTGTGCGACTTCCACATGTTAAGCGAGGGCATATAAACAAGGGTATCGAGAGCAGCCTCTCTGATCACGGTGCCGTTTTCCACCGGCAGACCGAACTTCATTTCCTCGGTGTCGGTATCGACGACGGGCGGATTTTCGTCAGGTAACTCAACATTTCCGCCTTCATCTACGGGCGGCGCCGCGACGGGAACGTCGGTACGCGAAAAGACTACCGCAAGCGTCACGGTAAGCGCGATGACTATCACCGACACCGCCGCGACCATCCAGTACAATAACTTCGTTTTTTTGGGATTTTTGGCTTTTCCCGATCCTGAGTAAGTTTTCATAAATATTCGATTTAACCTCCGTATGGCTGATTATTGACACGATTCCGATTTATATACATAAAAAATAAATTTTTTCGCGGCATGCGATTTTACAATCTGAAAAAACTCATTAAACTGCGTAATCCTTCTGATTTTAATTGCGTAAAAGCTATTTTTTAACGCCGCTAAAAGAATTGCATATACCGATTTAACTTACCGCGTTGCGCCCGCCGTGATTTTCCGCGGTAAAAACTGCGCATAAAATATCCGTGCCGATAAGACAAAACA
>CALVUQ010000052.1 GCA_944363615.1 uncultured Clostridia bacterium | reverse complement strand
GGCAAAAACGCAGGGCATGTATTTCAGTCGGGAATTGTTTTTTTATCCATGACCGCAAAACGCTTCATTTGTGCCGATGACTAAGCTTTAATAATTAAAAGACAAAAAGTCCCGTCTGTACGCTCGGGATTTTTTTTATTGCAAAAAAGATTATGACAACGGCTACTTAAAAAGCGTGTAAAGTCAAAATTTTTCCTGCGTGACTCGCCGCGGCAAAAAGTTTAGCAGTTATTTTTTTAGGGCGCACGTTAAAAGCCGTTTCGGGTCTTAACCTTTTAAGGTACACGTCAAAAGCGGCTTCGGAACTTAATCTTTTACGCTTTCACTTAAAGAGTTAAAACGGTAAAAGAACGAAACGGATTGACTTTTAAGGTGAAAAGTGTTATATTCCGATTATGATTGAAAATGTATTACTGGATCTCGACGATACTTTGCTGTCTTTTATTAAGTCCGAAAAAAGGGCGATAAAAAGGACGCTTAAAGCCCTGGGACTAAAACACGGGAATTACGAAGCGCGGTTATATAGCGCCGTCAACGCCGAAATGTGGAAAAAGCTGGAAAAAGGCGAAATGACCCGTGCGGAGATTCTCGTCGAAAGGTTCAGGATTCTGTTTCAGAAGCTTGACGTAACCGCAGACGCGCTGAAGGCGAAGGAAATTTACGAAGAAAACCTGAAAAACAGCTGTTTTTTCGTGCGCGGAGCAAAGCGGTTTTTAAAAAGAGCGCATAAAAAATACCGTCTTTATCTTGTGTCCAACGGTACGGCCGCCGTTCAGGACCGACGTATTCGCCTTGCGGGAATAGAGCGGTATTTCGACGGGATTTTCATATCCGAGCGCGTGGGCGCCGTAAAACCCGACAAGGCATTTTTCGACGCGTGTTTTTCCGCCATACCCGATTTTTCGCGCGATAAAACGGTAATCACGGGCGACAGTCTTTCGTCGGATATCGCGGGCGGCAAAAACGCCGGGATAAGGACCTGTCTTTTCGCCCCGAAAAGCGGGAAAGAAGCGCCCTATGAAGGCGCGGGCAAAAAAACGGGCTCCGTCATTCCCGATTACCGCGTAAAAAGCCTTAACGGACTGCTTAAGCTGCTTAAGCGCATTTAGCGTTTTTGTTCAGTAGGTGCTAAAGGACTGAAAGGCGTAAGATTTCTGCGCGTACCGCCGAAACAAGGCTTCGTTTTTAAGCGCGGCAAAGTTAAAAGTCTTTTTCGCTCGGGTACGGGCGGGGGAATTTTAAATCGTATAATTACAAAAACTAACAATCGGCTGTCGGCGGCAAAAAAATCGGAAAAGAACGCCGAAAACGGGGAAACAAATGAAAATAGTGGGCAGACGACAATCGCATCTTTTCGCCGCGGTAATAAAGACGGCGCTTGCAATAATCATATCTTTGGTGATTCTTGCGCTTCAGATCGCTTTTTACGTCGTTCTTATTCTGGGCATTTACAATCTCTGGTATTTAAGGATCGCAACCGAAGTCATCGGAATACTCGTCGTGCTGAATCTGTATCGGCGCGACATAAATTCCAGCTACAAACTGTCCTGGACGATATTCATTCTTGCGCTGCCTTTTGCGGGCGTGGTGTTTTATTTCACGTTCGGCGGCGGCAGAAACGTCCCCAGGCGCAAAGCGGAAAAAATTAACGGTTACTTAAGGACCAAGGCCGTCGAAAGCGACTGTTTTGTCGGGCTTAACAGCGCCGACACGCGTGGAGCGATGCTTGTAAACTCGGTACACAACAATTCCTTTTACGACGTTTACCGCCATTCCGAAACCGAATTTTTCCCCGACATTGCAGAAAAGCACAGGCGCATGCTTAAGGACATTGAGGAAGCTAAAGAATACGTCTATATAGAATATTTCATAATTTCGGACGGCAAAGTGCTGGAAAGCGTGATCGACGTTCTTGAAAGAAAGGGGAAAGAGGGCGTAAAAATCAAGTTTATTTACGACGATATAGGTTCTAAAAAATGCCTCAGGCGCAAGACCAAAAAGCGTATCGCCTCCATAGAAAACCTGGAACTTTGCGTTTACGAGCCCATGAGCCTTGTCATAAATCCCAGGATAAACTACCGCGACCATCGCAAAATAGCGGTTGTGGACGGTAAAACGGGTTACATGGGCGGCGACAACCTTGCGGACGAATATACGGGAGATAAGATCCGCTTCGGGCGTTGGCGCGACAACGCGGTCAGGATTACGGGCGACGCCGTGTACGCGCTGGAACTGATGTTTTCCGAGATATGGTACATGTCCACGGGCGAAACGCTTGCTTTAAGGGACTTTGTTTCCGACGGCTCCGTCGAAACTCCGGGTTACGTCCTGCCTTTCGGCGACGGCCCCACAAATCCGCTTAATCCCGCCTATCATCTTTTCGAGTCGCTTACAGTCGCGGCGGAAAAATACCTTTATATTTCCACGCCCTATCTCATTATCGACAACTCCTTTATCAACATGATTCAGCTTGCGGCGAAAAGCGGCGTGGACGTCAGAATTCTGGTGCCGCATATTCCCGACAAAAAACTGATTTTCGCCATGACGCGCGGTCACTACGGCGATATCATAAAGGCGGGCGGAAAAATTTACGAATACACGCCGGGATTCAACCATGCCAAAAACGTAATCGTGGACGACAAGTACGCGTTTATAGGAACGGTAAACTGCGATTACCGCAGCATGCTTCTTCACTTCGAATGCGGCGCGCTTTTGATGCACGACCCGTCGGTAGACAAAATGCGCGACGACTTTCTGTCGGCGGTTGAGCAGTCGGAGGAGATAACTTTGGAAAAGTGGGAAAACCGTCCGCTTCTCACCAAATTGTCGGAGCTGCTTTTGTCCGTTATCGCGCCTCTGTTGTAAAACGCTTCGGCGCTTTGTTCAAAGAAGATTGAATTTTTGCTTAAAGCTTTAATTTGCGTCGGGTGCCTGAATTTATTCTTAAATATTAGTTTTCGGGAAATAAAAAACAATCTCTCTTCTTCGTCGGGCGAAGGAGGGGGATTTTATCCGTGTTTTTTTGCGTAACGGCAAACGGGCGCAAAACGAATACTTGGTCAAAAATCGAAAAAAGCCGCGCTACGATACAAATTTCAAAAAGCCGACGCGCAGGCTTAAAGACTGATTCCGACGCGCGGACAAATCGGGGTTTCGCCTTTGATATGCGGTCGAAATTATTTCCGCCGCCGATTGCAGCAGTTCAATCAAACACAATCGCACTTATAATCACAAGGGGATATACGGCAAGAAACACCAACCGCGGAGAAAAATATCCTATGGGAAAGGGTTTCCGATAAAAATCACGCCTCGTCAAGCGGATTGCGTTTGTGCGGACGTTTTTCTTTTCCGTTTAAAAGAGATTCCGCCGTCATCACGGTAAAGTCCACGCTTTCCACGAAATCTTCGGGGTAAAAGCGCGTGACGTTAAAGTTTTTAAGATGTTTTACGTGAGTGTCTCGTACCGACGGAGTAGGCAGATCCGAAGCGGAAAGCGCGTCTCTAAGTGCGGCGGTAAGTGCTTCCGCGGATAAATTCCCGACGAATTCCGCTGTGAGGGAGGCGGTTATTCTGTCGCCGTCCATTGTTTTTATCCAAAGTTTCATGATAGCGATTATAGCGCAAAACCGCGGTTTTTGCAAGGAAAAAAGCCGTTTTCCGTAAAAATTGGCTTAAGGCAACCGCGCTACGGTTGACAACGGCGGTCAAATTATATAAAATATAATGAAAACGGCGCGTTTATGCGTAAAAAAACGGAGTTTTAACATGAATCTTACACGTAAAATCATCGGTACTCATCTCGTCACGGGCAGCATGATTGCGGGCGAGGAAATAGCCATCCGCATCGACCAGACCCTTACTCAGGATTCCACGGGCACTATGGCTTACCTTCAGTTCGAAGCGCTGGGCATCGACAAGGTAAAGACGTTGCGTTCGGTGGCGTACATAGACCACAACACCATTCAGTCGGGTTTCGAAAACGCCGACGACCACGCTTACATTCAGTCCGTGGCGCTTAAACACGGTATTTTCGTCAGTAAGCCCGGCAACGGCATCTGCCACCAGATCAACATCGAGCGCTTCGGCGTCCCCGGTCAGACGCTTATCGGCTCCGACAGTCACACCCCGACGGCGGGCGGCATAGGCATGCTTGCCATCGGCGCGGGCGGACTGGACGTTGCGGTCGCCATGGGCGGCGGCGCTTTGCACCTTATTATGCCCAAAGTCGTCAAAGTGGAGCTTACGGGCAAGCTTAAGCCCAACGTTACCGCAAAGGACGTAATTCTGGAAGTGCTGCGCATCATGACGGTCAAGGGCGGCGTGGGCAAAGTCATCGAGTACTGCGGGGAGGGCGTTAAGACTCTTACCGTGCCCGAGCGCGCAACCATAACCAACATGGGCGCGGAGCTGGGCGCAACCACCTCGATTTTCCCCTCGGACGAGCAGACTAAAGCGTTTCTTACCGCTCAGGGCAGGGAAAAGGATTTCGTTCCGCTTGCCGCCGACGAAAATTCCGCTTACGACGAGGAATTTACCATAGATCTGGGCGCGTTAAGCCCCCTTGCGGCATGCCCCCATTCTCCCGACAACGTGAAAAAGGTGTCGGAGCTTGAAAACATCAAAGTCGATCAGGTCTGTATCGGCAGCTGCACCAACTCATCCTACCGCGACCTCATGAAAGTGGCGGCTATACTCAAGGGGAAAAGGGTTAACCCCGAAGTCAGCCTTACTATAAGCCCGGGCTCCAGACAGGTGTTCGCCATGCTTGCGGAAAACGGCGCTTTGGCGGACATGATCAACGCGGGCGCAAGAATTCTGGAATGCGCGTGCGGCCCCTGCATAGGCATGGGTCAGTCGCCCAAAAACAACGCCGTTTCGGTGCGCACCTTTAACCGCAATTTCTACGCGCGCAGCGGGACAGCCTCCGCAAGCGTATATCTCGTTTCGCCCGAAACCGCGGCTTATACCGCGATTATGGGGCACTTTGTGGACCCGTCGCACGAAGAGTGCTACGACGTCGCCATGCCCGACAGGTTCGAGGTCAACGACAATCTCATTCTCGACCCCAAGGACTTCAAGGACGTCACGGTGGTAAGGGGCCCCAACATCAAACCTTTCCCCCTTAACGTGGCTTTGCCCGAAAAGGTACTGGGGAAAGTGCTTATTAAGACCGAAGACAACATAACCACCGATCACATCATGCCTTCCAATTCCAAACTTTTGCCGTACCGCTCCAACATTCCTTACCTTGCCGAACACTGCATGGAGCCCGTCGATCCCGAATTCCCCGCGCGCGCCAAGGCAAACGGCGGCGGCTTCATAGTGGCGGGGGCCAATTACGGACAGGGCTCGTCAAGAGAGCACGCCGCGCTTGTGCCGCTTTACCTGGGGGTCAAAGGAGTTGTTGCAAAGTCCTTTGCGCGTATTCACCGCGATAACCTCATCAACAGCGGAATACTGCCGCTTACCTTTAAAAACGAAGCGGATTACGACAAAATCGGGTTCGGGGACGAACTGGTTATCGAAAACGCAAGAAGCCAGGTCGAAAAGGGCGGCGAAATCACGCTTAAAGACGTGACAAAGGGCTTTAAAGTCGTGTGCGACATGCCGCTTACCGATCGCCAGAGAAAGTTCATCCTTGCGGGCGGCGTGCTTAACAGTCTTAAAAAAAGCAACTGAACGTAAAATCCCTAAAAGGCAACTTTAAATCCGCGGTTTTACGGTCGGAATTTGTCGCCGTGTAAATCCCTACGCCATGCGATAAGCCCGGTTTTCGTCAAAGGGCGAAAATTATGCTTTTTGCGGCGGAAATGCGTTTCAAAGGGCGCAATTTGCGATTGAAAAGCGTTTTAACCCTCGGGTCAAGAAAAAAATTCAATTAAGTCCGCGTTTAGGTAAGCGGCTTCACGCGTTTTGGACGAGTATCGTTTCTGATTGCATTAAGCCGCGTAAAAAAACGCAAAAAAACATTTCGGGTCGGGTTTTTCGGCCGAAGTAAGAGAACTGCAGTGCGGTTCAAAGCCGAAGAGGATTTCCGGCAATCAAAAGGCGGTGTAATATGAAAAAATTACAGGACAAAATTCTCAACATTCTCAAAGACGACGCGCGCACTTCCGTTGCGGAAATGGCGGAAATGCTGGGCGCGGAAGAGCAGGAAGTCAAGGACTGTGTAGACTCGCTGGAAAAAAGCGGAGTAATCGTCAAGTATACCGCGGTGGTCAACGACGAAAAAACCGCCAGGGATTTCGTGGAGGCGCTTATAGAGGTTAAGGTCGCGCCCGTCAGGGAAAAGGGCTTTGACGAGATTGCCGAGTATATCTATCAGTTCGACGAGGTTAAAAGCATGTACCTCATGAGCGGGGCTTACGACCTTGCCGTGTTCGTGGAGGGGCGCACGCTGCGCGACGCGGCGCGTTTCGTCAGCGAAAAGCTTTCAGTAATAGACAAGGTGCTGTCCACGGCCACGCATTTCATACTGAAAAAGTACAAAATAGACGGCGTCGTCGTCGAAAAAACCGAAAACAAGAGGCTTATAGTACAGCCATGAATTACGACAGATTTATCAATCAGCGCGTGAAAAACATGCCTAAAAGCGGCATACGACGTTTTTTCGACATCGCGTCGGAGCTTGATGACTGCATTTCTTTGGGCGTGGGAGAGCCCGATTTCGTCACCCCGTGGGAAATACGCGACGCGGCGATAAAGTCGATTCAGGCGGGGCGCACGCAGTACACCTCCAACGCGGGACTTCCCTCGTTAAGGGAGGAAATCGCCTTGTATTTAAGCGGCAGGTTTTCCCTTTCCTATGACCCCGCAGACGAGATTATAGTCACCATCGGCGCAAGCGAGGCGATAGACCTTGCCATGCGCACCGTTGTTTCCGAGGGGGACGAGGTGCTTATCCCGTCGCCTTCTTACGTCAGTTACGCGCCTTCGGTTCTGCTTAGCGGCGGGGTTCCCGTGGCGGTGGACACGCGCGCGGAAGACGGGTTCAAGCTGACCCCCGAGCTTATCGAGGGGGCGGTTACGCCACGCACGAAAGCGATTATCATGGCTTATCCCAACAATCCCACGGGCGCAATCATGACTGAAAAGGAGCTTTCCGAGATTGTTCCCGTGCTTATAAAGCATGACCTTATCGTCGTGTCCGACGAAATTTACGCGGAGCTTACTTATACCAAGGAAAGGCACTGTTCGATTGCCTCTTTGGATAATATGCGCGAGCGGACTATTCTCGTCAACGGCTTTTCCAAGGCGTTTGCCATGACGGGCTGGAGACTGGGCTACGTCGCCGCGCCCGCGGAGATAATTTCGCAGATGTACAAGATTCATCAGTATACCATCATGTGCGCCGCAACCTGCTCTCAGGCGGGGGGAGAGGCGGCTTTGCGCCTGGGACGCGAGGACAATTACAGCATGGTGGAGGATATGCGCGCCTCCTACGACGTGCGCAGAAGGTATCTGACGGCGGAGCTTAACCGCATGGGCCTTACCTGCTTTAAGCCGCTGGGCGCGTTCTACGTCTTTCCGTCGGTTAAAAGCACGGGCATGACGGGCGACGAGTTTGCCGAAAAACTGCTTTACTCAAAGCACGTCGCGGTGGTGCCGGGCTCGGCGTTCGGCGAAAGCGGCAAGTATTTCGTAAGGTGCAGTTACGCCACAAAGCTGTCAGCTCTAAAGGAGGCGGTCAAGCGCATAGCCGAGTTCTTAGGCGAAACGGCGCGCTGATACGGCTGCGGCAAAATGAATTGACAAAACCTTAAAAAAAGTATATAATAGTCGAATAAGGAATAGAATATATCGTCGCCGTCCGAAAAAATTACTCGGGCGGCAATAAAATTAAGTCGGAAAAAGCTTTGACGGACAAAAACGCCCGTTAAAAAGCCGGTAAACCGATTATTTTAAGAGCAGATATCGTATGGAATGCGCAAAGACCCGCGGGTCCGCGCTTTTAATATTATAAGGCAGGTAAAGAAAAATGTCAGTTTTCATAACGGCGGAGAAGAAAAAGGAATTCGAAGAGGAGCTTAAGTATCTTAAAAACGAGGGCAGGAAAAACGCCGTTAAAAAGATTCAGGAAGCGCGCGCTTTCGGCGATCTGTCCGAAAACGCCGAGTACGACATCGCCAAGGCGGAGCAGGGCAAGCTTGAAGCCAGAATAGTGGAGCTTGAAGGCGTGCTTTCCGATTGCGAAGTTTACGCAAAAAAGAATTCCTACAACAAAGTGGAGATGGGCTGCGTGGTCACGGTAGAGGACGTGGACGCGGACGACGATGCGCCGGGCAAATTCCGCACGTACGAGATCGTCGGAATTTACGAGTCCGATCCCAATTCCGAGCCTAAGAAGATCAGCAACGAGTCGCCGCTCGGCAAGGCGTTTCTGGGTGCGGAAAAGGACGAATACGTGGACTTCGAGCACAAGGGGAATACTGTCACCTATCGCATTGCGGAAATAAAATAAAGTTTTCCGCGTTTTAAGCGCGCCGTTTTTTAAAAGCGGCCGACGCTTTCGGGACAAGCTTTAAAAAGACAATTTTACTTTAAGAGGGTTTTATGGACAACAACGAAGAAAAGCTTATGGACGAGGCGGAGTTCGGCGAACAGGTCCGCATCCGTCGCGAAAAACTTAAAAACCTGGTGGAGGAGGGCAAAAATCCGTTTGCCCGCACCAAGTTCGTGCGCACTGCCGATTCCGCCGCAATCACCGCCGATTTCCCCGCGTTCGAGGGTAAGCGCGTGGCAATTGCGGGAAGGGTTCTTTCCCGCAGAATGATGGGCAAGGCCAGTTTTGCGCATATTCTCGACGCCAAGGGACAGATTCAGATCTACGTCAAGATAGACAACGTGGGCGCGGACGCTTACGAGGAGTGGAAAAAAGCGGACATCGGCGACATATTCGGCGTCGAGGGTACCGTTTTCATGACGCACAAGGGCGAAATTTCCGTTTCCGTCGACAAAATGGTGCTTTTAAGCAAATCGTTGCTGCCCCTTCCCGAAAAATGGCACGGGCTTAAGGACAACGACTTAAGGTACCGTCAGCGTTACGTCGACCTTATCGCCAACCCGTCGGTAAAAGACGCTTTCGTCATGCGCTCCCGCATCATAAAGGCGATTCGTGACCTTCTCGATTCCAAAGGATTCGTGGAGGTGGAAACCCCCGTCCTCAATACCATTGCGGGCGGTGCGAACGCGCGTCCCTTCATCACGCATCACAACACTCTGGACCTTGACATGTACATGCGCATCGCGCCCGAACTGTATCTTAAAAGGCTTATCGTCGGCGGCTTCGACAAAGTGTACGAAATAGGCAAAATGTTCCGCAACGAGGGCATGGACGTTAAGCACAATCCCGAATTCACCATGATGGAGCTTTATGAGGCTTACGCCGATTACAACGACATGATGGATATTACCGAGCAGATTTACGCCGCCGCGCTGAAGGCCGTGGGCAAGGGGAACAAAATCACTTATCAGGGTACGGAAATCGACCTTTCTTTCCCCTGGCAGCGTCTTACCATGCTGGAGGCGATAAAGCGCTACACGGGCGTCGACTACGACAAGATGACCGCCGAGGAGGCGCTTGAAGCCGCGCTTAAGCTGGGCGTCGAAATCGATGAGAAGAAAAAAGCCTGGGGCAACATAGTTTACGCCACCTTCGACCAGAAAGTGGAGCAGCAGCTTACGGGCCCCGTGTTCATCACCGATTACCCCGTCGAGGAAAGCCCGCTTACCAAACGCAAAAACGACGACCCGCGCCTTACTTACAGGTTCGAGTTCTTTATCTATTCGCGCGAAATGGGCAACGCTTACAGCGAGCTTAACGACCCCATCGATCAGCGCGAGCGTTTCGAAAGACAGGCGGCGTTGCGTAAAAAGGGCGACGAGGAGGCGCAGATGACGGACGACGATTTCGTCACCGCGCTTGAATACGGTCTTCCCCCCACGGGCGGACTGGGTATAGGCATTGACAGACTCATCATGCTGCTTACCGACAGCGCTTCCATACGCGACGTCATTCTTTTCCCCACGATGAAACCCAAAAAATAACCCTCTGCGCGTTATTCTGTGTCGGGAAAGATAAAACGCGGTTCCGTTAAAAAACGGTTTTGTCGTTTCGACGCGTAAATCAGCGTTAAACCGAGCTAAACCTCGTAAATCAGCGTTAAACCGAGTTAAATCTTGCGAAGCTTCGTAAAAGCACGGAGTTAAACCG
>CALVUQ010000051.1 GCA_944363615.1 uncultured Clostridia bacterium | reverse complement strand
CCGAAGAAGCGGTTTTATTCCGTTGTATTCATAAAGCGCCGCGGCAAAAGAAGAAAATTCAGCGAAAAGCAATTGACGCAAATTGTTTTAAGGCCGTTGTTTTCTGTTAAGACGATTTCACTTTATAGGCAATCGCCTTTTTAATCGTATGACTTTATTCTGCGAAAAGCCATGCGGTGAAAAAGCGGTAAAACCGCGGAGGAAAAAGCCGAACAAAAGGCGGGCAAATTCGGTTTTTTTGGGGGGGGTAAAACCGAGCAAAAAGCCTGCGAAAACGGCGGCTTATTCCAGCTCGAAGGCGCCGGTGTACAGCTGGTAATACTGACCCTTAAGGTCCAGAAGCTGCTGATGGGTGCCGCGCTCGATGATTCGGCCGTGGTCGAGAACGATGATGACGTCGGAGTTTTTGACTGTGGACAGACGGTGTGCGATTACGAAGACGGTCCTGCCCTTCATGAGGTTATCCATGCCGCGCTGAACAATGGCTTCGGTACGGGTGTCGATGCTGCTGGTAGCCTCGTCCAGAATCATGACGGGGGGATCGGCAACCGCGGCGCGCGCGATGGACAAAAGCTGGCGCTGGCCCTGACTGAGGTTAGCGCCGTTGCCCGTAAGCATGGTGTTGTAGCCTTCGGGCAGGCGGCGTATAAAGTCGTCCGCGCCCGCAAGGACGGCGGCGGCTATGCACTCGTCGTCGGTAGCGTCCAGTTTGCCGTAACGGATGTTGTCGATAACGGTGCCCGTGAAGAGGTTAGTGTCCTGCAGAACCATACCGAGGGATTTTCTTAAAGAGCTTTTTTTGATTTTATTGATATTGATGCCGTCGTAGCGGATTTTGCCGTCCGCGATGTCGTAGAAGCGGTTAAGAAGGTTGGTAATGGTGGTTTTACCTGCGCCCGTAGCGCCGACGAAAGCGACTTTCTGTCCGGGTTTGGCGTAAAGCGTTATGTCGTGAAGGACGGTTTTACCCTCCTCGTAGGCGAAGTCGACGTCGAAAAGACGGACGTCGCCGGCAAGCGGAGTGTAAGTAACCGTACCGTCGGCGGCGTGAGGATGCTTCCACGCCCAGAAGTGAGTTTTCTCCTCGCACTCGACGATTTTGCCGTCTACCTCGCGCGCGTTGACAAGCGTGACGTAACCGTCGTCCGTTTCGGGCTTGCTGTCCATGAGGTTGAAAATACGTTCGGCGCCCGCGATACCCATGACGACGGAGTTGACCTGGTTGGAAACCTGGTTGACGTTGCCGGCGAACTGTTTGGTCATGCTGAGGAAGGGGACGACGATGCTGACGCTGATTGCAAGGCCGGAAATACTGATGTTGGGCGCGTTCAGGGCGAGAAGAATGCCGCCCACCACGGCGACCAGCACGTAAAGCACGTTGCCGATATTGTTAAGCACGGGCATAAGAATGTTGGCGTACTGGTTAGCCTTGACGGATTCGCGATAAAGCGTTTCGTTGCACTTAGCGAAGTCCGCCTCGCTTTCCTTTTCGTGACAGAAGACTTTGACGACTTTCTGACCGTTCATCATCTCTTCGACGAAGCCTTCCGCTTTACCCAAAGCGGTCTGCTGGCGGAAGAAGTATTTGGCGGAGCCGCCGCCCACTTTTTTGGTGACCATCAGCATCACGAAAACGCCCAGCAGCACGACGAGAGTAAGCCACAGCGAGTAATAAAGCATTATTATAAGCACGGTAAGCGATGTGACGCCCGACACAAGCAGCTGGGGGAAGCTTTGGGAAATCATCTGTCTTAAGGTGTCGATATCGTTGGTGTAATGGCTCATGATATCGCCGTGAGTGTGCGTGTCGAAGAACTTTATGGGCAGTTTCTGCATGCCGTTGAACATTTTGCAGCGCAGTTTTTTAAGCGTGCCCTGAGTGATTACCGCCATAAGCTGGTTGTAAACGATACAGGTGATAAGCGACAGGACGTAGAAAACGACAAGGATACCCACAAGCATGAAAATAGTTTTGCTGATAAGGCTCCAATCGCCGCTTTGCCAGTTGGCCTCCACCACCTCGATGACCTTCTGCATGAAAATGGAGGGGACGGCGCTTACAATCGCGCTGAAAATAATGCACACGATCGTCAGAGGAAGCAGCGCGGGATAGAAGGAAAACTGAGTTTTAAGAATACGTCCTACAACGGACTTTCTGGATTTTTTGTTATTCATTATCCGTACCCGCCTTGTTCTGAGAAGTATAGATTTCGCGATAAATGACGTTGTTTTTAAGAAGCTCTTCGTGCGTGCCCACGGCGTCGATTCTGCCGCCGTCCATGACGACGATTTTGTCGGCGTCTTCCACCGATGAGGTGCGCTGAGCGATTATGATTTTGGTTGTGCTGGGCAGATAATCGCGGAAGGCCTTTCTTATCTTGGCGTCGGTTTTGGTGTCCACCGCGCTGGTGGAGTCGTCGAGGATAAGAATTTTGGGGTTTTTCAAAAGCGCGCGGGCGATACACAGTCTTTGTTTCTGACCGCCCGAAACGTTAGTGCCGCCCTGCTCTATGTAAGTGTCGTAGCCGTCGGGGAACTGCGAGATGAACTCGTCTGCGCAGGCAAGCTTACAAACTTCTTTAAGGCGTTCGTCGCTGGCGTTTTCGTCGCCCCAACGCAGATTTTCCTTGATTGTGCCCGAAAACAGCTCGTTTTTCTGCAGCACTACCGAGACCTGATTGCGCAGCGAAGGAATGTCGTATTCCTTGACGTTGACGCCGCCGACTTTGACCTCTCCGTCGGTGACGTCGTACAGCCTGCAGATGAGGTTGACAAGCGACGATTTGCCGGAGCCCGTTCCGCCGATAACGCCCACCGTTTCGCCCGATTTGATATGAAGGTCTATGTCGGTAAGCGCGTTGCGTTCCGCTTTTTGGGAGTATTTGAAGCTGACGTGGCAGAACTCGACGGAGCCGTCCTTTATTTCGTAGACGGGGTTAGCCGTGTCGTGAATGGTGGGTTCTTCTTTGAGAATTTCCACGATACGCTGGCCGGATTCAAGAGCCATGGTTATCATGACGAAGACGAAGCTGAGCATCATGAGAGAGCTGAGCATCATAAAGCCGTAGGACAGAAGCGCGGAAAATTTGGCGACGTCCAGCTTGGCGCCCATGGAAGTTATTATTATGTAGGAGCCGAACGACAGGACGAAAACCATCACCACGTAAAGACAGAACTGCATAAGCGGATTGTTGAACGCCAGAATTCTTTCCGCCCTGGTGAAATCGCGTCTTACGTCCTCCGCCGCCGCGCCGAACTTCTTCTGCTCGTACTCCTCGCGGACGAAGGATTTGACCACGCGCATGCCCTTTACGTTTTCCTGAACGGAATTGTTGAGGTTGTCGTACTTTCTGAAAACCTTTTTGAAAATGGGCGTAGCCTTGAAAATAATGATCATAAGTCCCGCCAGCAGCAAGGGCATTACGGCGATGAATATCCACGCCACCTGGCCGCCCGTCACAAACGCCATTACGAAAGCGAAAATCATCATAAGCGGCGCGCGTATCGCGGTGCGGATGATCATCATGTACGCATGCTGAACGTTGGTCACGTCGGTAGTAAGACGCGTGACCAGCGACGAAGTCAGAAATTTATCGATATTTTCGAAGGAAAACAGCTGAATTTTATGGTAAATGTCCCTTCTCAGGTTTTTCGCCAGCCCGCACGAGGCAATCGCGCAGGTGTAGCCCGCCAGCCCGCCGAACAGCAGGGACAACAGAGCCATTACCACCAGAATTCCGCCGTATTGCAGAATGACGTTAAGTCCCGCGCCCATGCGGATCCGATCCACCAGTAAGGCGATCATAAAGGGAATTATACATTCCATGACTACTTCCAAAGATACCAGTATAGGCGTTGCGATAGCTGTTTTTTTGTATTCTCCTATACTTTTGGCAATCTCTTTAACCATCTCTTATACTCCTTTAGGATTGCTTGAAGTTTTGTTTGCGTAATTTTTTCTATGTAAGCGGCGGAACGAATCGGATAAACCGTATCCTTAAAAGGGCGATAAATACTCTTTTAATACGACGTCCCGCATTTTCTGCGGACAAACTACCGAAAATCCGTTGCGCATCGGTTGATTTATAAGTTTTCGGACAATTTAATGCGTTCTGCCTCCGCGCGGCTTATGCCTCCTCCCCGTTAAGCCGTGTAACCCCGTAAACGCGGCCGACAATCGCGCGCCCGCCGCGGCTTGAAAGTCAGAACCTTTTCCGTCGGTGCTTAACGCCTACCGCGCGGGCATACGGGTTAAAAAAAGCCGGAAATCAAAGAAAAAGGCTTTTTCCCGCGGAGCTTATCTGCGCCGTCCGCTAAGAGGCGGATAAATTGTCGCTCATTTTGGCGGCAATCCGCAAAAATTCCTCGATTTCCCTTTTGTCCAGACCTTTGGACAGTTGCGCCTCGTTCCGCGCGATGTTTTCTTTGATCTTTTTCATTAAAAATTCGGCTTTTTCCGTAAGCGTTATCTTTTTAAGACGCCCGTCTTTTTGTACGTCCGACCTCGTTATCATACCCTTTTTTTCCAGAAGCTCCAGATAGCCGCTTGCCGTCGCGCGCCGCATGCTGAATTCGTTCTCTATATCGCGGGAGCAGCAATCTCCCTTGAAGTTGTATATGAAAAACAAAATGACGCCCTGCATTCCCGTAGTCTCTTCGCTGGGATTGTAAATCTCCATGTTCCGCTTTATCAGCTTGTTAAGCTTGCTTACCGCTTTTCCGACGTCCACGGCGCGTTCACCTTCCTTTAATCCTATTCTGAATTGTTAGGTTGCTTACAAATTTTAAACTCTTTTCCGACGAATGTCAATTGAATTGTGTGTTGATATTGTGAAAATTGTTCGGCCGTCGCCGTATTTACCCCGCCGATTTATCAGAGAATGAAGCCTGCAGCGAAAAGGATTGTAATACGATACCCTGAAAACGCATAAAAAACAGTGCCATGCCGTTAAACGCGTGCTTAGCCCGACAACTTAAAAACATAAAAAACAACTCCTTCCGCCCCGACCGACTATCAAGTTAAAACCGTCTGCAATTAACTTAAGCCAATATCGCCCCACTTTTGCCAAACCCGACCGCCCCCGATAATAAGCAAGGCAGACAAAAACGGAATAACGATAAATCGTTTTAAATAGCAAGTCATAAAAAGAACAGTAATGACTAAAGTTATTCCGCCCGCGCCGAAAGTCAAGACGGTATTAAAAGGACAAGTTAAAAGACTTGAACCCATCTTACGCCAAGCGCGCTATAAAAAGCGACAATCGCAAAATCAGCCGAAATCTGCACAAGACTGCCACCTCGATAGACAAGACGAGTCGAACCAGTAATCATTTGCAAGACGGGCAATTTCGACCTGAATTGACCGCTCGCTCTGAAATAAGTAAAGAAACTTAAAACATTATCATGACAAAACGTTTATAAAAAGCGGCAAGCACAAAATCAGCCGCAAATATGCGCAAACCTGCCGCCCTGACAGACAAGACGTTTTTAAAAGAAACAAGTTAAAGATTCGGAATCACCTTACGCCAAGCCCGCTATAAAAGAGAAAAGCACAAAATTGCCCAAAGTACACACAAGATTATCCGACCCGATATCGATTTAAAAAAGTAACAAGAAAAAAGATTACAGCGGCAATAAAGGAAATCGAATTTAGATTCGCCCGATATAAAGATTTGCTTTTTGTTGCTTCAAAAACGTCCCGCAACAAACAAATATACAATAGATATGACGATGCATCTTGAAATAAAATAAAAAAACGCCTTTACTTAAAGCTGACGGCTTCAAGAAAAAGCGTTTAAATAATTTCAGGTTAAAAGCGGGAACTCCCTTGCCTTGCGTGACTCAGGCAGCGAGGAAAGCGGAAACCACTTCCCCGACGGCGTTATAAAGCTGAGTTGTGCGCGCGTTGACCACGACGGGCGAAACGGAGTAATATTCGGAAGAAATTTCCTCGTCCTCGGCTTCGTTGCCGACGCGGGAATCAAGATAGAACACAATTTCCAGGGTGCCAATTTCGTTGTTGGAATTGCCCACCAGCACAATCGCGCGGTCGTAAGTTAGCTCCTCTCCCTCGACGGTGACGGTTTTGGGCTGTGAAAACACGAAGACCAGCTTGTAAAGAGAATCGGTGGCGGCGACGGAAGCGATGTCGTCCGCTGCGATTTCCACGCGGCTTTCGGCGGTTTCGCCTTCTTTTACCTCGGTTTTGAACTTATAGGAAGCGGAAGCCTTGCCCTCGAGAATACCCTGCATAACGGAGAAAGAGGATTTGCCGATGGCCTCGTCAAGTTTTGCCTTTTCGTCCGCTTTGTCGGCGTTGATTTCGATGCGGTCGGTGGAGGAAAGATTGTAAAGCTCTATCCTGTCGTAACCGTCAAGCGCTTTGACGGGGTTGAGTTTTATAAGGCAAAGCACTACGATTGCCACGGCGAGAACTGCGACGACGCTGGCGACGATGATTATCGTCTTGGAAAATACCTTTTTCATTTTTTGCTCCTGTTTAAATAAATGTGAATTGATTTTTTTGTCTTGAAAATCGCGTTTCCGAATCCGCCCTTGAAATATCCGCGGATAAAATCCAGTATCGGATAAGTAAGAACCAAAAGCGTTTTTTTCCTTAAGGCTGAAGCGGCGGAACATGAGGGTAAGGGCGCGACCGTAAAGTAGCTTGAAAACAGGCCTGAAGTTCCGTTTATTTAGTCGTAAGGAACGGATCGGGCTTAAACTCAGGTAAGCGACTTAAATCTCGGTAAAGCCGTTCCGCTCGGGCGGCAAAGCATAAGCTGTTCTTTTATAGTGTGCCGTTTGAATTCGGCGCGCATTGCTTAGAACCCGTTTTGCTTAAAGCGCAGTAGCCGCATTGTCGGGCGAATCCGTCTTAATACACAAGCCGCAAATCAAATAAACTCATCGGGTGCGCTGTAATCTGACAAGGTCGGTTTATCGGGCGGTATCAGATTGTGCCCGCCTTAAGCGCGGCCTGCTTCTTCTCGTACTTCGCGTTTAATCTTTCCTTAAGTTCGGATTTGACCTCGTCGGCGGAAGCGCCTTTCATAATCATATCCACTTCTTCGGTATAGATTGTTTCGCAGTCCAAAAGCACGCGGACCATGACGTCCATTACCTCGCGGTGAGAGCCCAGTATTTCTATTGCTTTTGCATGAGCCTCGTCCAGAAGTTCGGAGACTTCCTTGTCGATTTTAGCGGCGATTTCCTCGCTGTAGGTATGAGTGGACTGATAATCGCGGCCCAGGAAAACCTCCTGGTTGGAGCCGTAATAAACGGGACCCAGATCCTTGCTCATACCCCACTCCATGACCATTTTGCGCGCGATGCCCGTAGCCTGTTTTATGTCGCCCACGGCGCCCGCGGAAACGTCTTCGATCACCAGTTCTTCGGCGGCTCTTCCGCCCATGGACATGGCAAGATTGGACTTGAGTTTGTTGACGGTGATATGGTCGTCGTCGTTGTCGGGACGCGTCATGGTATAACCTGCCGCCTGACCGCGCGGGATAATACTGATTTCGTGCACGGGATCGCAATACGGCATGCAGCGCGCGACTATTGCGTGGCCCGCCTCGTGATAAGCGGTGATGCGTTTGTCAACCTCGGTGACCAGTCTGGATTTTTTCTGGGGACCCATGACGACTTTGTTAATGCCCTCGTAAAGGTCTTCCATGGTGATTTTGCTGCGGTTGTCGCGTGCGCAGAGAATGGCTGCCTCATTGAGAAGATTGGCGATGTCCGCGCCCGAAAAACCGCTTGTTATGCGCGCCAGAACCTGAAAATCCACGTCGGGAGCCATGGGTTTGTTGCGTGCATGAACCTTGAAGATGGCCTCTCTGCCGCGAACGTCGGGAATGTTGACGTAAATCTGTCTGTCGAATCTGCCGGGACGAAGAAGCGCGGGGTCGAGAATATCGGCGCGGTTAGTCGCCGCCATGACTATAATGCCGTCGTTGGTGGCAAAGCCGTCCATCTGCACAAGCAGCTGGTTAAGAGTCTGCTCTCTTTCGTCGTGTCCGCCGCCCAGGCCCGCGCCGCGCTGACGGCCCACTGCGTCGATTTCGTCGATGAAGATGATGCAGGGCATGTTTTTCTTGGCGGTGTCGAAAAGGTCGCGCACGCGGCTTGCGCCCACGCCCACGTACATTTCCACGAAGTCGGAGCCCGATATCGAGAAGAACGGGACGTTAGCCTCGCCCGCAACGGCCTTCGCAAACAGAGTTTTACCCGTGCCGGGAGGGCCCACGAGAAGCACGCCGCGGGGGATTTTTGCGCCCACGGCGGTAAATTTCTGCGGCGACTTAAGAAATTCCACGATTTCCTTAAGCTCTTCCTTTTCCTCTTCGGCGCCGGCAACGTCGGAAAATCTTACCTTAATATTGCCCTGAACGTTCGCGCGCGATTTGCCGAAGTTCATCGCCTGTTTGTTTACGCCGCCCATGGAGCGGAAAAGAATTATGGCAAAAACCACCAGCAGCACAAAACCTATTATGGGTATAATGGTCGACCAGATGCTGCCCGCGTTTCTGTCGTTGAAGTAAAGCTGTATGTCCGCCCCGTCGCCGTTGTTGGCGTTGTAATAAGTGACGTAACCGGAGAAAGAAAGCTCGCCCGTGGCGTCGCTTACATACCAGTTATTGACGTTTTGCTGAATTTTAGCCTCGTAACCGTAGGTTTTTTCGCCCGTCAGCTTGACGGATACGATGTCGTTGTTTACGGATATTTCCGCGACCTTGCCGTTGTCGATGTAATTTTTAAGTTCTGTGGAAGAAATCTCCTTCGTCGTGTTGCGGAAAAGAAAAAACATTCCTATCACGGCGAAAACCGACAAAACGATTATTACGGTAATCAGGCCTTTGGTACTTGATCTCAAATTATTTTAACCTCCGTAGCCGGGCGCCGACGGCGTTTCCCGCCTCAGTCCGACATGCTCATTGGCGCTTACGGTTTTAACGGCGTTTTCCGCTAAATACCGTCGTTTGCGGTCGGCTTTTCCTTATTTTGTAAGTAAATCCGCCTTTACCGCTATTCGACATTATAACACATGACAACCTTTATTTCAAGCGAAATGCAAAGATTATTGTTAAATCCAAGTGAATTTTTTGTGTTATAAGCGCGCACTTTGTCCTAAACGGACCCGACTTTCTTACTTTAGCTTTTGCCCCGAAGAGTAATTTAATACTATATAAGCCTGCCTTTTTTACCCCTCTTATTCTTCTGATTAGTCTTTTTCATCGGATCTGAACTGCAAAGAAGGCCTTTAATTCATAGGATTTTTCTCAATCTGTCCCAAAATTAAGCTTTTGCTTGCTGTTTTGTTAGTTATATTCACATTTATTCAAATCGGATTGAACATAAGGCTGCCATTATTTTTAAAAAAATGCATTTTTTACCTCAATTTGAAATATACGGTTGAATTAAATTTGTATAATTCTTCTTTTTATATCGGATTTTAACATAGGTTATTATTCGGTTAATATGTTTCGGTTTCATCTGTATCGGAAATAAACTTATTTGTTATTTAATTCATCGGCTTTGATTTTTACATCGCAGATGAGTTTCGGTTGAAATATATTCGTTATATCCACTTTACTTGTGCGGATAACCGTTTTGTATAAAATCGCAACTCAAAAGTTTTGACAAAAAACAAAAATTTACCGCAATACAGATTTTAGCAATTTAATCCTGTATGCTTATTTTTGAAATATTAAAAAATTTTTGACTGATTTTTAATTCGTAGTAATAGTCAATTTATTTTGCCTAAAATTTTGTAAAGTTTTGTAGAGTTCATTATTAAAAACTAAGGCTCGGAATTTTAATAAACGGTAGCGTGCCGAAATTTGCGATAGTGAAACAATTCCGCAAGTTTACCGTTTTGATTTTTATTTTAAGATCGAAAAGGCATACCGTTGCCGTGAATGTTTTTATCAGGATGATTCTTATAGCGGATATAACACTATTTAACTTAAACAACAAAAAGAAAACGAAAAGCTATCAAGCTATAACCTATTTTTTATAAAAAATAGGAGAAAAAAAGGTTATTTTCTTATTGCCTGATGATTATGCTTTTTTACAAGCGAATAATTTAGTGATCGGCAAGATGTAACGATAAAAAATAAAAATATTATCTCCGAGCATTAAATTTTTGTCCCATATTGTTTTGTTTAATGGAATGTAATCCGAGGGCCTTTTAAAACTGCGAAATCTGTATTTTATGATTCTGCTTGCGTAAAATTCAAAATTATAAAAGCAACGGCAAAACAGAATGAAATAGTAGAAAAAATAAACAAATATAAGAGAAAACAGCAATATTATTATAAAATAAACAAGCAAAATAAATTTATTTTTGTATTTGCGTAAAGTATATATTTGAAACAAAATTTATATTCTGAAAAATACAATTTTTAACTATAATTATATTAACATAACAATTATTTTTTTATTTTTTAACTTTTAAAAAATCTGTATTTGACTATAAATTTGATCAAAATATTTTAGACATCGGGGAACATGACAAACGGCTGATATTTTTGCGCTCGATGAGTCAGGTAATCTTATTCCGTAATCATTCTGAAGAAAATGAAAAAAGTGAGTTTGAAAACATAATACAAATTAAATTCAGAAACGCCTGAAGCGACCAAAGGGAACAGTTGCAAAAATAATTTGATAGCGGAAAAAATAATATTATTCATAATTTTCGGCAACAAAAATTTTTTTGATTCGGTTCGGTGACTGCGCGCCTTAAAGGAAAATCGAAAACCGTGAAATTTTCATGAAGGAAGCGAACAAATTTCCGAAATTTAAAATAAGTATAATTACATAACTATTTTTGATTATAAAAACATAACTTATTTGCTTTATTTTGCGG
>CALVUQ010000050.1 GCA_944363615.1 uncultured Clostridia bacterium | reverse complement strand
TTTACGATTTAATTTTATTGTCGGGAGGATTTTATGGAAACATTTTTAGGCGAACTTATTTTGGTCCTAGGAGTAATAATATGGTTGGGCTGCGCCTTTGCCTGTTCTTTTATTGCAAAAAAGAAGTACAGAAGCGGTATAGGTTGGTTTTTTGCGGGATTGTTTACGGGCGCAATAGGCTTGGTGGTAATACTCTCTTTAAATGACAAGTATTAGTCTTGAAAACAGGCGTTTTATACGTAAATTATTGACGGACTATCACAAAATTAAATCTTTACCGCTTTAATCGGGAAAATATTCGCCCGAAACTTCAATCGCAGTCAAAACCGAAGTCGGAGGACGAATAAAAATTTAAAAAACGAAACCGCGCTCCTTTTTTTTACAGGGAACGCGGTTTTATTCAGGCTTCTTTTTGTTTATGCCCGCCTTGGATCCGTCGCGTCGCTTTTCATGCTTATAAAGTTTTAATCGCTTTTTCATGCGCAGCGATCCGACTTTAAATCCGATTGATAAACGCACAAAAAACCGCGCTTTCACTTAAAAACGCGGCTTACGTTAATTACCGATTAAAATAAAACGGATTTATGTTTTTTTTACAGATACGGCGTCAGAATACCCTATTTAATCACCACCGAACCTTTTATGATAATCTGCTCGCCCACGACTGGCGTGCCTTTGCTGCCGTCTTCGGCGTCGTTGCTGCCCAGCGAGTTTGCGCCCGGGCCTTTTGCCCCGCCGCAGCCTCCCTCGCCGCCAGCGCCGCCCGTGCCACCGTGCTGAAACCAGTCAGACCTTTCGCCGTCCTCGCCCTTTGGCGCGATGTAACCGCTTAATACGGAATTGTAAATGCCGAAAAGCTTGAGTATAAGACAGCCGGAGGACGCCTGATAACCGCCGTCATAGGAAATTGCGTACTGCTGGGTCTGAAGTCCATGAAGCACGACGTTCTCAAGCTCGAACTCTATATCTTCGGTACGCTTCTGAATAACGAAAGACGCGCGGACGGTAATGCGGCGATCGGAAATAATGCTGACTTTTCTGACGTTGCTTGTAAGATTGATGACTTTTGAAAACGAGTCGGTTGTTTTTTCCGAGCCCGTATAATCTATCTTCAGATGCTGCGCGGCGGAAAAATAGCTTTGCTCCGAAGTCTGCTCTTCTTCGAACTCCGCGGCGCAAGTATAAGCCTTTTCGCTTAAAGCGGGCACCGAATAGGAAAAGTTGCAGATTTCTTTGTCCTTATCGCCTTTGTAAGAAACAAGCCGTATATTATGCTAACCCGCGTCCTCTCTTAACAGAAAAGCGGTGTCGGTGGTTTCGCCGATGACCGTGTCGCCGTCGTAAATGCGGTAACCCTCGGCGTTCTTTACTTCTTCCCAGGAAAGGGCGTTGTAAGTAAGAGTATGGCTTTTGCCCGTGCAGCCCGCGCTTAACGTAACCGCCGCAATCAAAGCCAGAAATACCGTCAGAATTTTTAACGTTTTTTCAGTCGCTTTTATGAACATTTCTTCCCAGTTTCTCCTTAACCTAACGATATGCAAAAGCCGCCGTTCGTTTAATAGCGTATACTACTGTGTTTTATTATACGCCGTTAAATTTGCCAACGTTTTAAGCATAAAAAAAACCGCAAACGCTTTTTATTGCGTTTACGGTTTTAATTTTTAAGGGTTATTTTAATTTAAGGATTACTTTGTGCCGAACAGTCTGTCGCCGGCGTCGCCCAGCCCCGGAAGAATGTAGCCGTGCTCGTTAAGGCAGCGGTCGAGAGTGGAAACGTAAATATTGACGTCGGGATAAGCCTCGGCAACCTTGCTTACGCCTTCGGGAGCGCCGATTATGGACATGAACTTGATGTTTTTGCAGCCGCGCGCTTTAAGCAGTTTTATCGCGTCGCACGCGCTTCCGCCCGTCGCCAGCATGGGGTCGACGACCAGCACCAGCTTGTCCTCTATTCCGTCGGGCAGCTTGCAGTAATATTCCTGCGGCTCCAGCGTTTCCTCGTTGCGGTACATACCGATATGCCCCACTCTTGCCGACGGGAACAAAACGTGAATTCCGTTAACCATTCCCAGTCCCGCGCGGAGAATGGGAACAATGGCGATGGAATTGTCCTTTACCACCTGCTGAGTGCAGGTTTCAAGCGGAGTTTTGACGATTTTTTCCACCGTGGGGACGCCCTCTTTAAGGCATTCGTAAGTCATAAGCGTAGTGATTTCCTCGATAAGCTCGCGGAATTCTTTCATGCTGGTTTTCTCGTCCCTTAATATGGCTATTTTATGCTTAATCAGGGGATGATTGAAAATTATTACGTTTTTGTAGTCCTTCATGATTTTCCCTCCCGATTTATTTGTTTTCGGTCTGAATGTCGGAACCTGCAGCAGCGTTCTCAGAGTCGTCGGCCAAATGCGCGGCGTTTTCGGCAGTAGCGTCGGACACTTCGGCGGAGGCTTCCTCGGGGACGGCTGCGGTGACAAGCGAAGCTTCTCCCGCGGAACCTGACTGCTTATTCTCCAGTTTGGAAAGCACGAGATTGGTTATGATTCCCAGAATCAGAGCGGTTGCGATGCTGGTGATCTGAATGGTCTTTTCGACCGCGCCGTTTGCTGCGATAGCATAAGGAATCTGAATGGTAAGTCCGCCGATGCCCGCGATCAGAATTGCGGATACGACGAACAGGTTCTTGTTCTCGTTAAGGTCGAGGTCTTTGAACATTCTTAATCCCGAAACGGCGATAAATCCGTACAACGTAAGGCACACGCCGCCCATTACGCAGGCGGGAATGGTACGAAGCACTGCCATAAGCGGACTGATGAACGAAATGACTATGCACATGATCGCAGCGGTGAAAATCGTATAGACGGAAGCGTTTCTGGTGATCGCGATGCAGCCGACAGACTCGCCGTAAGTGGTGTTGGGGCAGATACCGAAAGCCGTGCCCGCGATGGAGCCTATTCCGTCGCCGAGAAGCGTGCGCTTAAGACCGGGGTCGGTAATGAGGTCTCTGCCGATGATGGTGCCCAGATTTTTATGGTCGGCGATATGCTCGGCAAACACGACGAACGCAACGGGAATAAAGGCAATTGCGACTTCCGCAACGCCGCCCGCGGTGATGAACTGCGCGTTTTCAATGCCCGCTTTGCCGTTTATTATTTCCTTAACAGCCTCTATAAGCGCGAAGTCGGGATAATCCAGAATTGCGGTTATGCCCACGAATTTACCCGATTCGTCCACGAAGTTGTTGATAAGCGGCGAAAAGTCGATTATCATGAGATACTGGCAGTCGGTTGCGTAACCTATAGCGGTGAATATCGCCGCAACAACGTATCCCGCCGCAATGCCGATGACGAAGGGGATAAGCTTCATCATCTTGTACTTTTTCTGCGAAGAGCAGATAATAATCGTCAGAAAAGCCACAAGACCGCAAAGCAGGCCGACAAGGTTGTAACTTCCGTAGATGTTGGTACCCTGTAAGCTGCCCGAAGCCTTGACCATGTCGCCCATGGCGTTACCGGCAAGAGAAAGACCGATGATGGCAACCGTGGGGCCGATTATCACGGGCGGAAGCAGTTTGTTTACCCACGCGGTGCCCGCAAAATGGATTATAATCGCAAACACGACGTAGACAAGTCCCGCGAATACCGAGCCTATTATTATGCCCAGATAGCCGTAAGTCATCGCCACGAACAGCGAGCTTAGGAACGCAAAGGAGCTTCCTAGGTAAACGGGGCTTCTGAACTTGGTGATCAGAAGATAGATGATCGTACCGATGCCGGCGCCCAGCAAAGAGGCGGGAATCTGCATCGGAAGTCCGATGATGGTAGGCACGGCAATCGTAGCCGCAATAACCGCAAGCACCTGCTGAAGCGCGAAGATAAGCAGCTGCCCGAATTTGGGCTTGTCGTGCAAATCGTAAAGTAAACCGTTTTGTGCCATATTTTTTTCTTCCTCCGAAAAAATTTTTACCGAACGTCAAAAAAAAAGAAGCCGCCTTTAAAAGGCACTTCCCTTGCAAAAACAAAACGCATCCGAAAAAGAAAAACGGCGAATTTCACTTTTCCGAAACTTAAGGTGTTTTAAGGTGAAATTCTTTAATTCCATTTTTGCTCCTCTTATGCGTTTACCGCAAAAAAACACCGCCGTATTAAGCTGATTACGGCGCGCCGACTTAACGGCTTTTATTTGCTTCCCGCATATTTACTTCATAAGTTCTTCTCAAACTTTACGGGCATTATTATAGCACAAACGCATATCGCTTTGCAAACGAAAAAGCGCCTGTTTCCGACATTTTTTGTTCTTATTCGCGCGGTAACTTTTTCCTCAGTGCAAAACGACGGTTTTTTTTCTCATTTTTTACACTTCTGCATTTACCCTGCCGTTATTTATATTAACCTGCCTTTCAAATTTCTTTCTGAACCGGTAATTTTATCATCTGGCGTAATATAAACAGATTATACATAGTTTTTGCCATGTTTTTACAAGAATTTCGTTGAAATTTTATTGAATTTTGCAGTATAATTTAATCAAATACAGGAGTTCGATATGATTACGATTAAAGACATTGCAAAAGCTTCGGGCGTGGCGCCCAGTACGGTATCATATGCGCTTAACAACGACAGCCGTATCCCCGACGAAACGAAGAACAAGGTTCTGGCTGCGGCGCAGCAACTAGGATACAAGGGCCGCAGCGGCAAAAAACCCGTTGCAACCGAAAAGAAACAGATAGTACTGTGCATCAATTCTTTCAGCGGCACCATTTACGAGGAACTTACTCAGGCGATACGGGAAGTGCTTAAGTCCAGCGGATGCGAGTTTCTGCTTTATCTCGATAAAAACGTGACGGACTTAAAAAGCGTGGACGGCATCCTGATGCTTAACTCGCGCATTTCCAACGACAGCATCAAAGAACTTGTCAGAAGAAAGATCCCCGTCGTCGTTATGGACAGAAACGAAAACATCGACGGTACGGTTTCGGTTACGCTGGACAATCGCAGCGGATGCTACGCCGTAACCAAACGCGCCATTGCCTTGGGGGCAAAAACTTTTTGTTTCGTCAGCGGCCCCAACGCCTCCTACGAAAGCAAAGACCGTTTCGCAGGGTTCAAAGCCGCGCTTGAAGAAGCCGGAATAGAAAACTTCATTCAGCTTCCCGGCGATTTCACCATAGAAAGCGGTAAGCGCGCCGCAACGTTTATGTTAAGCAGCCGCCTGCCCGACGCAATAGTCTGCGCCAACGACGAAATGGCCGAGGGCGTGTACTCGGTTATCTCGGCAAGCGACCAGCCCGTACCCCTGCTTTGCGGCTTCGACGGCACTTACAAGGAGCTTGATCATAATTTCATCACCGCCAAAGCAAGCCGATCCGACTGGGGTCACAATGCCGCTTACGTGCTTCTTAACCTCCTCAGCGGCGCTCCTTCCGTATCCGACAGCGTAATTAAAACCAGACTTATCGAATACAGAAAGTAACATAACTTTTTTACTTTGCCTTCATTTGCGCAAATCGGTTATCGTTATGTTTTCTTCAGCCTGTTTTTCCGATAAACTAAAATTTATGTTTGATAACAAGCACTAAACTTCGTTAACCCGTTGACGGAAAGCTTGTACCATGGATTAAAATAAAACCGACTCGAGTTTTTGCGAGTCGGTCTTTTTTCCCGCGAAACGGTATGCTGTCGAATATTCCGCCGCGTAAGACAACGGGTTCTTATGCAAATCTTACAAAATATTAAAAAATTTCGTTTTTTACCGCCCTTTTCCTTAAGAAGCAGATTTTGCCATATACAGCAATCTTTCGTAAGCGTAGGCAAAAAACTCCTTATAAGCGGAGCAATATTCATTGAGTTTAAGCGGACCGCCTATTTCCGTCTGGCGGTTACGCCTGCAGCCGCCGCGGCAAAGCGCGCACCATTTGCAGGCAATACATTCGGGATCGGGCGACAGGGACTCGGCAACGAAAGTTTTCGCCGCCGATGAAGCCGCCATTTCCGCAAAAGTGTTTTCGCCTGTTTTGCCTAACACGTATCTGTCGATGACGTAAAAGTCGCACGGATATACGCTGCCGTCCCCCTCCACCGTGAAGTAGCAGGCGCAAACGCCGCTCATGCCGCAGCTTTCGGGCGGATAACCCATTAAAATACCGACGTAATTGTCAAACGCGCGCACGCTTACGGGCTTGCCGCGCATGAATCTGTCATAATAAACGTCGAAAGTTTCCTTCAAAAATCTTGCGTAAAACTGAGGTTCAAGCGAAAAGTCGCGGTTTTTCTTTTCCCCGAAGCCGTCAAGACAGGGTATGAACTGGATATAATCGAACCCCAGATTTATAAGACTGTTAATTACTTTTGTCCCGTTTTTGGCGACTACATTGCTGACGACGCACAGCGCGTTTATGTCCACGTCATGCTTTTTAAGCGTTTCCGCCGCTTTCATTACTCTGTCGAAAGTACCTTTGCCCTCCCGGTCTGGACGTAATTTGTCGTGTATGGTTTTGGTGCCGTCCACCGACAGCCCTACCAGAAATTTACCCTCGCTGAGAATATGTGCCCACTCTTCGTCGATAAGGTACCCGTTGGTCTGAAGGGTGTTGTTGACCTTTATACCCTTTTCGTTGTATTTACGTACAAGCTTAAGATACCCGGAAAAGAAATCCTTGCCGCGCAAAGTGGGCTCTCCGCCCTGAAAGGCGAAAGTAACCTCCCCATCCGCCTCGCGAAACACCGACGAAACCAGCGTTTCAAGCGTTTCGTCGCTCATCGTTTCGCGGTGAGGCACCCGGCTTTTCGCCATTACGTCGGCGTAAAAACAGTACCTGCAGCGCATGTTGCACAGCCCCGACGCGGGTTTTATAAGCAATGTCATCGGCGGCATAACTCCCTCCGGTAAAAAAATTTCAGGCTTTTTTGCTCCGCTTACGACTGCATTTATTCTGATGCGTAACGTTTCGGAACTTTTATCTTACTTATAAGGTTTAAAGTCATTGTCCTTAATCCACTTTGCAAGCAGTTTTTCGAAATATTCCGTTTTTTCCGCATATTCGGGATTAAGGGCCAGATTGACAAGAGAATACGGGTCCGCGGTCATGTCGTAAAGTTCGCTGACGTCGTCGTAGTTTTTGACGTATCTGTAACCGTCTTTTTCCACGCTTAACGCCACGTGCGGCGTAAAATGTCCGTGCGTTACGGAAACGAAGTAATCGCGCTTAGCGGGCTTTAAAAGACTTTCGCCCACGCGCACGCTTTCGTCGTCGAATTTAAGTCCCAATCCGTCCAGCATGGTGACGGGTATATCGACGTTGGAAGCGGGACGGTTATCCGTAATTCCGCCCTCTCTGTCGGGCGAATAAAGCGCAAGCGGAATGTTAAGCACCTCGCTTGACATATAAGCGTCTTTGTCCATGTGCCCGCCGTGCGAGCAAAGCGCGTCGCCGTGGTCGGCAGACCAGATTATCAATGTGTCTTTATCAAGGCCCAGACTGAAAATTTTATCCACTATTCTGCCTGCCGCCGCGTCCGCAAGCGTGTTTTCCGCATACGCGTAACGCAGCATTTTTCTCCACTGCGCGTCGCTGAGCGGCGTGGGCTGAATCAGCCTGTTGTCCTTACTTAGCCCCACGGCGTTTTCGCTGTGATAGATGTCGGGGCGCCCTTTAAGGTCGTCGTTAAGGCTGGGATAAAGGGGAATATCCTCCTCCCGATACATGTCGAGATATTTTTTAGTGGGGAAATAAGGCTGATGCGGTCCCCAGAAATCCACCCTGAGCGTAAAGGGCTTTCCTTCCTCTTTCAGTTTTTCAAGCTGCTCGCACGCAAGGGAGGCCAGGAAAAAGCACTCGTGCAGTTCCTCATTGTCGCCAAGAAGTTCGCCGAAGCTGAGGGTAAAAAGATTCCTGATTTCCTTCAGCGGCACAACGGCGCCCTCATAGTATTTATTAAGGTCCGACAGTCCTATATCCACGCGCGCGGTGGGATTGAGGTCAAAGCCGCGCCGTTTAAGATATTTGTCGTATTCGGGGTATTTATAGGGACTGCTGTATCCCGGCGGAGTAAACCCCTTGCATTTAAAGTCGGAGCTATCCCCGGGGCCTGCGTGCCACTTGCCGAAATAATAATTGTTCCCCTCGTATCCGTTTGCGTTTAACACGTCGAAGTAAGTCTGCTCGTCAAACGGAGCGTTTACTTTGTTGTTATATAGCCCGTGACGGTGCGCGTACATTCCGTTCAGAATACTGCGGCGCGCGGGACAGCAAAGCGGAGTCACCGAACGCGCGTTGACGAAATGTGTTCCTTTTTGTCTGAAAGCGTCGAAACACGGTCTTTTTATCGCCGGGTGGTCGAAGTACAGCTGATGATCCTGCATGATGAGGACAACGTTTTTCATTATATTGTGCTCCTTATAAAACCCGAATCTCCGCCTGCAAAAAGTTTAACATAAAGGACGCCTTTTTTGCAAGCTTTTTAATATTACGACATGAATTGCATTTATTCCGGTTTTTTATTTGTTTCGTTTTTTTACTTTGTTTAGAATACGGCAAGCGTATTGCGCTTTGGGTGATTTACGAAATCTTATGACGCACAAAGATAATTTACTGCTTTTCCACCGTGATTTTGTCGAACGTGCCGTAAAACCCGCTTGTCGTTGCCGTAACCGCGCCGCCGTTAATGGGGTCGCTGCTAAGTCCGCTGTCGCCTTGCGCGCTGACGTTGGTAAACACCGCGGCAATGCTTAACGCGTCATCGAGCGAAGTCACTCCCAACAGCTGTTTAAGCGCGTCGGAAGAAACAAACGCTTCAATAGTCACGTTATACAGCGTGCGGCTTTCTGCGCCCGTACCCACCGTTTGCGGAGTTACCGAAAATGCGGACTCTATCTTACGCGGCAATACGTTGCCGTAAGAGGTAATCCATATCTGCGCGTTTCCGCCCGCGGGTTTGGCGATCTGAACTTCAAGCGAAGTGTTTCTGAAAGCTATTGCATTGTTGGCTTTGTCAGCGACGTAATTGCTTTCGGTAAACTTGTAAGTTTTTGCCGTACAGAGAATGTAAAGTCCCTCCTCGCGGTAAACGGCTTTGTAACTTGCGCCTCTTTGCGGCAAGTCGCCCAAAGTCGGGTCCGCGCCCGTAACGGACGACATTTCTTCCACACCGCTCCAATCCGCGCCGTCGCCGTCGACGACGTAGCTTTCGGGGATTACGTCGCCAAGCAGTTCTTCGCCTGCGGTAACCGCTTCCTCTCCCCGTAGAATCGAATAGCCGTAATAATCGGCGCCGGTGTTGAAAGAATAGATCGCGCCGTGCATCGCCATATCCGCCGTAAGTCCCGCATAAGTCCTTTCGGCAAGGAATTTATCGTTTGCGAAATAATAAAACTTTTCGCCGTTGCGGTAAACGGTAAAACCAACCGTAATTTTCGGTATCCTCCTCGTCTTCGATGTACAATACCGTGGGATCGGCGGCGATAAGCGGCATATCGTTCCGATAAAAAAGCTGCGGATTAAAGTTTTCGTCCGCGCTTTGGTCATAATACGGCAAAGCGTATTTGCCGTAGTTTGCGCATCCCGAAAGCGTAATCATACACAAAACAAAGACGACAATAGCCTTAACAATTCCGCTTCCCCTTAGTTTTTCCCTCATCTTTCCCGATTTTCCCTCCAGAAACGTGCAATAGTGCGGCACTTTTTGCCGCGCCGAATTTTTAACCCGACTGCGTATTCTTTACAACTGAAATTTTAACTGCGACGTTTGTCCGCAAAATTATATTATCATCAGCCGCAATCCTTTTCAAGTATGTTTCCTTGAAAAATATTGATTTTTTTCTTTTGAGAATTGCATTGTTTATGCATTAAGGCTTATATAAAAGAAAAAACACCCTTGAAAAGCGCAACTGCCTTCAAGGGTGAAAAAAATCTGTTTTTGTTTTTTTATGCCGACAGGTCAGGCGGATTTGGTAAGGTCGCCCTCGAATTCGTTATAATCGTCATCCGCGTAAGCCACGTGCATCGTATCGGCGTCTTTCATCGTGACGGTGCAGTAACCCGCTACGATAGTGTCGGTGCCGGGGGTATAGGTATAGTCGTTGCCGTTGATGTTGCCCAAGCCGTCGCAAACAACGGTATAGGTATTAGGTCCCACTTTACCCGTCCAGGTACCGGCAAACGCGTCGGGCTATGCTTCCGTCTGCTTAACGTAAGTGTCGGAATGAGTGTTTTCTATATAGGAATCGCTTAAATAAAGCTCAATGTTTCCGTCCTCACCTAAAGTTGCGGTATTGCTTTCGCCGTCAAACACGCCGAACGGATTTATATTTGCAACATCGCCGCTGACAGTATAGGCGAAAGTTTCGCCGTTGAATGTGCCCGTGCCGTCGCCGTTGAAAACAAGCGTGTTGCTGCCGTTGGAGTAAGTACCGGCAAAAGCGTCAAGCTGAGCTTCAGCCTGTCTGGTGTAGGTGCAATCCACGGAAGAATATCCGTCCATATCAATGGAAACAACGGTCATACTGTCACCGTCCAGAGTGCAGGTCCAGTCGCCGTAGTCGGCATAGAAAGTAGCCACGTTTTCAGCCACGGAATAACTTACGTACTCTTCGGTGACAGAATAGGAGGTTTCACGATAGACATGCACTACGCCTGCCCCGGAGAAAGTAAGCACATACTGATAATAGTCTTCCGCAGGAGGATTCCATACGCCGGCAAACGCATCAAGCTCCGCAGGCGCGGTATCGTCATAAGTGCCGGAGCCTTCGCCGTCGTCCCAGGAAATGGACATCTTGCCTTCGGTAAGAAGCGCGGTATAAGTCATGCCGTTAGATTCGAATTTAACGCTGTTGTTGTCCGACTGGCGGGTGTATTTTACCGCATCTTCGTTAACAACAACGGTGCCGTAGCCGTCAAACCAGAAGCTGTTGCCGTCTGCCGTCCAGACGCCCACGTATTCGTCCTGCTCGATAACGGGCTCGGGCGCGGAAGTGTAAACGTCG
>CALVUQ010000049.1 GCA_944363615.1 uncultured Clostridia bacterium | reverse complement strand
TCGCTTAAAACACCAATATAAACGAATTGAGAGCCGAGTAAGGTGCGTTCCTTGCTCGGCTCTTTTGCTGTCTATGACGCGTTTCCCGACCTGTACGCAACGATTTTGGCTTTGTTCCGTTGACTTCCGCAGGCTCGCTATTTAGTGTACTGATATTTACCGTCCTATGCACCTTCGCCTCTTGCCGAAAAAGGCAAATCAATTCGGAGGTGTAACTCAAAATGGAAATGTTGGTAACAAAGTTCTCAAACGGAAAATATCGTAACGAAGGCGAATTATTCGCCGAACCTATCTCTGCCGAAAACGTTAAGCTTATGGGTGAGATGATCGCCCTGCAGGCGCTCCGCACCGTAAAGAAGTACGATATGAAAGTGGCAGACAGATTGTATATCGGTCTCATCAAAGACCTGCACCATATGAGCGAGATAGATTATACCGTTTCGGACGGCTATGACGTGGCACAGACAGCTATCTGCTTTCTGTATCAGTACACCGGCAGAAAGGCGTCCGAGATTTACGGCAAAGACAGGCGTGGTAAAGAGATTACAATAAAACTCACTTGCTATCGTGAGGTGGACAGATTCATCGATAGCTTGCGCAACCGCTCCGACAGACACGGCGCAATCGAATACATAGATTTTACGGATTACAAGGCTCTGCCCATGGATCCCGTGAATTGCTTTGAACAAGAACAGACCGATTACAGCAAATATGATGAACTCGTAAGTGCATTGCAGTTATCCGCGCTGGAAGCTGCCATACTGAACTGCTATATGAACGGTATGAGGCAAGCCGAAGTCTGCGCCGAACTCGGTATCGGCAGAGGGAGAATCAACAGCAGAAAAGCAAGTATCCGCCGGAGATATTATTCGCTTTACGGCGCATATTAACATGATTTACTTAGTTTAGAAAAACATAAGGCAGTCAAAACGACTGCCTTATGTTTTAGTCGAGATATACATAACCGCTTGCCGATATAACTTCAACACTGCAAGTAGTATAAGTGAAATAGCCATACACCTCAAATGTTCCATTCGCCCTGTAACCGGAAGACTTATTTAAAGTTATATTTTTTGTACCAGAGCGACCTCCGCTTGTTCCTCCTGAAAACTCATCGTTTTTCAGGCGTTTTTTATTTGATTTAATTTATAACAATTCTTTATGGATTGTTGTTTATGCATGAGGAATTTCTTTTTAATCTTCGGATACGATTGGTGTGTCTTTCAAATTCTCCGTTAGAGATCAATTCGCTGATAAGGTACTGTTCATACGTCGGTACAGTGCAGGAATAAACCTAAATAATATTTTGTCAAGTTTATTTGCTAAAATAGCTGAAAAATTCGATTTTTCATGCATATTTTTTATTTGTAACAATTTTTTCCTTGTGGTATAATGATAAATAATTCTTCTGTCAAATAAAGGAGAAACCATGATAATCGTAAAAGACTGGAAAATGGAAATCGACGGCAAAACATATTCTTGCTCGCCCCCTTGTTCCATGTATTCGGTATTAATCGAAAACAACGTTATCCAAAATCCATATTACGGCCTTAATGAAGACTCCGCAAAAGAGTATTCGGAAAAGGACTGTACTTTTTTCGCGCAGTTCGATGTAGCCGAAAATATGCTTAATCGCAAATTTTTGCGTCTTAAATTCAACGGGTTGGATACGCTTTGCGACGTGTATGTAAACGGTAAATGGTTTTTGTCCGCTAAAAACTTTCACCGTTTTTACGACCTGGATGCCGCGGGAGTAATAAAAAAAGGCAGAAACACGATAGAAATCAGGTTCTATTCTCCCACGCGCTTTATCCGCGAGGCTCAGGACAAGTACTATCTTTGGGATTGCGGGTGCGAGGACGGTAAACACGGCTCTTTAATGGGAATCGGTCATATCCGTAAACCCAATTATTCCTTCGGCTGGGACTGGGGAATTTGTCTTCCCGACATGGGAATATGGAAAAGCGTTGAACTGGACGCTTTCGACGACGAAATACGTGATTTCGACGTGCGTCAGTTTCATACTGAAAATAAAGTATTGCTGAAAATCTCTACCGAAACGGCATCTGGAAAGGAAACCGCAGTCACGCTTGTTTCTCCCAAGGGTAAAATCTTGACTGAAACCGTTACCGTAAACGGCCGCGCGGAAATCGAAATAGACAATCCGGAGCTTTGGTGGCCCAACGGATACGGCTCGCAGCCGCTGTATACCGTAAGCGCCGTAATCAAAGGCTGTGACGACGGGCGCGCATCTAAAAGCCTTAAGATCGGTTTACGCACTCTTACGATTTCCCAGACTCCGGATAAGTGGGGCAGGGAATTCTGCGTTGTGGTAAACGGCGTCAAGATTTTCGCCATGGGCGCCAACTTCATTCCGACGCGTACGGTTTTGCCGCACAGGACGACGGAGCATTTAAGTCAGCTATTGAACATATGCGCAGAGGATAATTTCAATATGCTGCGCATCTGGGGCGGCGGTCTTTACGGCAGCGACGAATTTTACGATCTTTGCGACAAACTGGGTATTTTAGTCTGGCAGGACTTCATGATAGCCTGCACGCAGGTTTCTTTTTCCGAAGAGTTCCGCGATAATTGCCGCGAGGAATTTATTCAGAATGCCGTAAGAATCCGTTCTCACGCTTCGATTGCGATTTTTTCGGGTAATAACGAGATGGAGCCTTGGGTTTACGATCATGCCGAGCGCGATTTATACCCGGGCGCAAAACTGAGACGTCAGGAATATCTTGAGCTTTACGAGCGTTTTATACCCGCAATAGTCGAAAAATACGCGCCCGACGTCTTTTATTGGCCCAGTTCGCCCAGCAGCGGCGGCGGCTTTTTCCGTTCCGCCGACGAGAATTACGGCGACAGCCATTATTGGGAGCCCTGGCAAAACGGCGGCGCGTTTGAAGATTATCGCAAGCATTATTTCAGGTTTTTGTCGGAATTCGGTTTTCAGGCGCTTCCTCCGTTAAAAACGATTTTGCAGTTTGCGGACGAAAAGGATCTCAATCCCGCGTCGAGAGTTATGGATCAGCATCAGCGCAACCCCGAAGGCACTAAAAAAATGCTCGGTTATCTTACGGACAAATTTCCTTTGCCGTCGGATTTCGGAAATTACGTTTACGCGACTCAGATTATTCAGGCAAACGCCATAAAGTACGGCGTCGAGCATTTCCGCGCTAACCGCCCCAGATGCATGGGTACGCTTTATTGGCAGATAAACGATTGCTGGCCTGTTATCTCCTGGTCAAGCGTCGATTGGGAAAACAATAAAAAAGCGCTTCAGTATTACGCAAAAAGGTTTTTCGCGCCCGCGATAGTAACCGTCGAGGAAAGCGGTTATTCGGCCGACGTTTACGTTTCCTCCGAAAGAATGAAGGATTTCGACGGCGTCGTTAAAGTCTGCGTTAAGGAAAACGACAACTCCGTAGTTTTCGAAAAGGAGTATCCCGTTACCGTCAGGGCATTAAGCGCGCAAAAAATCGATTCGCTTGATTTAACGGCTTATCTTAAGGGATTCACGGACAAAAGATATCTGTACGTCAGCCTTACCGAAAAGGGGAAAGTCATAAGTCAGACTTTCTGTATTTTTGTAAGACCCAAGGATTTCGATTTTCTTAAGCCCGACGTTTCCGTCAAAGTTTCGGGAAGCGGAGATAAGCGCAAGCTTATCGTTTCATCGGACGTGTTTGCGCCCTATGTAATGCTGGACACCTTATCGGACCTTAAGTTCAGCGACAACTTCGTCGATCTGACGGGAAGCGACGCCGAAACAGAGGTAAGCAATTGCAAAAATCTGTCCGACGAAAAGCTTTTAAGTTTAATCAAAGTACGCAACGTCTTTGACCTGACAAACCTTAAATAGGTTTTCGGCATTGCCGTTTGTTGACAAAACTCGCGGCTCGTTATATAATATTACGGTAATATTAAACGGTATTTACATTAAAATATTCCGTTGATTGCGCATTTTTTCGACCAAAGGAAGAAATTTATGATTGTTAAGGAAGTGCTGACCCCCAAAGACAGGAAGGCGTTTTTCGAGTTTCCCATAAAGCTTTACAAGGGCAATAAATACGTCGTTCCCGCGCTCATCTCGGACGAGGAGGACGAGTTCAATCCTCTTGTCAACGACGCCTATTCGTATGCCGAAAGCAAAATGTTCATTGCTCTTGACGACAACGGTAAGGTTATCGGAAGAGTCGCCGGTATTCTCAACCGTGCCTACAACAAAAAGCAGAACGTAAAACAGTTGCGCTTTTCGCGTTTCGACGTAATCGACGACTTTGAAGTCACAAAGGCGTTGTTCGGCAAGATAATCGAGTGGGCAAAGCAGCTCGGTATGGACGAGCTTGTGGGGCCGATAGGCTTTTCGGACCTTGATAAACAGGGTATGCTTATCGAAGGATTCGACCGCCCCGATATGTACCTTACCATTTACAACTATCCTTATTACGTTGAACACATGGAAAAACTGGGCATGACCAAAGCCGTCGACTGGGTAGAATACCGCATTAAAGTTCCCGATAAGGCGGACGAAAGACTTTTGCGTCTTGCCGAAAAAGTGCAGCAGCGCTACGGTTACGAATACGTGCCCATTAAGAATTACAAAAGCGTGGAAGGCACCATCAAAAAAGCGCTTAAGTTCATCATGAACGAGGTTTTCGCCCATCTGTACGGCGTCGTCGAAATAACCGACCGCCAGATCGAGCGCGAGTCTAAAATGCTTAAGCAGGTATGGGTAAACGATTTTGTCAGCGCGGTCCGCACTAAGGAAGGGGAGGTCATCGGATACGGGTTTATGGCGCCGTCTGTGTCCAAAGCCATGCGGGTCATGAACGGCAGAATAAATTTATTCGGTATTTTCAGCCTTATTCACGACCTTAATCATCCGGATGTCGTGGACTTATACAGTATAGGCGTTTCCAAAAAGTACCAGAATACCGGCGTTAACGTCATGATTATGGCGCGCAGCCTTAAAAACCTGATCAAACACAAGGTCAAATATCTCGAAACCGGGCCGGAGCTTGAAACCAACGTCCAGATTCAGGCGCAATGGAAAGATTACGAAAAAGAGTGCCACAAACGCCGCCGTTGCTGGAGTCTTAAGCTTAAAGATGCGGAAAACGCGATAAAAACCGAATAAATTCTGTTCTGGCCCGCCGCGTGGTTTGTTACGATAACGCATATCCTTAATTTCAGGAATTTTGCAGCGGGACAATATACGAACAGGTTAATTAAATCACGGCGCGCGTGGTCCGCGTAAACAGAAGGGAAAACAGGTGCGTATAGGAACATTAAACCGATAACAGAATAAATAAACGAAAATGCCTCGTTTCGGCGGAAGCGGGGCTTTTTTTGCGGAAAAACGGGAAAAACGGACAACGACTTTTTTCCTGTCGCGTTCTATCGGCGCGCTTTTGTTAATAGAATAACGAAAGGAGAGCATAATCATGAAAAAATTACTTTCGTTAATTGTCTGCGTTTTGTGCGTGTTGCTTGTCGCGTGCGATACACCTATAGAAAAACGCGAGCCGAATCTGTCCGAACTCCGCGACGAGGTTATGACGGCGCAAAGCGAGCAAATGAAAATCTCGCTTATGAGCGGCGTAAGGGAAAATCCTTTCGTTATAGACGGCGTCCCCGGCGAAAAAACGCCGTTTACCGTGGTTACGATTACGCCGACGGGATTCGGCGAAACCACGGTGTTTTCCTACGCGATATATTTAGGGGAAGAAAAAATGGAAGGCACGTTTTCCAAACATCCGTTTAAAAACACCTGGTCTTTCGAAATTCCCCATAAGGCTTCGGGAAACGTTGCGCTTACCGTTACCGCCGACGGCTATGCCGAAAATTTCAATCTTGCGTCCGTTAAAACATCGGACATGATTGACGCCACCGAGGCGTTGGAAATCGCGGAAATAAGACTTAAAGACCGCGTCAAAGCGCTTACTTCCGACGGCAAACTCAATGCGGAAATCTACATTCGTTTTCTGGAAAATCCCATAAGTTCGGAAGGGGGATATTACTGGTACGTCGCGTTTGTCCCCGATAAATACGAGGTTTACGCGGTACTGATAGATCCCGTTACGCGCGAAATCGCGGCGGTAAGGGAATAAACGGAAATAAAGTGAAATTTCGTCCGCCGTCCGACGTTATTATTACGGGAAAATCAAACGGCTTATCTTTGCCGTATTATGGAAAAAAGCTTCAAAAAAAGGCTCCTGAGTAAGGGGCTTTTTGGGTTTTGACCGCCTTTATCAAAAAATATCGAAAAAACGCATCAAAACAATTTTAATTTTTGCGGAATTGTGTTATAATGACAAAAATAGCGAGGAATTATGACGCAACTGGACGAACAAATCGAGAAGAAAACAAGCGACGCGGACGTAATTGTCGCAACGGCGGCTAAAACGATATTTTGGCTGGTCGTTTCGGTCGCGCTTTTTTTTACGCTTTTTCGTTTTGTCTTTCCGTTTGCCGCAATGGATCTGTACGAAGACATGGGTAACGTTCCGCGCGCTTACGATTGCGCGAAAACCGCTCTTGCCGTTTCCGGGGGCGAGCGGAAAGTCAACGCCCGACTTGCCTGCGTCAATTATTCCGCGGCGCTTTTTGCCGAAAATCCCGAAGAATATGCGCCCGAACTTAAAACTCACAGCGAGCAGTTTCTTGCCGACGCTGATTGCGTTAAGCGCATTCCTCTTATCGACGAATACAACGTCGGCGCCGCGCCCGCAAGTATGCGCCCCAATCTATATAGCTATGCGGATTATCTGTATTGCGAAAACACAAGGGCAAACTGTTTTATGGGCTCGGTAAATCTGTTGTTCGACGGCACGTACAGGACGCCGGACGAAGTTCTGGCAGAATGTCGTACCCGTGCCGACCTTTCCGTCACCGCAGTCGCTTTGGGGCAGATTGCCGTAATTGTCGAAGAATACGCCGCTGTGGACAAAGGACCGGACGGCGTGCTGGACATGGGGCTTCTTTGTTCGGTTGCCGGCGATTACATAGTTTCCGTACTGGACGGCATCGGCGACGCGCCTCAGTTAAGGGATTTATATTTAGTCAAGGCATATGAAAAACTCGTCACGCGGCTTTCGGCGGGTAATTTCGACGCCGAAGCGGTTTCCGCGCTTAAAAACGTGGTCTACGAAGGGACAAGCTATACAGTGGACAATCTCTATTATAAGGTACTTTTACCGCAATACAGCAAATAAACTTTCAGGAGAAGAATATGAATAAAATAGTAAAAGAAGGACTTACATTCGACGACGTATTGCTTATCCCCGGCGAATCGCACGTTGTGCCCAAAGACGTGGATCTTTCGACTCGCTTGTCGGATACCATAAAACTCAATATTCCTATTTTGTCGGCAGCCATGGACACCGTTACCGAATCCCGACTTGCAATCGCCCTTGCGCGCGAAGGCGGCATGGGTATTGTTCACAAAAACATGTCGATTGACGCTCAGGCGGAAAACATCGACAAGGTAAAGCGCAGCGAACACGGCGTCATTACCGATCCGTTTTTCCTGGGTCCCGACTGTTTATTGAAAGACGCGCTTGCGCTTATGAACAAATATCGCATAAGCGGCGTGCCCATCACCGTGGACGGTAAACTCGTGGGCATACTCACTAACCGCGATTTAAGGTTTGAAACGGATTTCGATCAGCCCATAAGAAACGTCATGACAAAGGATAACCTTGTCACCGCTCCCGTGGGGACCACTCTTTCCGAAGCGCAGAAAATCCTGGGCAAACACCGTATCGAAAAACTGCCCATTGTCGATAAGGACTTCAAACTGAAAGGGCTTATCACCATAAAGGATATCGAAAAGGCCATCCAGTACCCCAATTCCGCAAAGGACAAAAACGGACGCCTTTTGGTGGGCGCCGCGGTGGGTGCGGGCAAGGATTTTATCGACAGGGCAAAGGCTCTTGTGGACGCCAAGGCGGACTGTATCGTCGTCGATACGGCGCACGGCCACAACATAAACGTTTTGAATGCAGTGGAAAAAGTCAAAAACGCTTGCCCCGACGTCACGCTTATTGCGGGTAACGTCGCCACCGCCGAAGCTACCGAAGCGCTTTATAAACGCGGCGCGGACGTGGTTAAAGTGGGTATCGGACCGGGCTCCATCTGCACGACCCGAATAGTCGCCGGTATAGGCGTACCCCAGATTACCGCCATCATGGATTGCGGCGAAGTGGCCGACAAATACGGCAAAACCATCATTGCCGACGGCGGCATCAAGTACAGCGGCGACATCACAAAGGCTATTGCGGCGGGCGGTCATGCCTGCATGATAGGTTCGCTTTTCGCGGGCACCGAGGAAAGCCCGGGAGAACTGGAAATCTACCAGGGCAGAAACTTCAAGTCGTATCGCGGCATGGGATCTCTTGGAGCAATGGCTTTGGGCAGCAAGGACAGGTATTTCCAGGACGACGCCAAAAAACTTGTGCCCGAAGGCGTGGAGGGCAGGGTGCCTTATCGCGGACAGCTTTCGGAAATTGTCTTCCAGCTTATGGGCGGATTGCGTTCCGGCATGGGATACTGCGGTCAACCCACGATAAACGATTTAAGGACAAAAGCGCGTTTCGTGAAAATCACCAGCGCGTCGCTTATCGAAAGCCATCCCCACGATATTTCCATTACCAAGGAAAGCCCCAATTACTCTCCCAAAAACTGAAAGTAAAATTATACCGACGCAGATTTGTTTTTAACTCGCGTCGGTATTTTTTTATGTTTTCACGGCGGATATAAACGAAGTGTATAAAACGTCAATTTTTTAGCAGGAAAGGTTAAAGAAATTAAAAAAATTACTGTTTACAAAGCATATTTTTAATGTTATAATATCAATATAAATAAAAAAACAAATGGAGTGGGAATGAAGATGAAAAGAATTTTACTGATTGTACTTTCGGTATGTCTTTTGTGCTTCACTGTTCTTGCAGCATGTAAAACAGACGATGCGGACAGGGGCAAACTTACGATAAGCGACATTATCGTTAAGGCGGGGGAAGAAACGGACATAAATCCCGTGTTCTCCTCCGAGGAAGGCAAAAGCGACATTACTTATACTTTTGAAGGAAATAATATTTCCATCGAAAACGGTAAAGTCAAGGGCCTGGTTGCAAGCACCGAAACGGTTGTTACCGCAAAATCGGCTTATCACCAGGTCGTCTTTAAGGTTACCGTCGTTGCAAACGAGGAGGATTACGGTACTCTGTCAATTGCCGACATTACGGTAAACGAAGGCGCCACCGTCGATATCAATCCCCAATTTTCTCTGGAAATAGGGCAGGGCGACATTACCTATACTTTTGCCGGCAACAATATTACCATTCAGGACAATAAAGTGACGGGTCTTGTCGCCGGTACCGAAACTACCGTCAAGGCGGTTACCGAACATCACGAGGTTACTTTCAAAGTAACGGTTGTCGCCGTTGACCGCGGTACGCTTAAGATCAACAATATATCCATGTCCGCCGACCTTACGGGCAAAGTTACGCCCATATTCTCCAAGGAAGAGGGCAAAAGCGCGCTTACTTATACTATGGAGCCTGCCGGTATTATCGAGATTTCTTCCGATAACGAAATTACGGTTATAGACCCCGAATCCATTACGCAAAACGTGGAAGTCACGGTTACGGCAACGGGTACTTATTTGTCTGCCACATTTAAGGTTACCGTAAGCAAAATTAACCGCGGCACGCTTACCATCTCTTTGCCGATAGGCAATACCGAGGACCAGCTTAACACTCTTTATACCAATTATTCGGCTCGTCCTTTAAGCGCGACCTTCTCCAAACCCGAGTTCTCCGAAACGGTAACCTATTCCGTTGAGTCCGCTTATCAGGACCGGGTCACCATTGAAGACGGCAACATGATAAAGGCGACCGGCGATTTCTCGACGCCTGCAAACGTGAAAGTTACCGCCGTATCTCAGAATTTCAGCGCAGAAGTTACGATCAAAGTCGCTAACTTCAACGGCAAGAACAATGCGGGAAATTCTTTGGACCTTGAAAACAAGGTTAAGTCCAGACTTTCCAACTGGGAAAGCCTCGGCGGCGAAACGGGCGGAGTTGTGTTTATGGGCGACTCGTTCTTCGACACGGGATTCTGGTCAGACTTCTATTCTACTTACAGTCGTAAAAACGCGATTACCATGGGCATAAGCGCAACCACCACGACCGATTGGGAATACATGGCGGAAAGACTTGTTTATCCCGTAAATCCCAAGGCGGTAGTCATTCATTGCGGAACCAACAACATTTTCGACGATCACAAAAACGCCAACACCGCTATTGACGACGTCAAAAAACTGTTTGACATGGTACACGAAAATCTTCCCGACGCTCATATCTATTACTTCGGTATAGAGCCGCGCGTCGGAAAAGACAACAGCGCGCCCAAGGCGGCAAACGTCGGAATCAAAGCTTATTGCGACGAGAACGATTGGCTTACTTATCTCGATTCTCCGTCCTGGTGCTATGACAATGACGGAAACGTAATTTCAAGCTTCTTCCGCGACGGAGTGCATCCCACGCTTGCAAATTACTCGCGTTACGTCCAGGCTCTTGAGGACGCGGGATTGGTAATTGACGCGTCGCAGGCGGCATCTGATCCTACGATTGACGACATCACGACTACTGCCGACCAGTCTATTGCAAACAATAATACCTATCAGCTTTTCTACCGCGGATTACCGCTTACCAATAATTACGTGCTTACGGGTAAAATAGATATTACCGTAGCCAAAAACAATCCTCATGCGCAGTTCAAATTCAACGGGGATAACCGCTTCCTCGTTTGGGACGGCGAAAATTTCCAAGGCAACGGCAGCATGGGACTCGGGTGGCAGGTAAACGGTAATTATGTAAGCGATGACGACGACCTTTATGCCTATACTCAGGGCGAGCAGTTTACAGTCCTCTTCAAACTCGTCGTGACGGATAACAACGCGTACTTCTATTTCGGCAGCGATAACGACGGTACCGTTACCTACACTCTTGATGCGGTTTACGTAAACCTTCCCGATTCGTTAACTCTTACCTACGGCACCGAAAACATGAGCGCGAAATTGTATAACCTTACGGCAAAGACTGCTTTAGACGATCCCGACGAATATGCCGCCGCAACGGTAGGAGCGGAATTCGATTATTATGAAAGCACTCAATCCGTAACCGACGGTCTTTATGTCAATATGCCTTCCGTTAGCGGTACTTACGTAGTTCGTGACAGCCAGCGTACCGAAGGTTATATCGATTATTCGTCCGAATTCTATCTTAAGGGCGTATCT
>CALVUQ010000048.1 GCA_944363615.1 uncultured Clostridia bacterium | reverse complement strand
AAAAAAACAGGGCTTAAAAAGCCGATAAAGCAAAACGCGGAGCTCAATGCGTCAAAAAGGTAATGACGTTGTCTTTAAAAACGCAGGGCGAAAGCTTTTGACGAAGCGGAAAAAAAGGTTACTTTATAAGAGAATGGATAATAAGGTTACGAAAAAGAGAATAGCGCTTCACTTCGAGTACGATTGGCTTAAATACTTGCTGGTGATCATTCTGTCCGCTTTCGTGATGTACATGATTTTCATGCAGATCAACATCACGCGCGATTTCGAGCGGCTGGAGGTCTTTTTTTCCTGCTATTACAACAACGACTCCTCTTTAAGCAACGACTATCTCGACGCCATCCGCGCCGAGGGCGACGACGTCATACGCGATGCGACGATTTCCTATCAGTCGCCCGTGGGCGAGTACTACGGACAGCTTTTCACTTCCGCGGGATTCACTTCGGACGTGCTGATTATAAGAAAGTCGGAGATGCAGCTTTACGCCGACTGGTTCCTGGAAATGGACAAGGAGGTGCTTGCCGCCTGCGTGCCCGATGAGCTTAAGGACAGCCTTGAATATTACGTCTATTCCGCCGCGGACCGCGATCCCGAATACGTCAACCCCGACTCGGAAGGCAAGATTTTCGGCATACGCGTGGACAACCTTAAGAAAATCGCCGTGGAAAATCCGCCTTTCGTGTTCGACGTTTCCCTGCTTAATCCCGACCTTACGGAAGAAGAGCTTGCTTCCTACGACACCGAATTTTATATCGTGCTGGACAAAAACAGCGTTAAAATAGGCGACAAGGGCAAAAAGGAGGAGTATCACGACCTTACGCAGGCTTTCAGGTTCGTAAGATTCTTCCTGGAAAAGTACGCTTTATGAACGACGTCAAATCTTCTTTCGGCAGGGCGGCGCGTTCTTTGTGCAATAGCCGCAAAAGCGGAAACCGCGCTTTCGTAAAGGATGACGGTCTTGTCCCCGACGACGGACTTTCCGTTGAAAAACTGGCGGACAAGTATCGGGACTTTTTGATTTTTTCCACCCCGGGACACAAGGGGCAGCTTTGCGGAAAAGACGTGACCGAATACGACGGCGGCAGACTTTTTCCCGCTTTTTCCGTGGAAAACGCCTGTTTAAAGGCGGCGCGCCGTTACGGCGTAAAAAGCGCAAGACTGCTTGAGGGCGGCGCAAGCATGGGTATAAAGGCGGCAATCATGGCTGCCGACGCGGATATTACCGCACCGTTGTTTACGCACGTATCCGCTTTTAAAGGCGCGCGGCTTGCGGGGAAAAAGCTGTTCACTTTCGACACGGGCGAAAAGGACGGACTTCCAGCCGTGCCCACGCCCGAAGATTACGAAAAGGCTTTTGCGCTTTATCCCTCATCGGGCGCCGCTTTAGTCACTTCGCCCGATTATTTCGGCAGATGCGCGCCCGTTAAGGAAATAAAAAAAGTGTGCGATCGCGCGGGTAAAATTCTTATCGCGGATTGCGCCCACGGCGCTCATTTCGCTTCCCGCCCCGATCTTTTTCCTTTTGGCGCGGAGAAAATCGCGGACATGGCGGTGCTAAGCGCGCACAAAACGCTAAGGGCGCTTACCCAAACCGCGATAGGCGTTTGCAACAATCCGGCTTTTACGGCGGCTTTCGATGACGCGCTGGACCTTCTGGACACGACCAGTCCGTCTTATCTGTTGCTGGCCTCACTGGAAAACGCAATGGAGTTTGAGCGGGAAAACGCCCGGAAGTACGACGACCTTTATAAAAGTTGTCTTGAATTAAGGAAAAGCGTTTCATGCCTTTTTAACGACGACCCGTTAAGATTGGCAGTTTGCGCCGCAAAATACGGCTTAACGGGCGAAGAACTGTTTAATATGCTGATAAACAAGCGCATTATGCCCGAAACTTATTACGGCGATTACTGTGTGTTTATCGTTACGCTGTCCGACAGCTGTGAAAAAACGGACGCGCTGAAAAATGCGCTTAAAGAAATTCTGATTGAAAGAGGCTGAAGTTTATGGCGGGTAAATTCGTCACCATCGAGGGCTGCGAGGGAGTGGGCAAAACCACTCTTATCGAGGGGCTTAAAAAATATTTCGCCGCGACCGGAACCGCGGCAGTTTTCACGCGCGAGCCCGGCGGCACGGCGGTTGCGGAAAAAATCCGCGCCCTGATCTTAGACGCCGCCAATACCGAAACCACTCCGGTTACCGAGCTTTTGCTTTACGCGGCGGCGCGCGCCCAGCACACCGAAGAACTGATTATTCCCGCGCTTAAGGCGGGCAAAGTGGTCGTTTGCGACCGTTATTCGGATTCCACGCTTGCCTATCAGGGCTATGCGCGCGGGCTCAGCAAGTCGCTTTGCCGTACGCTTAACTCCATAGCGGAGCGGGGCGTTAAAATCGACCTTACGGTGTTTTTGGACCTCAGCCCCGAAAAGGGATTTCTGCGCAAGGGCGGCGCGGACCAATCGGACAGGCTGGAAAAGGAAGACCTTTTGTTCCATCGGCGCGTTTATCAGGGCTTTTGCGACATAGCGCGTTCCGACACGGAAAGGGTGGTTGCCGTTGACGCGTCTCTAACGCGCGAAGAAGTGCTGGATTCGGTGATAAACGAAATGAAGAGAAGAGGGATAATCGGCTGACGGATGGACAGGTACGACGTCATTAAAAACAGCGCGGAATACGCGCTTATGGCCGCCGACGTGCGGCTTAACCGCATCATGCACGCGTATCTTATCGTGTCGCCCGACGAGGTAACGGCGGACGCGCTGTGCGACCTGTTTCTGTCGCTTTGCGTTTTCGGCACCGCGGACGAAGAGTCGGTTGCGCGCGTAAAAACGCTTTCCGCGGACATTATGCGCCTTCCGCACGGCGACAAAGTGCTTACTTCCGACGTAGAGGAGCTTACCGACACCGTGTACCTTACGCCGACGGAGCTTGACAGGAAATATTACGTCATAAGCAAGTGCGACACTATGAACGAAACGTGTCAGAACAAGCTTCTGAAGATACTGGAGGAGCCGCCCTCAAGCGTCGTGATAGTGCTTAAGTGCATTACCGACAGGTCGCTGCTTCCGACGGTGCTTTCGCGGGTAAAACGCGTGGAAGTAAAGCCGCTTACGGAAAGCGCGGTTGCCCGATACCTGAAAGAAATTTCGGATGACGAAACGGGAATATATCTTGCCGCGGCGCTGTCGCAAGGATACCTGTATAAAGCCGAAAAGGTTTTGTCCGACGCGCGCTATCGGGAAATTTTCGCGCTTAGCGTCGATACGCTGAAAAACATGAAGTCCAGCCGCGACGTTTTAAGGTTTTCCGCAAGAATTTCCGCGCTGAAAGACTCGCTTAAGGACTTTATCGACGTCACCGAACTGGTGCTTGCCGATTGCATGGCGGCGTCCGAAGGGGTCAGGGACGGGCTTAAATTCAAAAACGCCGTCAGGGACATAATAAACATATCGGCCGAATACGACGGCGACACGGTTATAAGGCTTATGCCCCGTCTGTCTTACGCAAGAAGACGGCTTAAGCTTAACGGAAATCCGCAGTCGGTATTGGACGAATTACTTTTTTCATTGTTGGAGGTCAAGGCAAAATGCCGAAGGTAGTAGGAATAAAATTCAAACGCTCGCCCAAAGTGTATTATTTCGAGGCGGGCGATAACGAATTCCGCGAGGGTTGCGGGGTGGTCGTCGAAACCGCACGCGGACTGGAATACGGTACCGTTTCGATGATGCCGACGGAGGTGGGCGACAAAGAGGTGGTTCAGCCCCTTAAACCCATCGTGCGCTTAGCTACGCCCGCGGACGAAAAAAAGGTTAAAGAAGCGGAAGAAAAACGCCCGCAGACCATGCGCACCGCCGCCGAAAAAATAGAAAAAAGCGGTTTGGACATGAAGCTTGTGGACGCCGAATACACTTTTGACGGCTCTAAACTCGTGATTTACTTCACCGCCGACGGAAGAGTGGATTTCCGCGACCTTGTCAAAGAACTGGCTTCCGCTTTCCATATCCGTATCGAGCTTCGTCAGATAGGCGCGCGCGACGAGTGCAAAATGCTGGGCGGCATCGCTCCCTGCGGCAGAGCTTGTTGCTGCTCCGACCACATGTCGGAATACGCTCACGTCACGATTAAAATGGCCAAAAACCAGAACCTTTCCCTCAATCCTTCCAAAATCAGCGGACTGTGCGGCAGACTTATGTGCTGCTTAAGCTACGAAAACGCCTATTACGCCGAAACAAACAAAAAAATGCCCAAAACCGGCGCCACCGTGGTGACAAAGGACAACAGAAAAGGTACCGTTACCGCGCTTAACCAGCTTAAGGAATCCGTGCGCGTCAGGTTCGAGGACAAGGAATCGGGCAAAACCGAGTTCGTCGACGTGCCGATAGCGGACATCGTTTCTAAAGGAAAGGGCTCGGCAAGCGACGACGTCAGGACGGATCCTGCGGAAGAGGAATTAAAAAATTTACTCGATTAGCGTTAAAAGTATAGACAAATATATGCTTTGATGATATAATAAGACCACGTAATCTTATATAAGGAGAGTATGGTCATGGCACATCAGATTTCCGACGAATGTATCGCTTGCGGTGCTTGCGAGGCTCAGTGCCCCGTAAACGCCATCAGCATGGGCGACGGTAAGTACGAAATCAATCCCGACGAATGCATCGATTGCGGCGCGTGCGCTGCTCAGTGCCCCGTGGGTGCTATTTCGGAAAAGTAAAACAAAACGTTTTATGGACGGGCACGGAGTTTTTTCCGTGCCCGTCTGACTTTCTCCGATTCCGTCGTTTTATTTCGGGTTCATTGCCGTTTTTTTTCAATAAACCTGATTATCATGTAAATTTCGGTCGATAAATGACCGATTTTATTTTAACCGCAGTGTAAACGTTTACACAAATAAATCCGCCCGTTTCTTAATAAAATTTTCTTTGTTTTGTTAAAAGACTTTATGCGGACACGGAAAAAAACAACGCCGACGGTTTTTCGCCTGGGATAAACGGCTTCATGAATAAATTCGCCCGTTTCTTAATTAAATTATTTTTTGTTTTGTAAAAAACGTCGTGCGGATACTGAAAAAAACAGCACCGACGGTTTTTCGCCTCGGATAAACGACCGGATAAAATCAAAATCGGCCGCTCGGGCGATGATTTGTGTAAATGCGCGCAAGAGGAAGAATATAAATACATTTGAGTATATAAGTCGGGTGAATATATAATTAGGGAATAAAACTTTGTCGATGGAAATACGACCCCTATGCCGCCCCGACGTAAACGGTCTTAACGGAGGAGAGTAATGGAAAAAACAGATATTTTCAAGTCGGAAAAGGAAAATTTCAGATGGTTCTATTCTTCGGGAGCGCGGCTTTACGAGGGGCTTTTTTCCTCTTGCGTCAGACTGTGCGAAAAAGGCAAAAGGGAGCGTCGCGCCATAAAAAGCCGGGAAGCGCTGGAAAGCAGATGCGAAAGAATAAAAGCGGCGTTTTTGCGCTCCGTGGGCGGAATGCCCGAAATCGCGGATTCGGAGGCGAAAATTATTTCCGTTGCAGACAAAGGCGGTTATTTTCTCAAAAGAGTTGTTTTCGAAAGCCTGAAGGGCATGTTCGTCACGGCAAACCTCTATTTACCCAAATCCGATAAACCCGTACCCGCCGTACTTACGGCGTGCGGCCATAACCGAAAGGGCAAGGGGGCGGAGGCATACGTCAATGTGTGCGTGTCGCTGGTAAAAAAGGGAATCGCCGCCTTTATTTTTGACCCTTCGGACCAAGGCGAAAGGCTGGGTTTTTACGACGAAAAGACGGGTAAGGAAACAGTGGAGTGGGGTGTATTTGCCCATTCTCATGCAAATATAAAGTTTTTGCTGCAGGGTGCAACGGTGGCAAAGTGCTTTATCGCGGATATTTTCGCCGCGCTTAAAGCGTTGCGTTCTTTCCCCGAAGTGGACGGCGAAAGATTAGGCATGACGGGTTGCAGCGGGGGCGGAACTCAGACCGCGATTACCATGCTTTTAAGGCCCGCTTGCGTCAAGGCTTACGCGCCGTGCTGTTATCTTACGGGGTGGGAGGAGTTCAACGCGGGGCTTCAGGCCCAGGACGGGGAGCAGATTTTTCCCGGGCTTTTGCGTTGCGGCTTCGATTACGCCGATTTTCTGCTTGCCGCCTGCGACAAAGACGTGCTGATACTGGGGGCGAAGATGGATTTCTTCGTCATAGAGGGGCTTTATCGCTCGATAAAGGAAGCCGAAAAAGCGATTGCCGCCGCGGGCGGAAAAATTCCCGAACTGTACACCGAGGACGTGTCCCATTCTTATTCGCCCGGGTTTGCGGATAAGGCCGCTTTGTTTTTCGCAAAGTCTTTAAAAGCGGATGAAACCATAGGTTCCGACGCGGATTTTGCGCCGCCTGAGGAAAAAGAAACTTTTTGTTGCGGCGGATTGCTGTCCGCGCGTCGTTCGCTGTATCCCTGCGACGCGGCGGCGGAATTCAGTCCCGAAGAATATTCCGAAAAAAAGGCGAAAGCGTTTTTAAGAAAAAGCGTTTATTTCTTTCGCAAGCCCTTACTGCCCGTTAAAAAAATCGTAGGCGACGGACTTAACGGCGAAGTAAAACGCAGGTCGTATGTCTGGCTTTCCTGCGATAAGCTTTTAAATCACGCGTCGGTGTACGAGCGCGCAGTAGGCTCAACCTGTGCAAACGTCCTGATTTTTGCCTCAGAAGGCACCGATAACGCGGAAAAATACGCGGATTTAGCGGAAAAAGCGTTAAAGGAAAACAAGAGGGTTATTATTTTCGACGGCTCTTTAAGCGGCAAAACCGCCCCCGACGACATAGGCACGGGTTACGGTTACCGCTCCTGTTACGGTACGCTGTTCGAATACAACAATCTGGCGCTTTGGCGGGGCGATTCGCTTATGGCGATCCGAATTTACGAGGCGATTAACTTCATTAACTTAATTAAAAACGATTTCCCGGAGAAAAATACCGAGATCATTGCTTTCGGCAAGGAGGTTCTTACCGTTTTAAGCGCGCTGCTGCTTTGCGGCAAAGCGGAAAAGGTGACGCTTTACAAGGACGGCGAAGAGCTGTTTTCTTACGGTAAAACGGTAAAAATCCGCGATTTCGACGCTTACGACGCAGATTCCTACGTTTTGCCAAACGCTTATCGTTATTTCGATACGGATTTCCTTATTAAAACGCTTAAAGAAAAGGGAATAAGCGTCATTGTCAGATAAGTCGGCTTATCGTGCCGCGAATTCATTTACGGGCCTTTCCCGATAAAGCGCTTTTCAAAACAATTAAAGTGTTTTGCATGAGTAAACCGCCGCGCCGTGACCCGGGGAATCGGCATGCGGAATCCTTCCTCGTAAAAGCGGCAGCTTCTATAAAACTATGACAAAGCGGCAACTCCTGTAAAATTATTATATAAAGAATAAGCGGATATATCGTTAACAAATACTATCCGCATGAAAAGGAACATTAAATATCTCTTTACGGGCGCGGGTATGCTGGCGGTGTGCTCGGTGCTGGCAAAGCTTCTGGGCGCGATGTACCGTATTCCGCTTACCAATATTTTAGGCGGCGAGGGAATGGGACTTTACCAGATGGTTTTTCCGCTTTACACCCTTCTTCTCACGGTGTCCAGCGGCGGCCTTCCCGTTGCCATTTCGCGGCTGATTGCGGTAAAATTGGCGGGCGGGGACGAAAAGGGCGCCGCAAAAGTGCTTAACGTCGCCGTCGTCGCGCTGGCCGCCGTGGGGCTGGCGGGTACGCTTATACTGCTGCTTCTTAACGATTTCATTGCGGGCGTGCAGGGTAACCGCGAAGCCGCGCTTGCTTACGTGGGCATTGCTCCCGCCGTGACTTTCGTGGCGGTGCTTTCCTGTTACCGCGGTTATTTTCAGGGGCGGGAGAACATGTTGCCGTCCGCCGTATCTCAGCTTATCGAACAAGCCGTAAAACTGGCGTTGGGGCTGTATTTTGCGTCGCTTTTTCTGAAAAAAGGTACGGCTTACGGAGTGCTGGGCGCGCTTTTGGGCGTTTCCGTATCCGAATTCCTGGCCATGCTTGCGCTTATGTCGATGTATTTTTTCACAAGGCTTAAAGTGAAAAGAAATTCCGTTCACGTCCGCCGCCGAAGACTTATGCACGAGATGCCTCACGATATGACCTATTTCGGACCCGATACGCAGGTTAATCCTATAAAAAGCAAAAGAAAAAGGAAAAAATCCTCTTCGGGCAGGGGCGAAAACTTAAGGGATTCGCGCACCGTCGAGGCGGGTGAGGAGCTTATCGGGTTAAACGACGAAAGGGCTTTTTCCTCCCGTGCGGCGCGTAAAAAAGAAAACGCTTTGAGGAAAAGAGAAGCAAAGGCCGCGCTTAAGGAAAAAACTCAGCCCGCTGAGGCGGTGACAAAGGGGCTGGACTCCGATTTTGCGGGGGACATGACGGCGGAACTGGGACTTACCGCGGCCAGCGAAGGGCTTCAAAGCAGCTGTAAAAGCACGGGACAGAAAAACGTGCACGGCGTACGCGAAATTCTCAAAAGCATCGCCGTTGTCGCGCTGCCCGTGACTTTCGGGTCGCTGGTGCTTCCTGTGACTCAGGTCGTCGACAGCGTGCTTATCATAAATATTCTGACCTCGCTGGGATATTCGGCTTCGGCGGCGACCATGGCATACGGTCTTGTCAACGGTACCGTTATGACGCTTGTCAACGTGCCCGTAGTCGTGATTTTCGCCTTTTCCGCCGCGCTTTTGCCCAAAATAGCCAAAGCCTGTTACGACCGCGAGACCGTGGCAAGAGAGGCGGGCTTTTCGCTTAAACTGTGTTCGGCGCTGGGACTTATCATGTTCCTTTTTATGTTTGTCTACGCCGATCCGCTGGTCAAACTGCTCTATACCCGCGGACTGAGCGACGCTCAGCTTAAACTGAGCGCAAAACTGCTTAAGTTTTCGGGTTTCTCCATATTTTACGTAAGCGTCGTGCAGGTTTGTACGGCGGTGCTTCAGGGGCTTAACAAGGCCAAAAAACCCGCGATAAACCTTTTTGCGGGCGCGTTGGTCAAAGTTTCGCTTACGGCGGGACTTCTTTACGTCGTGGGAATTTTCGGGGCGGTAATGGGCTCCATTGCCTGTTACGCCGTTACGGCGGTACTGGACCTTGTGTCCGTCAGGCGCGAAATTCCGCTTTTTTTGCGCGCCGATAAAGCCTACGTACCCGTACTGGCCGCCGCGGCGTTTCTCGTTTTCGGAATAGCGACCAGGCATTTTTTGTCCTTTCTGCCGCCGCTTTTACTGCTGATCGTTTCCGTCCCCGTCGCCGCCGCTGCTTTTTTGGCGGTAATTTTCGGGTTCAGATGGTTCGAAATATGGGAGATAAAGCGCCTTATACCGTTCTTTTCAAAATAATCCGGATTTTCTTTTTTACGTTTTCCTAAGCAACTTTTACCTTGCTTATAAGGAAAATAGTGTTGATTTTTTCCGATTGTTGGTATATAATTGTTTTATATCTAAACCAAAAAAAGAGGATTACTTATGTTAGACCTAAAGTTTGTTGTGGAAAACGCAGATTTCGTCAAAGACGCCATGAAGACCAGAAGCGGCGAATACGACGTGGACGCCGTACTTAAGCTTGATCGCAAGCGCCGCGACATTCTGAAGGAAGTGGAAGTACTGAAAGCCGAGCGCAACCGCGAATCCGCTCAGGTTGCCGCGCTTAAAAAGGAGAAAAAAGACGCGTCGGAAATCATTGCGCGCATGAAAGAAGTGGGCGACAAAATCAAGGAGCTGGACGCTCAGCTTGCCCCCACCGAGGCGGATCTTAAAATGGCGCTGTTGTCCATTCCCAACATTCCCGACAAATCCGTACCCATAGGAAAAGACGATACCGAAAACAAGGAAATAAGAAGATACCTTACGCCTACCGAGTTCGGCTTTACCCCCAAAGCGCACTGGGATATCGGCGACGACCTCAAAATTCTCGACCCCGCGACGGCGGCTAAAATTTCGGGCGCAAGATTCACCGTTTACCGCGGCCTGGGCGCAAGGCTTGAACGCGCAATTTACAACTTCATGCTGGATACCCACACCGCAAACGGATATACCGAGATTTTTCCGCCTTACATGGTCAACCGCGACAGCATGTACGGCACCGGACAGCTTCCCAAGTTCGAAGAGGACGCTTTCCTGGTGAAAAACAACGGTTACTTTCTGATTCCCACGGCGGAAGTCCCCGTAACCAACATGCTCAGGGGCGACGTCGTGGACGCGGACAAGCTGCCCATTTATTACTGCGCTTACACCGCTTGCTTCCGTGCCGAGGCCGGCAGCGCGGGCAGGGATACCCGCGGGCTTATCCGCCAGCACCAGTTCAATAAGGTGGAGCTTGTCAAGTTTTCCATGCCCGAATCAAGCTATGACGAGCTGGAGTCGCTTACCGCCGAGGCGGAGCTCATTCTTCAGAAACTGGGCCTTCCTTACCGCGTGGTATGCCTTTCTACGGGCGACCTCGGGTTCTCTTCGGCCAAGACCTACGATATCGAAGTGTGGATGCCCTCTTACGGCAGATACGTCGAGATTTCTTCCTGCTCCAACTTCGTGGACTATCAGGCGCGCCGCATGAACATCAAATACAAGACCCGCGACGGCAAAACGGGATTTCTGCATACCCTTAACGGCAGCGGTCTTGCCGTCGGCAGGACTACCGCCGCAATACTTGAAAACTTCCAGAACGCTGACGGATCCGTGCGCGTGCCGGAAGTGCTTGTCCCCTACATGGGCACGGACATCATAAAGTAGGATTTTTTTCGTATTTAATCCCCATTCAGTCAATCGGAACTGCGACAAAAGATAAAAAGGATAACCGCCGTATGAAAGTTTTTCTTTCTTTTCTTAGCTTTTTGGGCAGGGGTGCGGCAAAATTGTTTGCCTGGCTCCTGTTTAAGCTGGGGCTTTGGGTGCCGGCGGTTTTTTCTTTGCTTTTCGTGCTGGTCGTGCTTGTCACGGGCACAAGCTTTAAAGACGTCCTCAGCATCTATTTGTTCTGCCTTATCGCCACCGTTATCTTCGCGATAGCGATAAACGTCCTTTTGTTTTTCCGCAAAATCGATAAACGCGCGGCCGAGAAAAAGCGCGCGGCGTCGTTTGTGTCCGACACTAAACCTGCCGAGAACAAAAAAGTCGAGTTCGTGGAGGGCGCCGGCACTTCGGAAGTCAGAATTCAGTCCGCAGACGAGCCGCAAACATCCGACTTCTCGGGCGGCAAACCCGAGGATAAACCGCTTTTTCCCGCCGATAACGCAAATCGCGTCGACGACAACCGCAGTATGGGAAACGGGTATTATCCATCGGGAGCGGATAACCGCGGCATGAATAACGGATATTATCCGTCGGGAGCGGA
>CALVUQ010000047.1 GCA_944363615.1 uncultured Clostridia bacterium | reverse complement strand
AAATGAAATTCAAGCAGAAAAAGGCGCGGAAAGCGCGGCCGAAGGATAAAAATAAAGATAAAAAATCAGCTTTCCCGTATAACTATGCGGGCGTAAAAGCATCAGACGGCAAGCAAAATTCCGAGGCTCAAGTAAATCCGCAAAAGACCGCTCGTCAAAACGAAAAATCGGGGAAAAAGCGGAAAAAGAAAAAGGAACACGTCCCCGTTTATTTCAGAATGTCGCTTACCGATTGCGTCACTTTGGAGATAAACGGCTTTAACCAGATCCGACTTTTGAAAGAGCTTACCGACGGCGGCGTAAAGATTGCCGGGATTAGGCGTTTCGGCAGCGGCAGAATGCATATAAGGATAAGGAAAAAACAACGTGAAAAAACTTTTGCAATTTGCGAAAGTATGTGTTATACTTATTCCGTCGTAAGCCGCGACGGTTTTTTCGCGTTCTTTTCAGGCAATTTGCGTCGTGCGGGCATAGTTGTAGGTACGGTACTTTGCGCGGCGTGCACGTTTTTTATGAGCGGTTTCGTCATGAAAATCGACGTCAACGGGCTGGAAAACATCGCCAAAACCGAATTTCTTACTTATTTAAGCGAAAGCGGGCTGGAAGTAGGCAGCAGGATAAGCGCGCTTGACCGCGAAGAAATCCGCAAAGTCGTAAACGATTTCGAAGGAATCGCCGAATCGGGCGTGGAAATCAAGGGCACCACCGTCGTGATAAACGTGGTGGAAAGGGAGGAAACCTTTCCGCGCGTCGAGTTAAAGCCGCAGCTGATAAGCAGATACGACGCGCGCGTGACTCGCATCATATGTTCTTCGGGCACCGCCAAAGTAAAAACGGGTCAGATCGTAAAAAAGGGAGATACTCTTATTGAAGGAGCCGTTTACGATCAGAACGGCGAATCGCTGGATTTTCCCGGAGCCCTGGGCGTGGTTTACGGACAAGTGGTGTATTCGCAAACGTTTACGGTTACTGCGGACGCATACGTTTACCGTCGCACGGGCAACAAAAAGACCGTAACGACTTTTTCCGTTGCGGGGCTTAAAGCGGGTAAAAACAACCCGCCTTACGCCTCTTACGAAAGCGTGACGACCGTAAGAACGCTGAGCGGTTTTCTGCCCGTAAAAGTCGAGCAGACCGTTTACTACGAAACGGAGGCCGTTAAAGAGGAGCGATCCGTCGAGGAGATTACCGCAAGTTGCGTGGAAGAAGCGCTTATGCAGTTTACGGGTCCCGACGAAAACCTGTATTACAAAACTCACGTGGAGGAGCTTTGCCCCGGCACTTACAACGTAAGCGTTTATATAGAAGCTGAAACAATAATATCGGATTAGGAGAATATGACTCAAAGCATTCAGGTCACAACGGATACATTGATAAAGCTGTTCGGCTCGCTGGACGAAAACGCCAGACTTATCGAAAAGGGTCTGGGCGTTTCCTTGCGCCCGCGCGACGGAGTACTTAAAATCGCGGGCGACGAACAAAGCGTGGAGCGGGCAACTTATCTTGTCAACAATCTGATTGCGCTTATGGGGAAGGGGTATGACATCACGCGCGAAAAAGTGCTTTCCTCCATCGATCTTGTACTTATGGACAAGCCCGACGACATAATTTCGCTTTCCACCGACGCCGTTGCGGTAACCGCCCGCGGCAAATATATAAAGTGCAAGACCATCGGTCAGCGCGCTTACGTATCCGCCATCAAAAAGAACACGTTGGTTTTCGGCGTGGGCCCTGCGGGCACGGGCAAAACTTATCTTGCCGTCGCCATGGCGGTTGCCTCATATAAATCGGGCGAAACGGAAAAAATAATTCTTACGCGCCCCGCTATAGAAGCGGGCGAAAAGCTGGGGTTTCTTCCGGGCGATCTGCAGGAAAAGGTAGACCCGTATTTAAGACCGCTTTACGACGCTTTGCAGGAAAATTTCGGCGTGGACAATTACACGACGCTTATCGAACGCGGCATAATAGAAGTTGCGCCCTTAGCCTATATGCGCGGCAGGACATTGTCGAAAGCTTTCATAATTCTCGACGAGGCTCAAAACGCCACCGACGAGCAGATGAAGATGTTCCTCACCCGCTTGGGAGAGGGCAGTAAAATGGTGGTAAACGGCGACCTTACTCAGGCGGATCTTCCGCACGGGGCAAGCGGACTTAAACACGCCGTGGAAATTTTGAAAGGTATAGAAAGCGTGGATATCTGTTATTTTACGGATAAGGATATCGTGCGGCACGAGCTGGTGCAGAGAATAGTACTTGCCTATGCCGCGCAGGAGAAAAACGAGAATGGAAAAAGAGATTAAGACACGGGCGTTCGTGCGTGCGGCGGCGATATTCGTATTGATGTTTCTGCTTATCTGCGTCAGCGCGTTCGTCAAATATCGCGCGTACGGCTCTTTCAACGACAACGGACGCGATTACTCGCTGATACTCGCGCTTGCGGGCAGCGGAGTATGCGTGCTGTTGCTTTTGGTTTCGCTTTTCACTTACTTTATTTATTCCCGCCAGACGATGATAGAAAAGACCAAGGAGCTTGCCGCAATATGCACCGCCGTCGTTTTGTCGTGCGTGGTTTGTATAGGAGTTTCGGCGCTGGGCCTGTTTTACATGCCCATGGCGCTTGCGGCGTTCGTGCTGGTACCGTTGTCCGCCCGCCGCGACGTGTTTATCGCCAATATAGTGACCAACCTTATAGTATCGGTGATTTTGTTGTTCGAGTCGATAATGGGCTCCAAAGTAGAGGCTATACCCGTCGTTGCAATGATGATAATCGGTATATTCACGGGTTCCATTGTCGCATATACCATGTCGGACGTGGTAAGGCGTGTAATTTACGTCATGCGCGGCATCGCAATAGGCGCAACGACGCTCGCGCTTCTGTTTGTATCGTCGCTGATAGTCAATACTTTCTATTTCGTGGACGAAATAGGCTTTTTGTGCATACCCGCTTTCGGACAAGTGCTTGTGGGACTTCTTCTTCAGCCCGTTTTCGAAAGCGTTTTCAATATTCTGACTAATACAAAACTTACCGAGCTTACCGACCATAACGCGCCGCTGATAAAAATGCTTATCAACGACGCTCTGGGTACTTTCAATCATTCCATAACAGTTGCCAGTTTTGCCGAAGTGTGCGCCTTAAGGATAGGCGAAAATCCTTATCTGGCAAAGGCGTGCGCTTATTATCACGACGTCGGAAAAATCAAAAACCCCACTTTCTTTTCGGAAAATCAGTCGGGTTACAATCCGCATGACGAGCTTCTTCCCGAGGTTTCGGCAAAGATTCTGCGCGCGCACACTACCGACGGGTACGAGCTTTGCCTTAAACATCATATCCCGATTGAGGTTGCGTCCGTTACGCTTCAGCATCACGGCACGCTGCCCATGGCGGTGTTTTACGCAAAGGCGAAAAAGCTTACCGACGGCGACGTGGACATCAACGAATATTCTTATCACGGCGAAACTCCCGTGACGAAAATCGCCGCGATAATCATGATTTGCGACGCGTGCGAGGCGGCTTTGAGGGCAAGGAACAAGCCCACCGGGGCGGAAGTCGAAGCTATTGTGGGCGGAATAATAAACGACCGTATCGCCAGACGTCAGTTCGACAATTGCGACATTACGCTAAGAGATCTCAACATTATAAAACACACCATTACGGGACTTTACGGCGGCTTGTATCACGAGCGCGTTCAGTATCCTTCGGGAAAGGCGGGCGGCAATGCTTAGGGTGGACTGCGAAAAATATTACGACGTGTTTTCCGCTTTGGCGGAGTGCGCGTTTACAAAGCTGGGGCTTAAAGGCGACGCCGTTGCGGAGGCGGATTTCGTTACGGCTGAGGAAATACGCGACCTTAACCGCGAAACCCGCGGGGTGGACCGCGAAACCGACGTTCTTTCCTTTCCCGCGCTTAACGGGATAAAACCTTTTACTAAGGAAAATTATCCGTTCGATTACGACGCGGAAAAAGGCGAAGTCAACTTGGGCAACATCGTCATCTGCAGCGAAGTTGCCTCCCGCCAGGCGGAAGAATACGGCCACGGCGAACTGCGGGAAAACTGTTACCTTTTCGTGCACGGCTTGCTGCATCTTCTGGGGTACGACCATATCGAGGAAAAGGACCGCGCGCTCATGCGCGAAAAGGAAGAGCTTATTCTGAGTTCTCAAAACATAGTAAGAGGAGATTGAATTGAAATCGGGTTTTATAAGCATACTCGGGCGTCCCAACGTGGGCAAATCCAGCCTGATGAACGCCCTTATCGGCGAAAAGGTTTCCATAGTGTCGCCTAAAGCGCAGACCACGCGGGATAAAATAAACGGAATACTGACCACTGACGAATATCAGATGATTTTCATCGATACCCCGGGCGTACACAAGCCCAAGAACAAACTGGGCAGATACATGGAAAATTGCGTGCGCACCTCGTCGGACGGAGTGGACGCCATAGTAGTGGTTTTCGACGTTACAAGGCGGATACTGCCGTCCGATATCGAATTCGTCGAAAAATATCTTACGGGGAAAACGCCCGTATATCTTGCGCTTAACAAGGTTGACGCGGCGGGTTACGAAAAGGTTTATCCGGTGCTGGAAAAACTTTCGTTTCTGTTGAAAGCGGAAGGCAATCGCGTCGCCGTAAAGGAAATAATCCCCGTTTCCGCAAAAAAAGGGCGTAACGTGGACGTGCTTAAGAATTTTTTGGTGTCGGAGCTTAAGGAAGGTCCCTGTTATTATCCAGCCGACGAAATCACCGATAAGTCGGAGCGTTACATGATAAGCGAAATAATACGGGAAAAGGCTCTGATGCTTTTGAACGACGAGATTCCTCACGGCATCGGCGTGGAAATTTCCAATATGTATTACGACGAAAACGGTACCGCGCACATTTTTGTGGACATCATTGCGGAAAAGGAGTCGCACAAGGCTATAATTATCGGCGCGGGCGGCGAAAAGCTGAAAATGATTGCGGAGCGTGCCCGCAAAGACGTGGAAAAACTGCTTTCCGCCAAGGTGTATATGGAGCTTTTCGTAAAAGTACGCGAAAATTGGCGCAACAACTCGTTGGTCATGAGCGATATCGGTTACGATGGCAAAAAACTGAAATAAACGCAAAGTATAATTTTCCCTGCTTTGTCGCATAATAGCGAAATAGAGGAGGGTGAAATTATGTTCAAAGACATTTACGGATTTATGGACGGAAACGGTTTCGGCGCGCCCGTCGACCCTATGGGGCTTAGTTGGGACTTGTTTGAGGAAAGCGGAAATCCGGGCTTTTATCTATTGTATAAGAACCTGTTCCATCTCGAGGACGCTGAATACGACGACAGATTCGAATGATTTTCCGTCCGCATTGCGGATAAAAGAAGGATAAAAATTTGGATAAAAGACTTACGGCAATTTTATTGAAGGCGACGGACTTGAAAGACAACGACAAGTCCGTGCGCCTTTTTTCTGCGGAAGAAGGGGTGGTTACCGCCGTCATGCGCGGGGTAAGAAAGCCGGGCGCCAAGCTGAAATTCGCCGCCCAGCCTTTCGCGCTGTGCTCTTACGAACTGAGCGAGAAAGCGGGCAGAAACATCGTGACGGGTGCCTCTCCCATAGAGGACCTTTATTCGCTGTGTATGGAGCCCGAGTCTTTCGCGTCTGCGTGTCTTATGCTGGAAGCTACCGACAAAGCGGCGGCGTCGATAGAACCTGACAAACTGTTCGTCGTACTGTTGAAGTCGCTTAAGGCTTTGCTGTTGTCGGAGGCTTCTTCGGCGCTTATTACCGCCAAATTTCTGCAAAAGGTCTTAAGCATGTCGGGCTTCGTGGTCGTGCCCAAGGTCGCGGTAAAGGCTTTCGATACTCCGTCTGAGCTTTTAAGTTACATAGCGTTCAGAAAGCTGGACGAGCTTGACAACATCGAAGCCGCGCGCGAAACGGAAAAGAAGGCCGTCAGGCTTATAGCGACGCGTTTCGAAAACGTTTACGAAACTCCGCTTGCCTCCCTTAAAATATATTTGTCCATGATTTAAATTATTTTTTTGATTTCAGATATAAAACGTTTGCCCGACACAATTCAAGGTGATATAATTTGTTCGCCTGAACAATGCGGAAAGGAGAAATTCGGTCATGAAAAAAGATTGGCTTTACGACGTATTTGTGGCGCATCGCGGCCTGCACGACGAAAATAACGGTATTGTCGAAAACACTTTGCCTGCTTTCAGCGCGGCGATCGACGCGGGGTATAACATAGAACTTGACGTTCAGCTGACCAAAGACGGTAAGCTTGTCGTATTTCACGACGACAATTTCAAACGCGTTTGCGGAATTGACGCCGACGTAGACTCGCTTGACTACGATTACATAAAGAAAAACATCCGTTTTCTCGCCAATCCCGACGTAACGGTTTACGTGCCGCTGTTTTCCGAAGTCGCCGCGCTGTGCGAAGGAAAAACGGGCATGATGATAGAGATAAAAAAGAAGGGCGACGAATTTTACGATTATAACGTGGAAGAAGCGCTTTTGAATGAGCTTAAAAATTACAAAGGCGATTTTATAGTAAAATCGTTTAATCCTTACGCCGTGGATTATTTCCGCATACATGCGCCCTCTTATCGCCGCGGACTGCTGTGCTACAAAAAAACGCTTGACGAATACAAGCCCGAAACAGGGGAAAAAGTGCGCGAAATACTTTTCGACAAGGACAAAAAGGTGGAGTTTTTCGATTACGGAATATGGCTTTTAAAAAGCCCGCTTTACAATGAAGTAAAGGGTACCATGCCGATTTTTGTCTGGACGGTCAGATCGCAGAAGGAATACGACGACAACAAGCATTTGTTCGACAACATGATATTCGAAAATTTTATCCCGAAGGAGAAATAAATTCATGCCGATTTTAGACAAGCCTTTGAAAGAGCTTAAAACTTACACGGGCGTTTCGCCCAAGCCCGCCGATTTCGACGAGTTCTGGGACGCAAGACTGAAGCGTTTGAGATCGCTTAAGCCTGAGTATAAACTGGGTGATCCCGGCATAAAATGCAAAGGCGCGATAATAAACAGCCTTGATTTTATCGCGGAAGACGGTTCGTCCGTCCATTGCCGCGTGGTACGCCCCGACACAAAGGAAAAAGTACCTGTTCTGTTCGAGTTTCACGGTCTTGCAGGCGCTTGCGGCGGATACAGCGGTAAACTTAAGTGGGCTATGGCGGGATTTGCCGTAGTCGCCATGGATTGCCGCGGGCAGGGAGGTTTTTCTTCGGATAATGCCGTAAGAGAAGGCATGAATCTTCGCGGAAGCATAGTGCGCGGCGTAGACGGCGCCCCCGATCAGCTTTATTATGTTTCCGTATATTCGGATATCGTTCAGCTTGTGGAGTTGGTAAAAGGCATGGGATTTGCCGATACCGACCGTATGTTTGCGCACGGCGGCAGTCAGGGCGGCGGTCTTACCGTTGCTTGCGCGGCTTTGTGCGCGGACGACATTAAGGGAATAACTCCCGTATATCCGTACTTAAGCGACTTCAGACGCGTTTACGAAATGGATATGATAGAGCGTGCTTACGAGGACATCAAATATTACCTTCGCAGTTTTCTGCCTCAGGAAGACGCGCGCGAAAAGTTCTGGAACGCTTTGGGCTACATAGACATTCAGAACCTTGCGCCCAGAATAAAGGCTGAAACTTACTGGTATTGCGGACTTATGGACAACGTTTGTCCGCCGTCCACGCAGTTTGCCTGCTACAACAAGATAAAATCAAAGAAAAATATGTATATCGCTTCCTATCACGGGCACGAGTCGCAACCGCGCGAGTGGGAGGACAACGAATTCAAATTTCTGACTCACATTGCGGGACTTGACGGCTGACAGGCTGCGTTAATTTAAGTAAAGGTAAAGATTTATGGGTAAAAAGCACGTAATTTGTGCATTTTGCCCATATTTTATATCGGTTTATGGATAAAGTTTACGATAACAGTTGCAAAAAAGGTAAAAAAAGTTTATAATTATTAAGGTTATTTTGTTAACCGCTGCAAAAATCACATAGGCATAAAGGAAGAAATAAAACCATAGGGAGGTAAAATCAATGAGTAAATTTTTCTGTGACAGCAATTGCGAGCTGTGGTTCGACAAAGTAGAATCGCTCGGCATCAATTATATATCCATGCCTTATACCGTGGTGGATAAGGAATACTATTACGACTTAGGCAAAAACACCGACAACCGTAAATTTTTCGAGGATATGCGCAAAGGCGCCGTACCCAAGACCAGCGCTCTTAACATGCAGGACTACCTCGATTATTTCGAGCCCGTTCTCAAAAGCGGCGAAGATATAATTTACGTTACCTTTTCGCATAAGATGAGCGCGACTTTCGAGTCCATGGCAAAGGCTATACAGCAGCTTAAACAGACGTATCCCGAGCGTACCGTTTCCGTAGTCGATACCAAGCACATAAGCATGGCGGCGGGAATAGTGGTTTATTACGCGGCCAAACTTCACAACGAGGGCGCGTCCGACGCGGAGGTCGTAAAATTCGTCGAGTCTTTCCGCGAGCGAGTAAAATGTTATTTTACCGTATCTAACCTTATTTATCTCAAGCGCGGCGGCAGACTGTCCTCGTTCAAGGCGTTTGTGGGCACGCTTTTCGACATAAAGCCCATTATCTCCAATATCGACGGAAAGCTGGAAAACATCGAAAAATCCAAAGGCAGAAAAAAATCGCTTAAGGACATTACGGGATATCTTGAAAAGGATAAGGTCGATTTAAGTTATCCCATTGTCATCATGAACGCCGATTGCGACCCGGACGCAGATTATACTATCGCCGCCATACGCGAAAAGTATCCCCAGGCCGATATCTGGGAACAATTGGTAGGGCCGGTAATAGGCAGCCATTGCGGGCCCGATACCATCGGCATGATATTCGTTGCGGCCGAAAAATAAAAGAGGTTTATATAAGTGCGATTGAGAAAACTGATTGCTATAATTCTTTCGGGGCTGTGTTCCGCATTGTGTTTCGCCTGCTCGGGCGGCACGTATTACACGGTAACCCAGACGGTCTTTTCGTCCGGGCTGGTGTTTTCCGCGTCCGTTCTCGGAGATAAGGACGAAGAAGCCGTGGAAGAAATGCTTGATTTTCTCAACGAAATCGACGCTTCCGTCAACGTAAACCGCACCGACAGCCTTTTATCGCGTTTTAACGCTCTTTCCGCAGGCGAAAGGATAGAGGTGGATTATCACGCCTATAAGCTTGTTTCCGCGGCAAGGGAGCTTTATTATGCAACGGACGGGGCGTTCAACGCCGCGTTAAGCGGAATCTCTCACGCCTGGGGTGTGGACGCGGAAGGCATCAACCGTTACGTTTACGGAAACGGTACCGTCACTCAGCCGCCCGCGCTTCCGTCAAAAGAGCAGCTTTCGGCGCTTCTCGGATTTACGGACATGAGTGAAAACACCTTCGGCTTTTATACAGAAGACGGAAAATATTATCTCGAGAAATACGTTTCGGAACTCAAGCTGGATCTTGGCGGAATAGCAAAGGGTTATTGCGCGGACAAGTGTCGCGAAATCGCGCTTAAGTACGGATTGAAATCCGCGCTTATCAAATTAAGCGGCAACGTCATGCTTGTGGGCGATTATTATAACGGCAAGTCTTATCAGCCGTGGGGCGTGGGCGTAATCAATCCGCGCAAAGAGGATTCGTCCTCTCCGCAGTACGTTTGCGGCTTTTACGTCGGGGGCGACGCCACGGTCGTCACCAGCGGCGACTACGAGCGTTGTTTCAATTATTATTACGACGGCGGCGCGTCGGTAAAAGTGTGCCATATCATAGACGGCAGGACGCTTATGCCCGTGGGAGTGGAATACGACGCAAATACGGGAAGATACAAAAACAGCGATTCCTACGTGATTTCGGCTACCGTAATCGGTGAAAATTCCATGCTTGCGGACGCGTATTCCACGGCGGTGTGCGTAATGGGCGCACAAAAAGGCGCGCAGTTTTTACAGGAAAAAGGCTATAAGGGCATAATTTTTACTTCAGACAAAAAATACGTGTTTGCGGGCGATATCGATTTCACCCCGGGTGAAACTCTTTATCAGACCGAATACAGCCCCTTATGACCGATCTTAAAAGCGTTAACGCGGTAAAAAATTCCCCTCCCGTAAAAGCCGTCGACGTTATCGTCATTGCGTTATTGTCGGTTGCGGCGATCGTGTGTTCCGTTTTCGGGCTGTTCACGGGCGAGAAGGGCGGCGGCGTGCGTATAGACGCGGACGGTAATACTTACTTTTACAGCCTTTCCGAAGACCGTGAAATAGCGCTTGACACTCTTACCGTAGTAATAGAGGACGGCAAAGTTTACGTCAAAGACTCGGTTTGCGCCGATAAAATATGCGAGCACACCGGTAAAATAGATAAGGTGAACCAATCAATCGTTTGCCTTCCCGAAAACGTCGTGATCGTCATCGAAGGCGAAAGCGATTTTCAGGTGGACACGGGGCAGGAAAAATAAGGAGTTTTTTTGAAGGCGATGGAAACAAGGCGTATAACTTATCTGGGGTTGTTTACCGCGGCGGCGCTTGTGCTGCACGTCGTGGAAAGCGCTTTGCCGCCTTTACTGGTGTTTGCTCCCGGCGCAAAAATGGGTCTTGGAAACGTGGTCAGCCTGGTTGCGGTATTTATTCTCGGCGTAGCCGACGCGTACTTCATACTGACGGTTAGATGTCTTTTGGGCGCGGTTTTCGGCGGCGGAATCTGGTCGCTTGCTTATTCGTTGCCCGCAGGGTTAATTTCTCTTACCGTAGAGGTGCTGCTTATAAAACTGCTTCTGCCGCGAATTTCACTCATATCCGTAAGCTTTACCGGCGCGCTTTTGCACAATGCGGTTCAGCTTTTTGTCGCTTCCGTTACGGTAGGGGTTAATCTTCTGCCCGTTCTGCCGCTTTTTATGCTTGCAAGCGTGATCGCCGGGCTTTTCGTGGGATTTGCGGCGTATTTTACGATAAAGTATCTGCCGCCCAAGACTTATTTTCTGCCCGTCGGGATATGCGGCGCGGCCGCTGCCGACAAGAAAAAGCCCTCAGACGGGGATAAACAAAATTGATTTTTATTTTAAGGTGATGTTATCATGAGCGAATACAGTACCAGAATGAACGGTTTAAGCGGATCCGCCACGCGCGAGATATTAAAGCTTACCGCGCTGCCTCAGATGATTTCCTTTGCGGGCGGTCTTCCCGCAACCGAGTGTCTTCCCGTGAAAGAGATACGCGAAATTGCGGCGGATATCTTGGGCGGAGCGGGTGCGATAGGCGCGCTTCAGTACGGATTAAGCGAAGGCGTGCCCGAATTCAGGGAGCAGCTTAAATATTTTCTGTTAGATGTGGGAATAAAGGCGCAATCCATCGATAACCTCTTTGTCGTGTCGGGCGGACAACAGGGCATCGACCTTATGTGCAAAGTCTTTATCGACAAAGGCGACGTCGTGCTTGTCGAAAATCCTACATACCTCGCTTTTTTGCAGATTGCCGCAACTTACGAAGCGCGCGTCGTGGGCGTGGATTCGGACAAGCAGGGACTTGTACTCAGCGACCTTGAGGAAAAGATAAAAAAATACAAGCCCAAGTTTATTTACGTCGTTCCCACTTTTTCCAATCCTACAGGCAGGTCCTATACCGCCGAAAACCGCAAGGGAATAGCTTATCTTGCCGATAAATACGACGTTATGGTGCTGGAGGACGACCCCTATTCTCGATTAAGGTTCACGGGAGATTTCATTCCGGCGCTTAAAAGCTTCGACCTTTCGGACAAAGTCGTGTACGTCACCAGCTTTTCCAAGATTCTTTCCCCGGGTCTGCGCGTGGCGGTAATGACGGGCGGCAAGGACGTTATACGCAAGCTGGTCATCGCCAAACAGGGGACCGACCTTCATACGGCGTCGCTTTCCCAGCTTATCGCGTGCGAGTATCTAAAGCGCGGCTACCTTAAGCCCAACATTCAGAAAAGCCTGCCGGTATACCGCACCCACAAAGAGGCAATGACGCGCGCCCTTGACGAATTCATGCCCGAGGAATTCCGTCGCACCGATCCCGAAGGGGGATTG
>CALVUQ010000046.1 GCA_944363615.1 uncultured Clostridia bacterium | reverse complement strand
ATGGAACAGCTGCCCAAATTGCGCGGCTGCGAAATGCATTCCACGGTTATACTGTCTCAGGTGGACGTAAACGTCATCAAGAAATTGGGCATAAATCTTACCTGCGAGCCTAAGTATCAGACAAAAAAGCTTTATCATAAGTAATGCCGCGATTTATCATGCGGATAAAAACGCTTTACATTTTAACGGTACAGTAGTATAATAATCGACATGAAATACGGATTCGTCAAAATCGGAGGGAAGCCCGGCTCTACCGGCTTTCTCAATCAGACGCGAATAATCGTTTTAAGCTTTCTTGTAGTCATTCTGGTGGGGGCTGCGCTTTTAATGCTGCCTTTTTCCTCCGTAAACGGAATAAATTTCATAGACGCGCTTTTCATCGCCACTTCCGCAACGTGCGTGACGGGATTAAGCACCGTCGATCTTGCGGGCACTTTTACTTCCTTCGGCCATGTAGTGGTCCTGTTGCTCATTCAGATAGGCGGGCTGGGGTTTATGACGCTGGCTTCTGCGACGTTCGTAATGCTGGGGCGCCGTTTCAGCCTGCGCGAAAGGCTTAACATGCGCGACTATCTTTCCGAAAACGACATGAGCGTTCTGGGACGGCTTGCCCTTAACATCGTAAGGCTTTCGTTTTTAATCGAGGGGGTGGGCGCGGTGCTTCTTACCGTTGCTTTCAGCTTCGATTTTTCTTTCGGACGCGCGCTTTGGTACGGGGTTTTTCACAGCGTTTCGGCTTTCTGCAACGCGGGCCTGGACATCGTTCCCTACAAGGAAAGCTTTGAGCCGTATATTTCCGACCCGTTTGTGCTGATAGTGCTGTCGCTGCTGATAATAATCGGCGGCCTGGGGTTCATAGTAGTCGGGGACATAGTAAGCACCAGAAGATTCAAAAAACTGCGCATGGACAGCAAAATCGTGCTTATCGTCAGCGGAGCGCTTCTTTTGTTCGGTACGGCGATTTATATGATTTGCGAGTATAACAACGAAGCCACCATAGGCGGACTTAGTTTCGGCGACAAGCTGGCAAACGCGTTCTTCCTTTCGGCGTCTACGCGTACCGCGGGTTTTGCATCCTTCCCGCTAGGCGAACTTTCACCCGTTTCGAGAAGCGTCACGATTATGCTGATGTTTATCGGCGCGTCCCCGGGCTCAACCGGCGGCGGTATCAAAACCACGACTCTGTTCGTCCTTCTGGTCTGGATTGCCGCGCACGTCCGTCAGAAAAGGTCCACCGTTATCGGCATGAGAAAAGTGGGCAATAACGTCCGCTCCAAGGCGGCGACGATTTTCGTGCTGGCAATAGTCACGCTTACGGTTACCCAGACGCTTTTGCTTGCCTTCGACGGCGGCAACTTTACCTACGAACAACTTTTGTTCGAGGCGGTAAGCGCTTACGCCACGGTGGGACTGTCGATGGGTATTACCGGCCTGTTGTCGCTGGGCAGTAAGATTATAATAATCCTCGTAATGTTCATGGGAAGAGTGGGTACTTATACTTTGCTTATGGCCGCGACGAGAAGAAAGAAAACTCAGGAAAGGATTCAATACCAGGAATTCAACATAATGATGTGACGATTTCGTCCTGTGACGAAGGAGGTTTTTATTAAAATGGTTAAATTTCCCCGCAAAAAACTTGATCAGTTTGCCGTTATCGGGTTGGGAAGATTCGGCAGCGAGCTTACGCGCGCACTCGTTGCGGGCGGCAAAGAAGTGCTTGCCATAGACGACAACGAAGAACGCGTTCAGGAAGTGGCCGCGTTTGCCACGCATGCCATTACCGCGGACGCCACGGACGAAAACGTGCTTAAAGCCGTGGAAATAAGCTCTTTCGACGCGGTTATAGTTGCTATCGGCGATATCCAGGCGTCCATTCTTACCACTCTTACCTGCAAGGAAATGGGCGTGCCTTACATTATCGCCAAGGCTTACAACGACAAGCACAAAAAAGTGCTGGAAAAAATCGGCGCCGATTACGTCATGGTGCCTGAAGCGGATATGGCGTATAAAACCGCCAATAAACTGATAAATCAGAAGCTTAACGACCTTATGGAGGTCAACGATAAGTACAGCATCATGGAAATCGCGGTGCCCGTCGCGTGGTCGGGTAAAAGCCTTATCGAACTTGACGTAAGAAAACATTTCAAGGTAAACGTAATTCTGGTGCTTGCCGGCGGGGAAGAAGTCATTACGTCTCCAGGCGGCGACACGGTTTTGTCGTCCATCGACCACATCATAGTGGGCGGCAACAACGAGGATATAGCAAAATTCAGCAAGTATCTCAATAAACTTAAATAATTCAGTTAAATAAAAATACAACCCGTCTTAAAGGCGGGTTTTGTTTTATTCAGTTCTGTTTTTTCGTAAATCCGTCAGTAGGCGGCGCCGTATTACTTACGGGCTATGATTATTGCCGTATTCCGTTCGTGCGGAAGGAAACGGCATTTTATCTTTGAAAAGCCCGCTTTTTTAAGCGCCGACAATTCGTGCTTGAGCGTCAGCGGAGTATCGAAATGCACATAAGTCCGGGGCGGAATCTTATACTTTCTGCGCCTTTTCAGACATTCGTCAAAGGCTGCTTTTTCTATTTCCTGAGATAATGCAATGTAATCGCAGTCTATGAATATTCCGCCGCTAACGAGGGAGCGGAATATTTTTTCAAACAGTTTTCGTTTTCTTACCGCCGTAAAATGGTGCAGGGTTTCAAAGGCAACCGCCGCGTCGAAAACGTTTTCTCCGGCGTCGAAATCGAAGTAATCGCATTTTTCCAAAGTTATGTTTTTGTCGGCGTGTTTGTTTTTCAGCTTAGCCAGCATATTTTCGGACAAGTCTACGCCCGTGACGTCAAGAAGAGGGAAACGCGTGAAAATCGCGTCAAGTTCCAGCCCGCTTCCGCATCCCAAGTCGAGAAGATTTCGGGTGTGCGTCGGCAAAACGTTTGCGACGTATTCGTAGTGACGGCGCCAATGCGACATATGCTCTTCGTAAAACTCAATGCGGGCGTCGAAAAAACCGTCCATATTTTCAAGCGGCTCGTCTTTCGTATCCGCAAAAAATTTTTTAAGCTTTTTGTATTCTTCCTTCTTACTCATGATTAAATTGTACATTTAAGTTTCCGATTAGTCAATATCATGCTGTGCACTTTTCTGTTTTTTTTACCCGAGGTTACTTTCGCGGGGCGTAAGGCATATATTGTAAGTGGAGTTTCGGACAAAAGGCAATTTCTTCCGATTTGCATTTCTTTTGCCCAAGCGCTTGAAAAAATGAATGAAATGAGGTACAATATATGAGCATGGCACTCCTTAGCTCGTACACCAGTTTCGGCATCGGAGGAGAGGCGGACATCGTTGCGATACACGACCCCGAAGAGGCCGCTGACGCGCTGAAGGACGATTGCATAATTCTGGGACGCGGCACAAACGTTCTGGCTTCCGACAGGGGGTCAGAAAGGAAAGTAATCGTAAACAGGCTGGGGACGCTTACTTTCGACGGAGAATACGTTTACGCGGGCAGCGGCGTTATGCTTATCACTCTTTGCGCCGCTTGTGCAGAGCGCTGCCTCGGCGGAATAGAATGGGCTTGCGGCGTTCCCGGCTCCGTGGGCGGGGCTGTGCTTATGAATGCGGGCGCATACGGCGGCTGCATTGCGGATTCGCTTGTTTACGCGGACGTGCTGAGAGGGGGCTCTCTCGTGCGTCTCAGCCGCGAGGAATGCCGTTTTACATACAGGCAAAGTTCAATCGCGGACGGAGATTTCATACTGGGCGCAATGCTTCGGCTTAAGTTTTCTCCCCAGGCGGAAATTCTGTCGCGCATGCGTGCGCTTCAGTATAATCGCGGTAAGACTCAGCCGAAAGGGCGCAGCGCCGGTTCGGTTTATCTTAAAGGCGACAAGCCCGCAGGCTGGTATATCGAGCAGGCCGGGCTTAAGGGTGCAAGAGAGGGCGGCGCTGAAGTGTCCTGTAAACACGCGAATTTTATAGTTAACACGGGCGGCGCCACCGCGAAAGACGTGCTTAAGCTTATGGAAAGGATCGAAGCGGAAGTTTTTAAGCGCTTCGGCGTAATACTAAAAAGAGAAATCAGGTTAATCGGAGACTTTTAATGGCATTTTGGGGCGACTATCATACTCATACTATATATTCTCACGGTAAGGGCACGATTGAAGAAAACGTGATCCGCGCTTTAAAGTCGGGTTTGAAAGAAATCGCGATTACCGACCACGGCTTTCGTCACATGACGTACAACGTGCGCCGCATGGACTGGAAGACTATGCGCCAGGAAACGGAGTTCTTAAAAACAAAATATCCTTCGATAAATATTTATCTCGGACTTGAAACAAACTTAAGCTCCCGCCGTGGGAAAGCCGATATTCTGCCGTCGGACATGCCCATGCTGGACCTTGTCATATGCGGCTACCACAAATTCGTGCTTCCGGACAAGCTGTCGGACTTCGGTATGTTTTTTTTGCCCAACTTTATTTTCGGCAATACGGAAAAAAGCTCGGCAAAGCTTATCAAGCGCAACACGGACGCCTATATAAAACTGCTTGAAAATTACAGCGTGGATATCGTTTCGCACATAAATTACGGCATAAAAGCGGACGCCGCAGAAGTGGCGCGCGCCTGCCGCCATTTCGGCACTTACGTCGAACTTAACGGAAAGCGCATTTCCATGACCGATAAAGAGCTTGAAATTATTGCGTCGGAAGGAACTGAATTCATTTGCGATTCGGACGCTCATTCCGTAGAAAGGGTGGGCGACTTTTCCGTGCCCGTTGCGGCTATAGAGCGTGTGGGTATTCCTTACGCGCAAATCGCCAACTGGGAGCGTCTTCCGCGTTTCAGAAGCCGCAAGGAAAAGGGGCTTTACAAGGACTGACGAACGGGATAAGGACTTATAAACCGACTGCTGCGACGGAGGGTAGCGTTATTCCTGATTAAGCGGAAAGCGTTATTCTTAAAGCAAATCGGCGTCGCGGGAAAAACAGAGTTAACGACGGGAAAGGCGGGACATGAACAGTTATTCGCTATCGGCAAAAAAAGAAATAGCCAGGCCGTCATTCAGTACGGACTGCTGTAAGCGCGCATTTTTGTCCGCACTAGTGCACACGGGCGGATCTATCGTCATTTCGCGCGGAGAAATGAAACTGGTTCTTCCCGCGCTGAGTCGCGAGCTTAAAGCCAAAACCCGCGAGCTGTGCCTGGAACTTTTCGACGGCGTGGAGGTTTCCTTTCACGGGGCGGAAACGGTGATAAGCGGAAAAAATTTAAGCGGGGCTTTATTTGCGTTGGGGATATTCGTGCGCGACGAAAGCGGCGAGCGCGCGGTAAACCGCGGTATTCCCGCCTCTATAATAAGGTCGGATTGCTGTGCGGTTAATTATATACGGGGCGCGTTTCTGGGCGCAGGCAGCGTTTCGCTTACTACCGGTTATCATCTGGAGTTTGCGTTAAGCAGCATTGAGTTTGCCGAAAGTCTTGCCGCGCTTCTGACAAGGTTCGATATTCCCGCAAGGATAACCAAACGCAAGGATAAATTCGTCGTTTACATCAAGGAAAGCGAAGGGGTAAGCGACTGTCTGGCGCTGATGGGCGCATCCGAGGCAGTGCTGGAGCTTAATTCCAGACTGGTGCTTCGTCAGCTCAGCCGCGAGACCAACCGCCGCACAAATTGCGAAATCGCAAACATTTCCAAGACGGTAAACGCCTCCGTAAGGCAGGTGGAGGACATAAAACTCATAAGTAAAAAAATGGGGTTGGCGGCGCTTCCCGACAAACTTCTGCTTGTTGCAAAAGCGCGGTTAGACAATCCCGACGACAGCTTTTCCGCACTTGCCGCAAAGACGGGGCTTAATAAAAGCACTCTTAAAAACAGACTCAACAAGATAGAGGAAATCGCCGAAAGCCTTTCCGATAAGGAGAAAGTAAACCACTGATGGAAAAATTCGTACACCTTCACGTTCATACCGAATACAGCCTGCTGGACGGCGCAACCCGAATTTCACGCATTTTCAGCCGCTGTGACGAACTGGGCATGCCCGCCGTCGCCATTACCGACCACGGCAACATGTACGGCGCTCTGGAATTCGTCAAAGCCGCAATCCGTCATACGGACAAGGACGCTGACCCGTTCAGATTCATTGCGGAAAGACGGGAGTTCAAGGTCAAGCCCATCATCGGTTGCGAATTGTACATGACCGACGACATGGACGTAAAGACTACCGTTAACGGCAAGATGCCCAAGTACAACCACCTGATTCTGCTTGCCAAAAACATGACGGGTTACAAAAACCTTATAAAACTGGTCAGCATCGCTTACGTCGACGGCCTTTATTACAAGCCGCGCACGGATTTCAAACACCTTAAGGAGCATGCCGAAGGGCTTGTTTGTCTTTCGGCGTGCCTTGCGGGCGAACTTCCTCAGGCTATACTTAAAGGGGATATGGCGGGCGCCGACGAGATTATCGAAAGATATAAGGCTCTTTTCGGCGACGACTACTATATAGAGATTCAGGACCACAATATCCGCGATCAAAAGACGGTGCTTCCGCACCTTGTACAGCTTGCGCGCCGCCATAACGTCAAAATCGTGGCGACCAACGACGTGCACTATCTCAACAAAAAGGACGCCGCGGCGCAAAAGGTTTTGCAGTGCATTTCCTTCCGTACTACGCTTGCGGCGGAGGACACCGACGAATCCGACGCGGGAATGGCAGAAGGCGGGGTGGACGACAACGGCTATTTCCCCACCAAGGAATTCTACCTGAAAAGCGGCGACGAAATGAAGGCGCTTTTCCCCAATCTCGAGGACAGCATTACAAATACTCTGGAAATAGCGGACAAATGCGAGCCCTACTTTTTTTCCAAGGAACCGCTTATGCCCGCGTATGTGCCCGCCGACGGCAGCACTCCTTACGAGTTTCTGCGCAAGCTGACGTTTGACGGGTTAAGCCGCAAATACGGCGAGATTACCGATAAAATCCGCGAGCGTGCCGAGTACGAATTGGGCATAGTCAAGCGCATGGGATTTGTGGATTACTTTCTTATCGTCTGGGATTTCATCAACTGGTCGGAAACTCACGGCGTTCCCGTGGGCCCGGGAAGGGGCAGCGGCGTGGGCAGCATCGTCGCTTACGCCATAGGAATAACCAAGGTCGAGCCGCTGAGATACGACCTGATTTTCGAGCGCTTTCTTAACCCCGAGCGCGTTTCCAACCCCGATTTCGATATCGACTTCTGCGTGGACGGACGCGAGCGCACAATAGAATACGTCGTGGGAAAATACGGCGTAAACAACGTGTCGCAGATTATAACTTTCGGCACGCTGGCCGCCAAAGCCGCGGTCAAAGACGTGGGCAGAGTTTTCAATCAGCCGTTTTCAGAAGTGGACAAGATTACCAAACTCATGCCCAAGATGATGGGACACAATCATATCGGGCATCTGTTGGGATTCGAAAAACCCAAAAAAGCGGACGACCCCAATCCGTTCATTCCGGAGCTTAAGGAAATGTACGACTCCGACCCCATGGTCAAGCGTATTCTCGACATGGCTATGGAGGTGGAAGGCATGCCCCGTCAGACGGGTATGCACGCGGCGGGCGTCATTATCTGCCGCGACCCGATAGCCGACCATATTCCCATGGCAAGATCGGGCGAAGGAATAGTCACGACTCAGTTCAACATGATCGAGTGCGAGGAGCTGGGACTTCTTAAAATGGACTTTCTGGGGCTTAGGACGGTCACGGATATCAACAAGGCGATAAAATACGTCAAGCAGACGCGCGGCATCGACATCGACTTTTACGGCGGAATGAGCTATGACGACGAAGGGACTTTCAGGCTGATAGGCGAAGGGGACACTCACGCCGTATTCCAGCTGGAGTCGGAGGGTATGAAAAAGTTCATGCGCGACCTTCGTCCCAACTCGTTGGAAGAAATAATAGCAGGTATTTCCCTTTACCGCCCGGGCCCCATGGATAAAATCCCCGTGTACATCGCAAACAAGCGCAATCCCGCGGGAATAAAATACGACCACCCGCTTTTAGAGCCCACGCTGAAAGTCACTTTCGGCATCATGGTGTATCAGGAACAGGTCATGCGTATCGTTCAGGACGTGGCGGGCTATTCGCTGGGCCGAGCCGACGAAGTGCGCCGCATGATGAGCAAGAAGAAAAAAGAGAAAATGGAAAAGGAGCGCGAGATTTTCCTGAACGGATTGCACAACGACCGCGTGGACATCAAGGGCGCGATTGCGAACGGCGTTTCCAAGGAAATCGCAAACAAGATTTACGACGACATGTCCACGTTTGCTTCTTACGCGTTCAACAAGTCGCACGCGGCGGCTTACGCTTATCTTGCCTATCAGACGGCTTACTTAAAATGCTATTATACCGTGGAGTTCGTCACCGCGGTGCTTAACAACCGCATTACTTCCATCGAGGAAATTTCAAACTATCTCAACTATCTTAAGGAGCGCGGTTTTAAAGTGCTGCCGCCCAACATCAACCGTTCTTACGCGGAGTTTTCGGTCGAGGACGGCGGCGTGCGTATAGGTATGGCGGCGATAAAGAACGTGGGTATTTCCGTCATCGAAAACATTGTGGCGGAGCGCGAAAAAAACGGCGAATTCAAGGATTTCGTGGAGTTCGTAAAGAGAATGCAGGACTCCATGCTTAACAAAAAACAGCTGGAAAGTCTTATTTACGCGGGCACTTTCGATTGCTTCGGGCTGAACCGTAGCCAGCTTATCGCCGTTTACGAGCAGATTCTCGACAGGGTGGCAAGGGACCGCCAGCAATCGGCAAGGGGACAGATTTCGTTTTTCGACACTATTGCAAGCGACTTCGACAAGTTCGATTATCCCGACATCAAGGAGTACGAGCTTTCCGAAAAACTCGCCAAGGAAAAGGAAGTTGCGGGCGTTTATCTTACGGGTCATCCGCTTGAACAATATAAGGAGCATCTTAAGAAATATTCTTACAATACCGCGATGCTGCACGCGCTTAACGAGGACGAGGAAGGCGACGGCGAAAATTACGTCGTGGCGGAAGACACGGTTGTGACTTTAGGCGGTCAGATTACCGAGGCAGCCAAAAAGACGGGCAAAAAGTCGGGCAGAGAATTCGGTATCGGAAAGCTTGAGGACCTTTACGGCACGGTGGAGCTCATGCTGGGCGGCTACAAGCTGTCGCGTTACAAAAACGTGTTTGTGAAAGACAAGCTTGTCACCGTCACGGGCAGGGTTCGCCGCAGGGAAGACACCGTTTCCGTTTCCGTGGATTCCATAGAAAGCTGGGACGGCGTCAAAAAAGGCAGCAGCAAGAAAATCTGTTTTTATCTGTCCTTCGAAAAGGCGGACGAAAGCGTGGTGGACATGCTTCAGAACATTCTTAAGGCTTACCCCGGCGATGACGAAACCTATATAAAGAACACGGACGACAACAAGCTGTATCCTTTAGGCATAAGCACTTCCGTAAATCCCCTTATGTACAACGAACTTTGCGGACTGATAGGCGAAAACAACATTAAGGTAAGCTGACGGATTGAAACAAATGAAAAGGTTATAAAGAAATACGGAAAAAATTCGTTCAATCGCTTTTCTTATGGCGTTTAAAATGATATAATAGTAAAAAGTCGCAGCTTTCTCGGAGGTATGACAATATGAAAAAAATCGCAATTCTTACAAGCGGAGGGGACGCGCCCGGCATGAACGCCGCCATTCGCGCGGTGGTCAGGTACGGCATTTACGCCGGCATGGAAGTCGTGGGTATCGAGCGCGGTTATTTCGGTCTTATCGACGGCAATTTCGTCGAGATGGGTTTAAGAAGCGTGTCCGACATCATTCACAGAGGCGGCACCATATTGCGCACTGCGCGCTGCCCCGAATTCAAGACGCCCGAAGGTCAGGCCACAGGCATCAAAAATCTTAAGGAACACGGCGTCGAAGGCCTTATAGTTATCGGCGGAGACGGCTCCTTTATGGGCGCAAAAGTGCTGTCCGAAAAGGGCTTTCCCACGATCGGCATTCCCGGTACCATCGACAACGACCTTGCCTACACCGATTACACTTTAGGTTTTGACACGGCTTGCAACACCATTCTGGACGCGATCAACAAAATCCGCGATACCATGTCCTCGCACGAGCGCATCTCGATCGTTGAAGTCATGGGCAGGAATTGCGGCGACCTTGCGCTTTACGCAGGCATCGGCGGCGGGGCGGAAATCATCATCGTTCCCGAAATGAAGCTGAGTCTCGACGATATAGTAGCCAAGCTTAAGGAGTTCCGCGCAAGCGGCAAACGCAGCGGCATAGTAGTGCTTGCCGAGGGCGCCGGCCACGCGGACGAACTGATGAAGGAGCTTACCGCAAAGACGGATCTTCACATACGTTCAACCGTTCTTGGACACATACAGCGCGGCGGCTCGCCCAGCAATCAGGACAGATACCTCGGCACCTGCTTCGGCGCGCATGCCGTCAAATTGCTGGAAAAGGGCATCGGCAACCGTATAGTAGGTATTCACGAGAATAAAGTTTACGACATCGACATCGTGGAAGGACTCAGCATGAAGAGGAAATTCAACACCGACCTTTACGAGCTTGCTTCGATTGTCGCCAGATAAGTTTTTTCAGGGGCATAATCTTATTATGCCCTTTTTCGTTTTTGCATTGCTTTAACTAAACGAAGTAAAGGAGAAAACCAATTATGCCTTTCGACGTCAACAGCCCGGTGCTTTATGTTCTTGTGGCTATAGTAATCGCTTTCGTGCTTGCCCAGTCCGTGTTTTTTCTGGTACGCGCCGTAAAAAGGGCGAAAGCCATGGGCATGGATATGGCCATAGTAAGGCGCACGATCAAAAAAGCGGCGGTGTTCTCGGTTGCGCCCGCGATTTCCATTTTCATAGGCGTCATTACGCTTTCTTTCAGCCTGGGAATTCCGCTTCCCTGGCTTAGGTTAAGCGTTATAGGTTCGCTTACCTATGAGACTACTGCGGCAGACGCGGCGCTTAAAGCCGTGGGCTCGTCTTTGGGCGAAGCCGTTTCGGCGGAACAGTTCGTCACGGTATCCACCGTCATGATGCTGGGAATCATTATGGGACTTATTCTCGTACCGCTTTTGTGCAAAAAAATCGACCGCGGCCTTGTCAAGTTTCAGGCAAAGGACAAAAAATGGGGCGAAATTTTCATAACGTCCCTGTTCATGGGCATGATAAGCGCGTTTTTAGGCTTCATTTTCTGCGATATAACCGACGGCATCACGGGCTGGATTCCCGTTTTCGTCATGCTGATTTCGGCGGCGATTATGTGCGTATGCGGTTTCGTCATAAAAAAACTCAACTGGAAGTGGCTCAGCGATTACGCTTTGCCTATCTGCATGGTGGCAAGTATGCTGCTTGCCATACCCATTACTTCGTGGCTGGGTTAAAGGAGGGGCTTAAAGATGAAAAATTCAAAACGCAATATGACCTATCTTGACAGCGTTCATTTTTACGGCAGGATCTGGGGCTGGGCGGCGGCCGCGCTTATCTTCGCGTTCCCGTTCGTCACCGCGCTTATTTTTCAGGCGTGGCCCAGTATGAGCGGCGTGCTTAAGGGTACGCTGGCCGTGGCCCCCATTTTCTGGACGGTGGGCGTTATAGAGGTGTTTACTTACGTACCCATGCTGGGCGCGGGCAGCTCTTACCTCGGGTTCGTCACGGGCAACCTTTCCAATCTGAAAGTGCCTTGCGCGCTGGCGTGTATGGAGGGTGCGGAAGTCAAGCCCGGCACCGAAGAAGGCGAAATAATTTCCACCATTTCCACCGCAGTTTCTTCCATTGTAACTACGGGAATTATAATTTTAGGCGTGTGTCTCATAATCCCGCTTACCCCCGTATTGCAAAGCGAGTTTCTTCAGCCCGCGTTTGCAAATATCCTGCCCGCGCTGTTCGGCGCTTTGGGCGTGGTGTATATCTCCAAAAACTGGAAAATAGCCGTTGTGCCTGCGGTTCTTATGCTTGTGCTGTTCATCTTCGTGCCTGCGCTTAATGCAGGAACGGTGGGTATCATGGTACCCGTCGGCGCAATTGTGGCAATAGCCGCGTCCCGCTTTATGTACAAAAAAGGCTGGCTGGGCGAGATTACGCCCGTACCCGCCGTGACGGGCGACGACGATCCCGAAACGGTTATCGAAGTTACTGCCGAAGAATCGAGTAAAGAACAAAATCCCGCCGAAATTTCAGGCGAGGTTAAGGACGATCTTAAAGAAAGCGGTTCCGATTCCTTGGATAGCTCAGACTTAAACGGCGCCGCTGATTCGGAAAAGCTTGACGGTAACGACGGCTCCGCGGATTCGGAAAAGCTTGAGGACAAGGACAGAAAAGAAAATAAGGAGAATTAGTTTATGGCTTGGTGGTTTTATCTGATAATAGCCGTTCTG
>CALVUQ010000045.1 GCA_944363615.1 uncultured Clostridia bacterium | reverse complement strand
TAAAAATTGAGACCGTTCGGATATCCGAGCGGTTTTTTCATGAAAAAAAACGGAGGGAAGGATGAATATCGAAAAGATTTCTGCGGGGGGACTTAAGGCGGCACCATATAATCCGAGGCAGTATCCGTTACGGAAAAAAGACAAATAAGATCAAAATATCAGACATATTTTGTTCACTCAAATAACGAAGAAACTTCATCCGCAAAAGTATAAAAAACCTGGTGGCAGACAGGCTAAAACAGTATAAATAAACTCAACAAACCGCAAAAAGGATTTTGAAAAAATTTTCTCGCAAACCAGCCTGCATTGCAGCAAAACAAAGCGCCTGTGGATTGAAGCGGACGGACGGTGCTGAGATCAAAAGCGCGCAAAAGAAGTAGAAATCGAAACGTCATCGCCAAGAGGAACTTACAAATTTAATGCGGGTTGCTTATGAGGACTGGGTCAAAGGAAAAATTCCGGAAGATATTTGTAATGATTTATAGAGAAATATTCCGACGAGCAAAAGAAGATCGCTGCAGAAACAGAAGGCTCAGATAAAAAGGTCATTCAAACGGAAACAGCCAAACAGATGTAGATGATTTTATTTGCAAGTAAAGAAGTTTTTCGATGTGACTGAGCTTGCGCGAGAGATGTGTTATGAAATAATAGGCCAAATCATTATAAGCGGGCATCCGAAACATACGGGCAAAGAAAGAGAAATCAAAATCGTTTATAAAGTCGAAATTGCATCCGTTTTACGCTATAAATCGGATCAATGAAAAGAAGCGCGCGGGGTTTACAGGCTCTCACGCGCTTTCCCATGATCTGTTTCTCTCAATTTTCATAGTGTCCATAAAGTTATGATACAATCTTAAGCGGTGTTAAGTCAAGAAAACAGGGCGTAAAAATTCGCTGTCAATTTAACTTTTACGCATTGAATGTTTGCTTGACTTTTGCCGTGGGCGAAGATATAATCAAACCGTCGGTACTGCGTTTTTCCGCGCCGTTGCGGCCGAAATTTATGTGCGTTCATATAAAAGCCGAAAAAACGCAAAACCATATATCATAAGGTTAAAATAAAGGTAAAGGGCTTACGAAAAAAATGAAAATCGGCGGGCTGCAAAATCTTACGCTACTCGATTATCCCGACAAAACGGCGTGCATCGTGTTCACTAACGGCTGCAATTTAAGATGTCCTTATTGCCATAACGCTTCACTCGTCACGCACACAAACGAGTATCCGCTTGTGGATAAAGCGCAGGTTTTCGCCTTGCTTAAAAAGCGCAAGGGAATACTGGACGGCGTAGTAATCACGGGCGGAGAGCCTCTTTTGCAGGAGGGGATCGAGGAGTTTATAGACGAGGTCAAAAAGACGGGGTATGACGTCAAGTTGGACACCAACGGCACGTTTCCCGATAAACTGGAGCGGCTTATCCGCTTGAAAAAAGTGGATTACGTCGCCATGGACATAAAAAACTGTCCGCGTCTTTACGCTTTGACCGCGGGCGTAAAAAACCCCGACATAAAGGCGGTCGAAAAAAGCGCGGCAGTTCTTTTAAAAGGCGATGTGCCTTACGAATTCCGCACCACCGTCGCAAAACCCTTTTTCGACAAGTCCTGCTTTACGGAAATAGGCGTCTGGCTTAAAGGCGCGCAAAAATATTACCTGCAGAAATTCAAGGATTCGGGTGACCTTGTGGGCGGCGCCGACGTTTCCGCATATTCGGATGCCGAAATGCAGGAATTTCTTAACGAAATAAAAAAATACATTCCTTCGGCAGAATTAAGATGAATTTTAACTCTTTATCCGAAATACCTTTTAAGCGCAATCGTTGACCGCGGTTTTCGTTGCCGGGGCGGTGGGGATAGTCCCTTAATCAATATTGCGGTTAAGGCTTATATAAAATAAATTTCCGCGTTAGAAAGTAAAGAGAAACTTTTTCGGAATTACACGGCGAAAAGCAACAAGCTTTTTGAATCACATTTTCCGTGCAATTGCGGGAAGAGAAGCCGCAGTTTTCATTATCGCGGGTAGAAAAATCTTGATGTGCCGCGCCGCGGGCTTTAAGAGAAAATTACGGTTTGCCTGCGTTTAATCATATCTGCAACTAACGGACGGTAAGAGCGTAAAACACGTAAGACGCTCTTTTTTTTCTGTCGCGGGGCGTGCAAAATCGGCCGTAAAAGCCTGAGCCTTATTGCCGACGAATTTTCACGCAAAAAATTAAGGGCGGATTTTGTCGCGTTTTGTCGTTTCGGGACGTTGTTTGCGCATGAAAAACACGTTTTTTTCCGCTTTTTTTAAAACAAAAGTTATATTATAATAATTATGAATACAATATATTGTGCTTAATTTTAAAAATAACCACAATATATTGTTGCTTTTAGTTGACAACCACAATATAAGGTGCTATAATAAGAACACTCTTTCAAAAAATTACATCTCGACGGAGGGAAGATATATGTACAAAGTGGTTAAAAGAGACGGCAAAATCACGGATTTTGACATTTCCAAGATAAGCGCCGCCATCACAAAAGCGTTCGAGGCGCAGAACAAGCAATACAATCCCGACATTATAGATTTGCTTGCGCTTAAGGTTACCGCGGATTTCGAGCCGAAGATCAAAGATTCGCAGATAGCGGTGGAAGACATTCAGGACAGCGTGGAAAACGTGCTTATAAAGGCAGGTTACGGCGACGTTGCCAAAGCGTACATTCTTTACCGCAAGAACCGCGAAAAAATCCGCAACATGAAGTCCACCATTCTCGACTATAAGGAGCTTGTGGACAGCTACGTCAAGGTTACCGACTGGCGCGTAAAGGAAAATTCCACCGTCACTTATTCCGTGGGCGGCCTTATTCTTTCCAATTCGGGCGCGATTACCGCAAACTACTGGCTGAGCGAGATTTACGACGAGGAGATCGCTAACGCGCACAGAAACGCGGATATCCATATTCACGACCTTTCCATGCTTACGGGTTACTGCGCGGGCTGGAGCCTTAAGCAGCTTATAAAAGAGGGGCTGGGCGGAATCCCGGGTAAGATTACGTCTTCGCCCGCAAGTCACCTTGCGACCCTTTGCAACCAGATGGTCAACTTTCTGGGCATCATGCAGAACGAATGGGCGGGCGCGCAGGCGTTTTCTTCCTTCGACACCTACCTTGCGCCTTTCGTAAAGGTCGACAATCTTTCCTACCGCGACGTCAAAAAGTGCATCGAGTCCTTTATCTACGGCGTAAACACTCCTTCGCGCTGGGGCACTCAGGCGCCTTTCTCCAACATAACGCTTGACTGGACGGTGCCTAACGACCTTGCAAATCTTCCCGCGATAGTGGGCGGCAAGGAGATGGACTTTACCTACGGCGACTGCAAAAAGGAAATGGACATGGTCAACAAGGCGTTCATCGAGATCATGATCGAGGGCGACGCAAACGGCCGCGGCTTCCAGTACCCCATTCCCACCTATTCGATTACGCGCGACTTCGACTGGTCGGACACCGAAAACAACAGGCTTCTGTTCGAGATGACCAGTAAGTACGGCACGCCTTATTTTTCCAACTACATCAATTCCGACATGGAGCCCAGCGACATCCGCAGTATGTGCTGCAGATTAAGACTGGATTTAAGAGAATTAAGAAAGAAATCGGGCGGCTTCTTCGGCAGCGGCGAAAGCACCGGTTCGGTGGGCGTCGTCACCATCAACATGCCCCGCATCGCGTACCTTTCGGAAAACGAAGAAGAGTTCATGAAGCGCCTTGATAAAATGATGGATATTTCCGCGCGCTCGCTTAAGGTAAAGCGCACCATCATCACCAAACTCATGGACGAGGGACTTTATCCGTACACCAAGCGTTACCTCGGTACGCTTGAAAACCATTTCTCCACCATCGGCCTTGTGGGCATGAACGAGGCGGGCCTCAACGCCAAGTGGATAGGCAAGGACATGACTTCTCCCGAAACGCAGGAGTTCACCAAGCGCGTGCTTACCCATATGCGCGAACGCCTCAGCGATTATCAGGAGCAGTACGGCGACCTCTATAACCTCGAGGCCACTCCCGCCGAGTCCACTTCCTACCGTCTTGCAAAGCACGACGTGAAGCGTTACCCCGACATCAAGACCGCCGCAAAAGAGGGCGATACTCCTTATTATACCAACAGCTCGCACCTTCCCGTGGGTTACACGTCGGACATCTTCGACGCGCTGGACATCCAGGACGGACTGCAGACGCTTTACACCTCGGGCACCGTTTTCCACGCGTTCTTGGGCGAAAAACTGCCTTCGTGGAAAGCTGCCGCTCAGCTTGTCAAAAAGATTGCGGAAAATTACACGCTGCCTTACTACACGCTGTCGCCCACGTACTCCATCTGCCGCGACCACGGCTATCTTGCGGGCGAGCAGTTCACCTGCCCCGTCTGCGGTAAACCCGCCGAGGTTTACAGCAGGATCACGGGCTACTACCGTCCCGTCCAGAACTGGAACGACGGCAAGAGTCAGGAGTTCAAGGACCGCAAGGTTTACGACATTGCGACCAGTAAACTCAAGCACGAGAAAAAGACTTACGGCGAAGTGGCCGCAAATATGTGTGACTGCGGCGAGGAACAGGGACAAAAACCCATTCTGTTCACCACCAAAACCTGCCCTAACTGCAAGATGAGCAAGATGATGCTGGACAAGGCGGGTATCGAATACCTCGTCGTCGACGCCGAGGACAACAGGGAAGAAACGCTTAAGTACGGCGTTAAAAAGGCGCCCACCATGCTGGTGCCTAACGGCAACGGCTTTGACCGCTACGACAACGCAAGCAAAATCAAGGGCTACATCGAAAACGTAAAGGGCTGATATGACTGATATTATAGTGATAGGCGCAGGCACGGCGGGTATGACCGCCGCGCTTTACGCTTTAAGAAACGGCAAATCCGTACTGGTGCTGGAGGGCGACTGCGTGGGCGGACAAATCGCCAACTCTCCGAGAGTGGAAAATTTCCCTTCCGTCAAGGCGATTTCGGGCAGCGAATTCGCGGACAATCTGTTCGAGCAGATTACCGCGCTGGGCGCGCAGTTCGAGCTTGACAAAGTACAGAACGTCGAAAAAACCGCCGACGGAATTTTCCGCGTCAAAGCCGAGTACGGTGTATATGAAGCCCGCGCGGTCATTATCGCCACGGGCGCAAAGCACAAAAAAGTGGGCGTTCCCGGGGAGGAGGAGTTTTCGGGCAAGGGCGTAAGTTACTGCGCCGTATGCGACGGGGCTTTCTATTCGGGCGAGGAAGTCGCGCTTGTGGGCGACGCCAATACCGCGCTTCAGTACTCTCTGCTTTTAAGCAACTATTGCAAAAAAGTGTACGTCTGTACCTGGATGGACAGGTTTTTCGGCGATAAAGCGCTTTCCGACGCGCTGATGCAGAAACAAAACGTAACCTGGATTAAAAACGTCAATCTGACCGCTCTTGAAGGCGGGGAAGAGCTTTCCGCCTGCGTGTTCGACAACCGCGAAACGGGCGAAAAACTCGTGCTGCCCGTCAAGGCTTGTTTTATCGCCATCGGTCAGCAACCCGATAACGAAGCGTTTGAAAATCTGGTAAAGCTCGATAAGGACGGTTACGTCGTCGCGGGCGAGGACTGCACGACCGCAACGGAAGGGGTTTTCGTCGCGGGCGACTGCCGCACAAAGTCGGTGCGCCAGCTGACCACCGCCGCAGCCGACGGGGCCTCCGCCGCCATGGCCGCCTGCAAATATCTGGCGTAATTTAAAAAGCCGGAAGCTTTTGCATACGCCTTGCAGGCTGGTAATACATATCATTTAAACGCCAAAAAGCCGCTTTCTTATCTCATTCTGAAAGCGGTTTTGTTTCGCTTTTAAACACTAAGCGTTCGGATAGTGCGTTTTTTAGTTTACTGCCTTTTTCTAGATAAAAGGGGGGGTAGAGAGTATTTTATTTTTATGACAAATTTTTATCGCGGTTATCAAAACGGCATTAAAGCGCGTAAAATCTGACTTTAAATTGTCTTTATATATGCTTTTTCTCGACGGGTAAGTGTAAGAAACGGTCAAAATCGTCGTCGTCAGTATTTAAAGCGCGATAAAGGCAGGTCGGCGTTAATTATCAAATATCCGACTCAGTATTTTATAAACCGCTTTAGCCATCTTATAAAATCCCAGCTCGTTGGGGTGCGTACCGTCCACCGTACAGATTTCGCGGTCCTTGCGCCCGAAGAAAGTGCTTCCGTCTATGAAATACACGTTTTTGTCGCCGCGGTTCACGGCGTAATCGTAGGTGGCGCGGATGACCTGTCTTCTCTTTACGGCGTTTTTATCGCGCTCAGGGTCAGGCTTTGTCAAAAACACTATCGGGACGTCGGGTTGCGCCGCGCGGAAAGTCAGGTACAGCGGCAGATGAGTCTTCTCAAGATAGGCTTTGTCGGGCGCGTTGTGGTCGTAGTCGCATACGAATACGCTGCATGCCAAAGAGGAAAGATATCCGACGATTGCGGACTCCGCTTTGGCGTTTCCGCTTAATCCCATGTTTATAAAGTCGGTGTCAGTCCACTTGGACACGATCGCGGGATAGCTGTTGTCGGGACGGGACGCACAACCGCCCTGCGTTATGGAGGAGCCGTAGTAAAGCACGGGTTTGATGTTTTTGTAAGGCTTGCCTTCGCCTAAAAAACTGCCCTTTTTAAGGCCTATTGCAAGACTTATTACGTCGTTGTAAAGCGGCATGTAAAGCACGTAATTTCTGACCCCTTTTTTCAAAGCGGGGGCGGAGGCGGTAAAGCCCGTTTTATCACTCTGCTCCGGGCGGAAGGCATAAACCAGTTCGCAGCCGTCGGTTTCGTCGATTAGCGAAAAGCCCACGCTTCCCGTCATGGGCATGTGCGACATCTCGAATATGTAATCGTAAGTCGCTTTTATGCTTATCGTATCGGAGTCGGTGGAAAATTTGATTCTTCCTCCCGAGGTGTGCCGCATGAGAACAACGCAACCTTCGCTTGTGTTTTCGGCGACGGTTTTGGGTATCCGCATAAAACGTTTTTCTTTATCGTCGTAAAATACTCCGTACATGGAAAAGGGCGCACAGGGTAATTGGTACCCAATTACAGTTTCGTCGCCGAACTCTTTGTCGGAAGCAAAATTCTTGTCGATTTCGTCTGCTTTCATGTGCTTGTCTCCTTGGGAAAGTATAAGCGTTTTTTATCAGTTTGTCTTTTCGGGGAAGGGGAAACGGCTTTCCCGTTCAATTATGCCTGCGCTGACGTTTTCCGCGTCGGATTTTCATTAAATTTATTTTTTACCGCGGATATCTGCAGTATCTTTCTTAATTTGATTAAAACGGTATCAGGCAATCCGCAAAAATCGACTTAATCGCGAAAGTTTCGTAAGGAATGAAAGCCCGAAAAATGCGGAATGAGACTGAAAGCAAAAATAGATTAGGAGTAAAACCGCATTTGTCGCAAAGGCCATGCAAAAAAGGCAAGTAAGCGCAAAGTTACCGATAAAGCCGGGCAATCCGCAAAAATCGCTTTAATCGCGAAAGTTTCGTAAGGAATGGAAGCCCCAAACAAGCGTAGCCTGACTTAAAGTAAAAATCGCTTAAGGGTAAGATTTTATTACAGTCAAGACAAAAAGAATATAAAATCGGATATCCGTAAAAGCCGCTTCAGCGTATGAAAAGTCGGGCGCAGGCGGCTTAAACTTCTTTTTTCGCGATCAGAAGTGTCCTATGTCGGCTTTTTCTCCGCCCTCGTTATTTGCGGGGACAAGCGCGTCGTCGAAGTGGATCGTAACGCCGTCTTTTTCCAGCGTTTTCTGCAAGAGTTTTATGTCTGTTTTAATTACGGGAACGTTGTTTTTTACGCTTAGCGCCGCCGCCGTGCCCGCCGCCTGACCCGTGAGAATTGCGGGCGGGATTACGCGCAGAACGTCCCAGGCGTAGCCTTCGCCCGCGGCGGATCTTCCTGCAGTGATTACGTTTTGCCAGTTACTGTTGACAAGCGTGCGGAAAGGCACTTCGTACAGAAAATCCCTTCGGTCAAAGTCGCAAATCGCGCCTACCGAGTCGAAAAAATGGCGGTACTTGTCGCTTTCCTTAAGCGTGTAATCGCCGTCTATTCTGCGCGTGGTACGGAATTGCGGCATATAAGGAATGGTTACCACGTCGAAGCGTTTTCTGTCTTTGGTTTTGATTTTTTCAAGAGCAAGCAGTTGATTTTTAAGCATGTATTCCGTTACGTCTGTGTTTGAGGTGCCTTCGTAAAGCCGTTCTCCCTCGCGCTGATGGTCGCCGTAAAGGGTGGCGTTGCCGCCGTAAACCCATTCCGTGACTTTAGACACGTCGTCCGCGTCGATTGCGCGCCGCATAGAGTCCAGACTTTGCGCGTAACAGCAGTACGTAAAGTAATTCTTGCCCTGCACGGTGGGCACTCCCGCGCGGAACAATACGTCCGCGTCGCCGGTAACGTCTATTATCGTCTTTGCCGAGTAGTATTCGCGTCCCGACTTCGATTCCGTTATAACGCCGTCGATAATGCCTTTTTTCGTTACGACGGGCTGGGAAATCACCGTGTCGAACAGTACGTCTACGTCCTCTTTTACCATGAGTTCGCTAAGCGCAAGCGAAAATATGGGTGCGGAAAAGCGCGTGACGTATCTTTCGTCGGTGGGCTTGTTCGGCGGGCCCGATTTCCACTCCTTGGGCAAGGTGTCAAAGCCGTATTTTACAGAAAGCCGCAAAAATTCCTCCGCCATGCCGGTTATTATCTGTTTGCCCCTGCCGTTGCAAAGCGGGACGAAAAGGTTAATAAGTCCCGTCGTGGCAAGTCCGCCCAGGTTTACCGTTTTTTCGGTCAGCAATACGCGCGCGCCGCCCCTTGCCGCGGCAACGGCGGCCGCCGCGCCCGCAACGCCGCCGCCTGCGACTATGACGTCGTAACTGCCCGCGTGAGGCACGCTTTCCTTTACTTCGATATAGCCTTCCTTCATATTCCCTCCTTACGGATTAAATTCAATCAATCCATAATTATTGTCAATTTCCGTTTAGTGTGATATAATTTTCGTAAGTACTTTCGTATATTGCCTATTATATAACAAACTATCGGTTAAGGCAATCTTATTAAAGAAAGCTGTCGGATAAAAATTCAAGGCGGGTCAGGAAAAGCATATGAAAATTGCGGTTATGGAAAAAAGCGCGGTGACTGAGGGCGACATCGATTTTAAGCCGCTTGACGAACTTTGCGAGGTGGTTTACTTCGACAACGTGGAGTATTCGGGACTTAAGGACGCCATAGGCGACGCGGAGGGCGTAATCGTCAACAAAAGCATTGTGGACGCCGCGCTTATGGACGCGTGTCCCAACCTCAGATACGTCGGGACTTTTGCTACGGGTTATAACAACGTCGACGTCAGGGCGGCAAAAGAGCGCGGTATCGTAGTGTGCAACGTTCCCGATTACTCGTCGGACGCGGTGGCTCAGCATGCGGCGGGCTTTATTCTCATGACCGCGTCGGGTTTGTTCGATTACATTACGTCCGTAAGACGCGGCGACTGGATGAAAAGCCGTTCCTTTTGCTACTATCCCTATTATATGACCGAGCTTAAGGGGAAAACTCTGGGCGTGCTGGGACTGGGCAACATCGGCAAAAAAGTCGCGGCTTTGGGAAAAGCTTTGGGCATGAACGTCATTGCGCATACCCGTACCCGCCGCGCTGACTGCGTCTACGAAACAGTGGACTTAAACCGTCTTTTTAAGGAAAGCGACTGGCTTACCCTGCACGTTCCGCTTACCCCCGATACAAGGGAAATCGTGTGCGAAAAAACGCTTTCTCTTATGAAAAAATCGGCAGTGCTTATAAACACCGCTCGCGGCGGGCTTGTAAACGAGCGCGACCTTGCCCGCGCGCTTAAAGAGGGCGTGATACGCGCGGCGTGCCTTGACGTCCTCAGCGCCGAGCCCATGAAAAGCGACTGCCCGCTTTTCGGATTAGACAACTGCTACATAACTCCGCACGTTGCCTGGGCGCCGCGGGAAACGCGCCAAAGGCTTATAGATATCGCGGCGGAAAATTTACGCGCGTTTATCGCAGGAAAGCCCGTCAACGACGTCACCGAAGGTTAACGCGACATGAAATACGAAAACAAAAACCACATACGCGACGAGGAAGGCGTTGCGATAAGACTGTATAAGCACGGCGACAGCGCGCTTCATTCCCACGAGTTTGTGGAGCTTACCTATATTCTCGAGGGGGAGGCGACTCACATCGTGGGCGGGGAGGTCATGCGCGTCAAGCCCGGCGACATGTTTATCATAGACCTGGGCGTAGAGCACTCTTTCAAGCTGGAGGAGGGTAAAAAAATCACGCTTTGCAACTGTCTGTTTTACCCCGAATTTCTCACCCGTGCGATTAACGGCGAAGGATTCATAGAGCTTGCTTACGACCTGTTTTTCAGCGGCTACGCCTTCGAGGGGAAGGAGGCTAAAGGCTTCGTCAGTCTTTCCGACGCGGATACAAGTGAAATCCGCGGTTACATTCTCACCATGACGGAGGAGCAGGAAAAGCGGCGGGAAGGCTATCTTAAGGTAATACGTTCGCTGCTTACGACGGTTATAATCAAAATGTTCCGTCTGTGCGCCGAAAGAGAACACGCACCGTTGCCCTCTTTCCAGCGCAAGCTTGTTGGCGAGGTCATCGACTATATTTACGCCCACGACACCAAGGACCTGAGCGTGGGCGGAGTTTCGCGCGCGATGTTCTTTTCCCCGTCGTATTTAAGTCGGCTTTTCAAGCAGCAGACAAACCGCTCTTTAGTCAAATTCATTCAGGAAAAAAAGCTGGAAACCGCCGCCCAGCTTCTTGCGGGCACGACTCAGTCCGTCGATAAGATTATGGCGGAAGTGGGTTACTCGGACAAAAAGCATTTCTACGACGTGTTTTTCCGCGCTTACGGCATGACCCCCGGGGAATACCGCACAAAATTCCACTGTTGAAAAGCCGGCCGCATTAAGCGGTGTTTTTCTTCGGGGGAAAGTTTTCATTCGGTTGAACGCTTTGCGTCCCGAAGCTTTTTTAATTAAAGAATATCGATTATTTTGTTTTTTGATTTTTTATAAGCGAAAGTTTTGCTCGTGAAAAAGGAATTATGTTCCTGACGGGGGTGGCGTAATATGATTTTTCTGCCCCGATTATTTAAAATTCGGGTAAGCCGGACCGATTTTGTCGGCTGGACCGGCTTAAAAGTTTTTAAGCAAAATCCGCCGTCGTCTTTTTGTGTAAAATCATTGTCTTTATATGACAATAAGTTTCTTTTTCGCGGTATTGCGTTTTTCCTGCAATGTGCTAAAATAGAATAGGGAGGATCAGACAATGAAAACTTACGCGGTAATAGGTTACGGCGGCAGGGGAAGCCTTTACGCAAGGCTGCTTAACGGGCGCGGCGATTTTACGTTGACCGCCGTTTGCGACATAAACCCCGACAAACTGGATAAGGCGGTGCGAGACACGGGTATATCCCGCGATAAGACTTTTACCGACCCCGAAAAATTTTTCGCCGCGGGCAAGCAGGCGGACGCGCTGGTTTTGTCTACCATGGACAGGACGCATTACGCCTACGCCATACGCGCGCTTAACTCAGGTTACGACCTGCTTTTGGAAAAACCCATTGCGGAGTCGGCGGAGGAGTGCCGCGCCATTTACGAACTATGCAGAAAGCTTAATCGCAAGGTGGAAGTTTGCCACGTCTTGCGTTATTCGCCCTTTTACGCGCTTATAAAGCAGAAAATAGACGGCGGAGAGCTGGGCAAAGTCGTCACCGTCACTCAGACGGAAAACGTGGGCTGGTATCATCAGGCCCATTCTTTCGTGCGCGGCAACTGGGGAAATTCCGAGAAAAGCTCGCCCATGATTTTGCAGAAGTGCTGCCACGACATGGATATTCTTTATTACCTCATCGGAAAGGACTGTAAAGCCGTTTCGTCGTTCGGCTCGCTTACTTATTTCACAAGGGATAACGCCCCCGAGGGCAGCGCGGATTACTGCTTTATGTGTCCTTGCGCGGACGAATGTATTTTCAACTGCATGAATTTATACAAAAAATCGGGCGCGGCTAACGGATTCTTGTTCCTTACCGATTACTACGGTGACGCGGACGACAACGCCGCTATCGAAAGACATTTTTCCGACAAAAACAACCGTTTTGCCCGCTGCGTCTATAAATGCGACAACGACGTCGTGGACCATCAGGTTACCAATCTCCTGTTCGATGACGGCGTAACCGCTCAGCTTACCATGACGGCGTTTTCGGCGGAAATTACCCGCGTAATCAAGGTTCACCTCACCAAAGGCGAAATAGTGGGCGACATGGGTACAAACACCCTTACTTTCACGCCGTTCGGCGGGGAAAAAGAGGTGGTGGACGTGTCTGCCTTTACTGCGGGACTTGCCGGCCACGGCGGCGGAGACGCTCGCCTTGTCGACGATTTCGCCGCGCTTTTAGAGGGCAAAGACGCGCAAATCCTTACCGATATCGGTAAATCGCTTATGAGCCATCAGATGTGCTACGCCGCCGAGGAGTCGCGCAGAAACGGCGGGAAAACCGTTCTGCTTTAAGCGTCCCGACAAAGGTAAAACTCTGTATTTATAAAAAGGGTCACGGCGTTTAAGACGCGTTTTTGTTACGTCAGGGCAAAAACGCAGGGCATGTATTTCAGTCGGGAATTGTTTTTTTATCCATGACCGCAAAACGCTTCATTTGTGCCGA
>CALVUQ010000044.1 GCA_944363615.1 uncultured Clostridia bacterium | reverse complement strand
TATAAAACATTTGCAGAGGCCTGCCAGGCAACCGATATCTGGTACGTAACCATGAAAAAAACGCCGAAATGAAACTTGCTCAGGGAGCGGATTCGATTTTCTTCGACCAAATAGGCGGAAAAATATGCCTGTGTTTCAATAAAGAACATAAACACGGTCTTAGACCCGACGACGAACTGTTTTACCGTCGCGAAAATCTTGCGAAACTAAGGAAACTGCCGGGTAAAGATATTGCGACGGGCATCGAGTGTACCGCCGACGCCACGGCGGCCTTTGTCGACTATATTCACGGCTGCGAATTGGGGAATTATGTCAGGTGCACCGAATACGATGCGGCCGATACGCTTTTCCCCGAGATGTTCAGGCGCACTTTCCCGGAGGTAATAATGACCAACCGGTTACTTCACGATTGCCGTAAGCATTGGAAAGAAGACCTTAATTTTGCTTTTGTGTTCGGCAACCGTTTTGACGTAGCCGTATATCGCAGCCGTGCCGATATCGAACAGATACCCGAATACGCACAGCATGTAGGCAAACTGCTGACGCTTAAAAAACAGTACGCCGAATTCCTTTATGACCGACAGGCAAAATTCGTTTGCGACGACGAATTGTCGCTGCCGGATGGCGGCATTTATGCAGAATACAAAAACGGCGGCAAAAAAATGTTCGCCTTTCCAACCGGACGGAAAAAGACGTCACCATTAACGTTTTCGGCAATACCGTCACCGTAACGGCAAAGGATGTCGCCTGCACGGTTATCTGAATTCTGTTTTCACGCCGATAAAAAATATACCGAAAGCACTTAAAAATGTTTCCGGTATATTTTTTTAATGACTTAAAAAAACAATTTACCGCAAATCGACGGCAAATATCCGAGCCGTTTTACCGCTACGCATTTTAAGCCATTTTATTTCCAGTTTTTTCGCTTCCAGATTAAGCGGTATTTTCCTTAAAGCCAGATAGTTATCGTCATCTTCAAAGACCTTTTTCCCGTCGGCAAAGACGGCAAACGATTTTATCATACCGGGATATACTTCAACGGGTTTGTCGTTGCAGAACCGATGCAGCCTTGCGGCAAATTTTTTGATTTTGCCGTACACCCAATCGCGATCCCACCCCTCGTCAAAAACTATGCGGACACTGTCAATATGGCGGACTTCATTCCATTCAAAAATAATGCTTTCGCCTTCGTTGACTGAAATATCGTTCTCGCCGTAACATTTCGCAGGTCTTTCAATTCCAGAAAAGAGAGCGCTTTTCTGATCGTCGCTTAAATTTACGCGCGCTTGCGAAACAAGGTTACCGTATGTTATTGCGACATGCGGCAGATATACCCCGCCTTCTAACAGCCGCTGCTGTAAAACGCCTATATATTCAAGTACTCCCCTGGGAGTCGTATTGTGCTTTAAAGCCAGAGCCGCCGCGTTGAATAAAACCTAATCTCGTCTGGCGCGGAATAATTCCGGTCTTTTTCTCAAATTCGGTGCAGAAATCTTCCATTTTGCATGCGCCCTCGGCAATCACGATTAAGTTAGAACGTTTTCCTTGCTTTTCGCTTTGCAAAATTCCTTTGCAAATCTCATCAATATCATAAGGAATTTCGGGGATAAGAATATATTCCGCGCCTCCCGTCATTCCCGCGTGTAGAGCAATATCGCCGCAATGTCTGCCCATTACTTCTACAACGGTAACTTTATTATGCGATTGCATTGTGTCGCGCAGCGTATTTATCGCCCAAAGAACGTTATTAACGGCAGTATCGAATCCGAGCGTAAGTTGCGTATACGCCAAGTCGTTGTCTATCGTTCCCGGGATAGCCATAACGTTGATACCTTCGTCATTATACAAATCCAGCGCGCCGTGAAACGAACCGTCTCCGCCTATCACTATCAACGCGTCGATATTATGCCCGCGCAAAATTTCAGCCGCTTTATCCCGATACTTTTTCTCAAGAAATTCTTTACTTCTGTCGGTCTGAATAAACGTGCCGCCGGTATGGATTACGTTGGACGCGCTTTTTCTGTTCAAATCTATATAATTATCTTCGAGTATGCCTTTATAACCGCACCGAAACGCGCAAACTTCTATGCCGCGATTGATTGCATAACGCGTTATCGCGCGTATGCAGGCATTCATTCCCGGCGCGTCGCCGCCACTTGTTATTACCGCTATTTTCATATAAATCGTTTTGCCTTAAAATCTCCTTTTGCAACGGATAATGCGGCGTAATCGCCTATTTTTTCGCCAAGTCCCGCGGGGAGTATTTTTACGCCGGCAGGAACAGACAAACACTCTTTTTTTATTTTTGCTTTCATCGCTTTATCGATATACTTATGCGCGCGCATATATACGCCGCCGACGATAATTCTTTCAGGGTTGAGTATATCGATAAGATACGAAAGTCCCAGTCCGAAATAATCGCCCACCTCGGCGTAAATATCTTTCGCGAGTTTGCTGCCGTTTTCCGCCGCGATAAACAGCGATTTTGCGGTAATGCTCTCTATATCGTTTATCGATTTGCAAAAATCAACCTTTTCGCCGCGTTGCAAAATTTCTCTCACCCTGTTTTTAGCGAGTTGGGCGATTCCGCCTCCGCTGCAAAAGCCCTCGAACGAGCCTATTTTGCCATACCCGCAAGGTCCTTGTCTGTCAAGACGGATATGTCCCGCTTCGCCCGCAAAATTATTCGCACCCGTATACAGTTTTCCGTTTAAGATAAGTCCTGCACCCAGTCCCGTGCCGAACGTCAGGAAAATCATATTCTCCGTTCCTTTTCCAGCACCATATTTCCATTCCGCAACGGCACAGGCATCGGCGTCGTTACACAAATACGCTTTTACTCCGAGCCGCTTTTTTATTATTTCCGTGATATACACGTTATCCCAGCCGGGAAGATTCGGCGGCGACATGATTACGCCTTTTTTACCGTTTAACGGTCCACCGCACGAAATGCCTATCGCAGACACATCCTTTTCGGTCTTGCCGGAATCGTGCAGTTCGCTTTGTAATACCGATATAAGTTTATCGATTACTTCGTTCGGCGTTCCTTCCGTCTTAAATTCCCGACGGTCGAAAATTTTAATATCGTTTTCGGTTTCTTCGCCGATAAGCGCGGCACATTTCGTTCCGCCTATATCGAATCCCGCAATCATATCAGTTCCTCCTCGACGGCGGCGCAGATGGCGTGATAAATTACGATATGCTCCTGCTGAATGAGATACGTTTCGTGTTTTTCGCTTAAAACGCAGATATCGGCAAGTTTTTTAAGATCGCCGCCCGTTTTACCGACGAGTGCGATTATTTTAGCGCCCTTTACCTTTGCGATTTTAGCGGCGTTGCACACGGGAACGGAATTACCGGACGTGGAAATTCCGATAAATACGTCGCCTGCGTTCATATAAGCGTAGGCTTGTTGCGAAAAAACATAATCTCCGCCGATATCGTTATTGACGGCTGTCATAATACCGCTTTGGCTTACCAGACTAAACGCGGGAAGTCCCGTTTCCGTCTTTTTCATCAATTCGCCGTCATCGGGAAAACTTTCAAGAAATTTTTCTTCAAAAACCTTGTCTACGGGGCGTTTCTTCTTAAACGATTTTACAAATTCGCCTACGATATGCTCGGAATCCGCCGCGCTTCCGCCGTTTCCACAAACGTATAATCTGTTGCCGTTTTGAAACGCCTTGCAAATCACTTCCGTAGCGGCAACGATTTCCGCTTTATATTTGCCTTTCAATCCCGAATTTTCAAGAATTTCGTCTATCAGTGCAAACGTGCTGTCTTTCATTTTCGTTTTCCTTTATATTTCGTTTTCGATAAGATTGCATTCGCTTATCTTACCGTTTTCTATTCTGAACGTCTTCACTTCGTATTTTTTAAGCGACGCGGAGAGCGAAACGTTAAAGCAATTCAATGCAATTTTCGTTTCCGTGCCGCTTCCGGACGTTTCGGCAATTCTCACGATATACGCTTTGCCGTCTTCCGATTTTTTAAGGGCAGCCACGATAGCCGTGCCTTCTTTCACTTCCACGCCCGCATACGCCGACGGCAATTTACCTTTATGGAACGTTTCCATAATCGCGCGCGAAGGCGTAACGAATTCAAGCGCTTTTTCTTCATTATCCGCATACGCTTCAAACGGCATAATTCCATACTCGAATTCCTGAATTCCGTCGTCGAGAAAATCGCAGAATTCGTCGATTTTTCCGTAATGATCGAGATATGCCGCCGTTCTCAATACCGTAAAGTATGCCGTATCGTTATCTACGCCGTAACTGCTTTTTGTTTTGCTCATTACGGTTACGCCGCCGTTTTCGCCATAAAGCGAAAACCATTTTCCGCAAGGATATTCCGCTTTATCTCTCGGATGTTCCTTTACGCCGAACGGGATTTCCGTAACCGAATGCAAATTGTTTCCGCCGACGGGGAACGCAAGACGAAGCATTCTCTTGTGTTCGAGCATTTCGACGTGAGCGAAAACATGCAGAACGGGAGAGTTTTTATAAAGCGTATAATCCTGACGAAGAACCGTAGAATTATATTTTGTTGTAATGCGCATGGTAACGCGTACTTCGCCGTTTTCCGTCAAGTGCATTTCCGCGCCCGAAAACTCGCCGAGTTTATTGTCGAAACTGTAAATATTGTGCGCCCAAGTATCGTAACCCTCGTCGTTGAAAACACAGTTCGTCGCAGGCGCAGACAATAATTCTTTACCGTGTTTTTTATCGAAAATGCTCTTTATTGCGCCGCTTTCCGTATCGAACGTTACTTTAAGATATTCGTTTTCGATAAAGTCGGTTTTTTCAAACATCGGCTTTTCCACTTTGTCCTTTTTCGGGAAAATTCTCGCCACCGCATAACCGCACGCGGGAACGTCGATATAGAACAGCGTGTTGTAAATATTTTCGCAATCGGTTTGCGCGCCTCGCACAATTTGCATTTCAAGCGCGTTTCCGTTCTCGTCCTCGACTTTTTCGCAAATCGGATAAATCTGCGCCGTCATCTTTCTTGCATAGGGCAACGAGTTGAATACTACGACGGGGCTTCCGAGTTCATTATGCACGAACGGGAAAAACGTGCTTTCGCGGAAATAATTCGGATTATGTCCTTTAAGCGTATCTATCTGCCACGAAATCTGCTGCAATGCAAAATTAATTTCCTGTTCCGCAATGCTCATCGTTTCGCCGTAAAGATACGTTGCGTCCTTAAACGCGGGTTTCGTTGCGCACCCCGCCATAATATCGTGGAATTGATTGAACAGAATGTTCTTCCACGCCTTTTTATACTTTTCTTGCGGATATTCCGTGCCGACAAGCGCTGCGGAAAGAGAAGCGAACGTTTCTGCCTGACACATTGCGATTTCGGCTGTGCGGTTTTGTTCCTTTACTTCGGAATTCGCGCTGTAACAGCCCCTTGCATGGAACTGCAAATCGTCGTTTAATACGGGCAGGTTTTTCGTATCATGTTCGTCGAAAAATTCGTTTACCGTGGCGAACTTAAAGCAATCGGAATCTTTCATTTCTTTTTTGAACGCTTCGATTGCCTGTATGGACGGACCGCCTCCATGGTTGCCGATTCCGAAAAACAACATTTCGTCTGCGTTTTCTTTTTCGGCAATCTCTTTAATCGGAGCAATCGCGCCTGCGTCGAGGTTATACGCAATGCTTACTCGATATGCGGGGATTCTGCTGCCGTCGGTTCCTTCCCACATAAAGAAATTCGCGGGAACTTCCTTTTTTTCGCCCTTGTTGGGTCGCATAAACACATAGCCTTTCAGTCCGCTTTTCAAAAGAATCTGCGGCAACCCCGCGTTATGCCCGAACGAATCCACGTTGTATCCTATTTCGGCGTATTTACCGAATTTTTCAAAGAAATATCTCTGCGCGACAAGGGCTTGCCGAACGAACGATTCTCCGCTCGGCAGGTTGCAATCCGGCTGTAAAAACCAACCGCCCGCAATACACCAACGCCCCTCTTTTACGCGCTGTTTTATCTCCTCGAACATATCCGGGCAACTTTTTTCTATCCATTCGTAATACACGCCGCAAGCCGACGTGAATTTCAGTTCGGGGTATTCGTTCATTCTGTCAAGCACGCTTCTGAAAGTCGCTTTGATTTCAGCGAATCCGTCGAACCAACGCCATTGCCATACGGGATCGATGTGTGAGTTTCCGATTAAATATATCCTATTTTCCGACATACGATTTTGTCCTTTATATTTATAATGCCTTTTAAACCACAATAATAATTGTAATCTGTGTAGATTGAATTGTCAATGAAAAACAATCAATCGACACGGATTTTTTTTATTGTTTGAAACGCACATTTTTCCGTCTATATAACCCTTGTTATTCTAATAACTAATAATATATAGGTCAAAAATTATTAATAAATTTCTTCGGATATGGTAAAATATAAGTAACCACAACAATCCTAAAAATTCGTCAACGGCGCATAATATCGGTAGAGATATGCGTCTTATTTCACTATGTCGTTGACGGTGGAATTGTTGTGGCTGACAGAGAGAGGTATATTCTAAAGGCGTTTATGATGCAAACGCCTTATCTTCTTTTAATTTTCGCGTATAAAAAACCGCACGTTCAGCGCGTAAGATATTTACATACCTTGCGCACGTAATCGGCGGCTGTCTGTATGTCAAGCGCGGGGTTACCGCCCGTTTCCCGCTCTATAGTCAGAAATCCGTCGTAACCGATTTTATTAAGCGCGGCAAAATAAGCGGGAAAATCCACGTCGCCCTGTCCGACAGGCGTTTCGATGAAATAGTCCGCAACGTTAAGCGCCTCTATCCCGCCTTTGGCAAAGCAGTCGTAAATTACTTCGGGATCGGAAGGCTTTAGCCTTTTTCCGTCTTTAAGATGGGTATGGACTATGTAATCTTTAAGAATATAAACCGCCTCAACGGGGTCCTGCCCCGTAACCATGACGAAATTGGCGGGATCGAGGTTGACGCCCACTCCTCCGTCCGTGCGATCGATGAAAGTTTTAAGAACTTTTGCGCTTTCGGGTCCCGTCTCCACGGCGTAAGTTACGTTTAGGGCGGCGGCATAAAGACCGCATTCCGTTATAGCCTTAAGCATAACGCCGTAACGCGGATTGTTTTCGTCGGCGGGAATCACTCCTATATGCGCGGTAACCGTTTTTACGCCCAAGTCCGCGGCAAGATCGATGATTTCCTTTGTCTTTGCAATGCGCAAAGGATTGTCCTTTGCTGTTTCAAAGCCGTATCCCCCCATGTCGCCGCATATGGCGCTGATTGTTATACCGTTTAGGTCCGCCAGCGCTTTCAGGCTTTCTTTACGCTGAGGAGTAATCTGCCAAGGAGAATAGTCGCCCTTTGCGGCATAGAACTGAATACCGCTCAGCCCCAGTTCCCCGGCAATTTTAATGCCCTCCTCTGCGTTTTTCTTCAAGCAATCGACAATAACACCTAATTTCATAAAAACAGATTTTTCCTTTAATGTCAGGATTTACGAGATTTAAAATATGCTTAGTCCGAAAAACCGGATTGCGCCGTTAAAAAACGCACGAAACAATCTTCAGACCATGTCCGTTAAATTTTGACGACCGAACCGTTGTTTTTCAGGCTTTCTATTGCGGCTTCGCGGATTTTCATGACTTCAAGCGTTTGCCGGGTATCGAAAAATACGGGCTTACCGACGAAAAAATCCATCATTCGCGCGATCAGTATTGCGAAATAGTCAGATTCTATTTTTTTGAAAAAATGCTTGCCGTCGCGGGTTTTCACCGTTACGGAATACGGCTTACAGACAGAATAAACCATTTCGGCGCTGCGTCCGTCGCCGTAAAAGACGTTTACCGTCACGACTTCGCCTTTTTTTATCGACTGCACCCTTACGGCGCCCATTCCCATGATTTTAACGGTCATCTCGACAATATGTACGACGTATTCGTCAAAATCAGATCCGCCGCCCGTAACCGTCGCCAAAAAGGCGTTTTCCGTGTCGGCGATTTCCTCGGCGCACCTTAAGGAGGAAGTAGAGAAAAACGGAGTGCCGTACTTTTCGCCCAATGCAAAAATTTCTGCGGCAGACCGATAGTCGGGGGCAAATGTCTTGTCGACGTAAACGGGTTTTTTGTACGGAAAAACCCTTTGCGCGTAAAACAGGTGTTTATCGGGGTCGGAGGGCGCCAGAATCATAATGTAATCGCATTTTTCACAAACCTCTTCGACAGAACGGCATTCTTCCGCGCCGAAGCGCGCGCACCACTCGGAAGAACTCAGCCCGCCGCGGGGAGGAAATTCCGTTTCGCCATAGGCGCACGCCACTTTAAAGTCCGTGCCGTATTTCCGATTGTACTCGTCTATCCATACGGGATAGTTGTTTGCGTGCCATTCGTCCAGATAATAGTCTATAAACCCTATTTTTTTCATAATTTAATCTCTTTGCCTGACGCAGCGGAAGCGTAAAGAGCATCCATAATCTTTGCCGTTTCCAACGCGTAAACTACGTTTCCCTTGTTCTTTTTAAGATCGCGCACCGATTGAATAAAAGCTTTATCCTCTTCGAGATATCTTTTGTTTTTCTCGCATTCGGGCGTAAAGGACTCAAGAGTCGCACTGTCGGTAAAAGTGAAGTTTCCTGCGTAAGTCAGCCGAACGCCGCCCTTGTCGCCCAAAAAGTCCACCCACATTTCGTCTTTGTCCACGTTTTGCGCCCATGCGCCCGTAAAAGTAATACCTGCTTTATCCGTCCTTATAAGCCCGCTTATAAAGTCCTCGACGTCGCAGGTGCCGTTAACGACGTCGGCGGTATCCTCCGCCCACATGGTCCTGTATTTATAAGCCTTCATGTCTTTGGCGGTTCCGTTATAGGCGCAGCAGCTTGCGCTTAAAGGCCGGGCGCCGCCCAGAACATAGAGAATAAGGTCAATGAAATGCACGCCCCAGTCTATAAGCACTCCGCCGCCGGACTGCTCTTTAGTGGTGAAAGGTCCGCCTAAACCGGGAATGCTTCTGAAGTTACGGAACGAACACGCAACGTGATAAATATTGCCCAGCTTCCCCTCGGCAACGTAACGGGCAAGCAGCTCCACCCTTGAATCGAAGCGGTTGCACAATCCGATGTTGAGTATTCTGCCGTTTTTGTCGGCGATGTCGGCCATCTCCTTGGACCGTATGTAATCGACGGTAATGGGTTTTTCGCAAAACACGTGCTTGCCAGCGTTAAGCGCGTCTACCGTAACCGTATAATGCGCATAGTTAGGCGTAAGCACCATTACCGCGTCCACTTCTTCGTCACTGAGCGCGATTTTGTAATCGGTAATCGCTTTTTCCGCCTTGGGAAAATCTTTCAAAGCCTTTTCCGCTTTTTCCTTGACGATGTCGCATACGTATTTGACGCGCACGTCGTCCATTTCGTCAAGCGCGGGCAAATGCGCGCTGTTCGCAATTCTGCCGCAACCCACGACGGCAACCGTAATCTTTTTCATATTTTCTCCTTTCCTTAATAGATTGTATGGTCCCCCGCAAGACCCCGGGAAAAGCGGATTTACGCCTTTAGTGCAAGCGGAACGATTAACTATATTATACGTTCCTTAAATCCTGTTTTTCAATGTTATTCTTTGGCGATTATTTTAACTTTTTATGGCAAACAGCCCCTTATCAAGGCTGTTTTTTAAATTTTGATGCAAATAATTGACGTTAGCCCATGCAAGTGTTACAATGAACGCGATGAAAAAATATCATTTGGACAACTTTTATATAGATTCGCCCAAAATCTACGGTAACGTATCGCTGTATCAGATAGGCGCATTGCACTGCAATACCGATACGGTAATAGACACTCACCGTCAGGGCCATTACTTTGAGCTTACCGTCGTTACGGACGGCAAAGGCATTATAAGCGCAGACGGAAAGAGTGCAGCCGTGAAAAAAAACGATATTTTCGTATCCTACCCTTTCGAAACTCATAAAATCGAACCCGACCCCGACGACCCGATATTTTTTCACTATCTGGCGTTTTCGGTTTCCGACCCCGAAACGGGAGGAATGCTGCAGCGCATCGCGCACGAAAACCCTTCCGCCGCCGAAAGAATACTGCAAAGCGAGCCCCTTTCGGCCGCGCTTGCCGCCGCCATCAACGAATTTTCCTCCGACATGGTTTTAAGCCGCGAATACCGTACGGCTTTACTTACCGAAATAACAGTCCTTCTGATACGCGGATTTTCCGCGCGGAACACTCATTATAGGAAACCCGACAAAAACGAGGAATTCGTCTACCAGATAATGAACCACATCAACACTCATATTTTTTCGATGCGCTCGCTTTTTGAACTGTGCGACGCTTTCGGATACGAATACTCCCGAATTTCCAAAATATTTTCCTTAACCACGGGCAAAACGCTGGAAAGTTATTTCCGCGCGCGCCGTTTCCAAACCGCGCTTTCGCTGCTCAACGAAAACCTGAAAGTCGGGGAAATCGCGAATATGCTTAATTACTCCTCGGTTTACTCTTTTTCCAAAGCGTTTAAACAGTATTTCGGCTTCAGTCCCACGCTGCGTAAATCACCTGACGCCCTATCGTAACCCCGATAAAATACTTGTAATAAAACCCGACCTGAGCAACAAAACAGCAATGATTTTAAATCCGTTAAAACCGTTTAACGACGCTTTTGCCGATTATTGCGGTTACGCTTTTAAGCGGAATTTTATTTGAGACGCTGAAAATTTTATTAAAAAACACCGTTTACGCCACTTGCGCATACGGTGCTTTTTTATGATTATTAAATTCGGATTTTTCCGACGCCTTTTTAAACTTTCCGTCCCGCACGGGCAAGCTTTTCGGCCTGCCGCACGGGACGGAAATATAAGGAGTATGATGAAGCCTTTATCTTATCGGGCGTTGAAAGCGGCAATGGTATCGGCGTTTGTCGTGCAGTCGAAATCGGATATTGCGGCGCCGCCGTTCTTGACCACTCTTAAACCCATGGTATATGTTGCGCCGTCGGTAAAGAAGCCGTATGTTTCTGCACTCAGCTTTTCGTAAAGTGCGGTATTGGAAGTTTCGCTGATAATAACCGCCGTTTCGCCTACGGTTATCCTTATCTCTGCCGCGTTTATAAGCACTTTAAGCGTTGCCGATTCGTAACCTTTTGGATACGCGCCGTTTAACAGTCCTGTGTTGTCCACAACATCCCACGGCTCGCCGAGAATACGCAGTTTAATAGCGCCGTCCTCGCCTGCAGACGCCACGTCCTCGGTAAGGGAAACATAAAGCTGACTTGTGCCCGCAGAAGACTTAAAAATAAGTCCTGTCGAAGCCCATGGGTCGTATGTCATGTCAAGGTTTTTAACGCTTACGGTGCCCATTATCGGGGAGCCGGACTTAGCCGCAAAATATTTTGAAATGTTGTCGGCTTCCGCAGGCGGAGTCAAAGTATCCGCCACCGCGTCGTAAGTCCAGTCGCCGGCGTCGACCTTGGCGTTTCTGAACGCTGCTTCCACCGTCTGAGCACTGCCCTCGGCAGGGACTGATACAGTTGCGCGCTTACTCATAAACTGCGGATGCGAGAACGTGAGATTGTATTCTCCCACGCCCAAAGGAAGAGCAAAGCTGCCGTCTTCTTTCACCGCGCCGTTAAACGAAAGCGCGCTGCCGTCGACGGTAATAACGGTATCGCTGAGTTTCACGGAAGTATCTGCCGCGAATATGTTCTGCTTTTTAACGCTGCCCGACACGGTAAACTGCGCGGAGATTTCTTCGGCGTCGGTTGAGTAACTCCACTGCGAAAAGACGGCTACCGTACCGTCGCAAGTGCCTAGACCGAATCTGTATGCCTCACCCGCGGTAAGGTATTCCGAAAGCGAAGTTGCGGGAGTACCCCAATGGTTGACCGTCTGCGCGATATCGAAGCTTGCAACGGGAGCGTCGTTTATCATCACATAGAAAGTTCCGTTATAAAGCGTAAGGGTTATCTTTGCGGTTTTAACGCTGCCGCCGCGGTCGACAAACGGGTCGGCAAGCGTTGTCAGAACATAATAGCCGTTTTGCGTATTCATGTACAATTCGTAACCCGTATCCGTGTTGCGGACAAGCACACGCACGGGATACTGTTTGCCGTCGTCGCGCACAGATATTCCCGCCGCCTTCCAGTCCTCAGTGATTTCGTCGACGTACACGCTGACCGTGAATGACGAGGCGGAGGCGAAATATCTGTCCGAAGTAGGTTCGTTTACGTTGCTGAGTTTTTGTGTGGTTTCGTCAAACGCCCAGTTTGTCATATCGGTAACCGCCGCCAAAGCAAACGCGATATTGACCGGGTTTGAAGAAGACGTATCCGCGCCATTGACGGTAACGGGCATATATGCGGGATTTTCCGCACGCACGGAATAGACTCCCTCGGGAAGGTAAACCGTGAAACTGCCGTCTGCGCTTACCGCGTTTTCCATAACCGTTTGCTTTTGGCCGTCGCTGAATTTAAGCACGGTTTCAGTCAGGTCGCCGTTAACGTAGGAAAGTCCGCCGACCGTGCCGCTTAACTCATAGGCAACATCAAGCGTAATTTCGGTCAAGTCGTTCTCCACCCTGAATTCTGCGTATGCTTTGCCGTCAATCTCCTCACAGACAAGGACAATCCCGTTTGCCTCGAAAATTACTTTTTGTCCGCTTAATACGGGCACGGATACCCTTACGGTATCGCCCTTGTTGACAACCCCGTCGGTAACCGCCTTCCCGTCTTTTTCAAGCGTGACGTCCTTAGGTACGGTTACCGTAGCGGCGAGGTATTCGTTAAGGGCGGATTGTGAGTAATCGAAGCTCCAATCGACGAAAGAACTGCTTCTTTCGGCGAACAATCCCAGTTTAACGTTGCCTTGGGTCCCCACGCAATCC
>CALVUQ010000043.1 GCA_944363615.1 uncultured Clostridia bacterium | reverse complement strand
GGCCATTCCACCGAAAACGCCGAGCTTGCTTTGGGCCGCAATATTCTTGTCGGCTTCATGAGCTGGGAAGGCTACAACTACGAGGACGCAATCCTCATTTCCGAAAAAATAGTAAAAGACGACGTGTTTACCTCCATTCACATCGAGGAGCACGAGCTTGAGGCCCGCGATACCAAACTCGGCGAAGAGGAAATCACGCGCGACATTCCCAATGTGGGCGACGATGCGCTTAAAAACCTTGACGAAAACGGTATTATCCGCGTGGGTGCAGAGGTGGAAAGCGGCGATATTCTCGTAGGTAAAGTTACGCCCAAAGGAGAAACGGAGCTTACCCCCGAAGAAAGACTGCTTCGCGCCATATTCGGCGAAAAGGCAAGGGAAGTCAGGGACACCTCTTTGAGAGTACCGCACGGAGAGGGCGGTATCGTCGTGGACGTCAAAGTGTTCACCCGCGCCAACAAGGACGAGATGAGCCCCGGCGTCAACAAGCTGGTTCGCGTCTATATCGCTCAGAAACGTAAGATTTCCGTGGGCGACAAAATGGCGGGCCGCCACGGTAACAAGGGCGTCATCTCGCGCATTCTGCCGCAGGAAGACATGCCTTTCATGGCGGACGGCACTCCGCTTCAGATAGTGCTTAACCCGTTGGGCGTTCCTTCGCGTATGAACATCGGTCAGGTGCTGGAGGTTCACTTGGGTCTTGTCGCCAAAGCTTTGGGCTGGAAGGTGGCGACCCCCGTCTTTGACGGCGCGCTTGAAAGCGACATTCACAAACTTCTGGAAGAAAACGGCTTTGTCACCGACGGCAAAGTGGACGGCAAAATTCAGATGTACGACGGCAGAACGGGCGAGCCTTTCGAAAACCGTTCCACCGTCGGCTACATGTATATGATTAAACTTATTCACCTTGTGGACGACAAGATTCACGCGCGTTCCACCGGTCCTTACTCGCTGGTCACGCAGCAGCCTTTGGGCGGAAAAGCTCAGTTCGGCGGACAGCGTTTCGGCGAGATGGAGGTCTGGGCGCTTTACGCTTACGGCGCTGCCAACATTCTGCAGGAAATCATGACCGTCAAGTCCGATGACGTGGTGGGCAGGGTAAAGACTTACGAGTCCATTGTCAAGGGCGGCAACAACAACGAACCCGGCGTGCCCGAGTCCTTTAAGGTGCTTATCAAGGAGCTTCAGGCGCTTGCGCTTGACGTCAAGGTTCTCAACGAGGACAAACAGGAGATCGGTATCCGCGAGCTTATCGAGGACGACCGCGACGACGAAGTCGAGTTCGAGAAGAAGAAGCATTACGTGGGCGGCGATATGAACATCGAGGATGGCTTCGATATCGGCGAAAACGTGTTTGCCGACGACATCGAGGACGACGACGCAGAGGAAAGCGGCGACGTAAGCCTGTTCGACGATGACGAGCTGGATCTGGGCGACGACCCGTTTGACGGCTCCATAATCGATGACGATGACATTATCGACGACGATGACGAAGGGGAGGACGAATAATGTTTGAATTAAATAATTTCGATTCCATGCAGATTGCCATTGCGGGTCCCGATAAAATCCGCGAATGGTCTCACGGAGAGGTTACCAAACCCGAAACCATAAACTACCGCACGCAGAAGCCCGAAAAGGACGGCCTTTTCTGCGAGAGAATTTTCGGACCCACCAAGGACTGGGAGTGCCATTGCGGTAAGTATAAAAGAGTACGCTACAAGGGCGTTGTCTGCGACAAGTGCGGCGTCGAAGTCACGCGCGCCAAGGTCCGCAGAGAGCGCATGGGACACATCGAGCTTGCCGCTCCCGTAACTCATATCTGGTATTTCCGCGGCGTTCCCAGCCGTATCGGACTTCTGCTTGACATGAGCCCCAAGGCGCTTGAACAGGTCGTATATTTCGTCAATTTCATAGTGCTTGACCCCAAAGACACGCCGCTCGAATATAAGCAGATTCTTACCGACGCGCAGTACCGCGAAGCGCTTGAGCTTTACGGCAACGGCTCTTTCAGGGTAGGCATGGGTGCGGAAGCGATTAAAGAATTGCTTGCCGCTGTGGACCTTGAAAAAGAGCACAAGGAAGTGCGCGACATCGTCAACAATTCTTCCGGTCAAAAGAAGATTAAGGCTATTAAGCGTCTTGAAATTCTCGACGCGTTCGTAAAAAGCAAGAATAACCCCACCTGGATGGTCATGGACGTTTTGCCCGTGCTCCCGCCCGAACTTCGCCCCATGGTGCAGCTTGACGGCGGCAGATTCGCCACTTCCGACCTTAACGACCTTTACCGCAGGGTTATCGCAAGAAACAACCGTCTTAAAAGACTTATCGAGCTTTCCGCCCCCGACATCATCGTCAGAAACGAAAAGCGTATGCTGCAGGAAGCCGTTGACGCGCTTATCGACAACGGCAGGCGCGGCAAAGCCGTTTCGGGCGCCGGAAACCGCGAGCTTAAGTCGCTTTCGGGACTTCTTCGCGGCAAGCAGGGAAGATTCAGACAAAACCTTCTCGGAAAGCGCGTGGACTACTCGGGACGAAGCGTTATCGTCGTGGGACCCGAACTCAAGATGTATCAGTGCGGTCTTCCCAAGGAAATGGCGCTTGAACTCTTTAAGCCTTTCGTAATGCACGAGCTTGTCGCTCAAAGCAAATCCCACAACATAAAAAGCGCAAAGCGTTTTGTGGAGCGCGGAAGCAAAGAAGTCTGGGGCGTGCTGGAAAGCGTTATAAAGGAGCACCCCGTACTTCTGAACCGTGCGCCTACGCTTCACCGTCTGGGTATTCAGGCTTTCGAACCCGTGCTGGTCGAAGGCAGGGCGATTAAGCTTCACCCGCTTGCTTGCGGCGCGTTCAACGCCGACTTCGACGGCGACCAGATGGCCGTACACGTTCCTCTTTCCATAGAGGCGCAGACGGAGGCGCGTTTCCTCATGCTTGCGACCAACAACGTCCTTAAGCTTTCGGACGGAAAACCCGTATGCTCGCCCACGCAGGACATGGTTATAGGCTGTTTCTACCTTACCATGGATAAGCCCGGCGCAAAAGGCGAGGGTATGATTTTCTGCGACAGCGACGAGGCGAAAATGGCTTACGCCAATAAGGAAATCGAGCTTCAGTCCAAGATAAAGGTGCGTATGCAGGGCACGTTCAACGGTCAGCCCCATAGCCGCATCGTGGACACCACCGTGGGCAGAATCATCTTTAACGAGGCCGTTCCTCAGGACCTGGGCATCGTTGACCGCTCGGTGGAAAGCGAGTGTCTGAAACTCGAAGTCGATTACCGCGTGGGCAAAAGCCAGCTGCAGAAAATCGTCGACCTTACGTTCAAGAAATACGGCGCGACCGAAACCTGCAAAGTGCTGGATAATATCAAAGCTTTGGGCTTTAAGTATTCCACCATCGGCGCAATAACGACCAGCGTCTTCGATATGCACATTCCTCCCGAGAAAAAACAGATTCTCGAAGAGGCGGAAAAGAAAGTCATAAACTTCGAAAAAGAGTATGAGGACGGTATTCTTACCGAGGAAGAAAAGTACCGTCACGTCGTGGAAACCTGGACCAAAGCCAACGACGACGTTACCGAAGCGCTTAAGAAAACTCTGGACGAGTTCAACCCCATCAACATGATGGCGGTGTCCGGCGCCCGCGGAAGCATGAAGCAGATTGCTCAGCTTTCCGGCATGCGCGGTCTTATGACCAACCCGCAAGGCAAAACGCTGGAAACGCCCGTTCGCTCCTCTTTCCGCGAAGGACTTTCGCCGCTTGAATACTTCATTTCTTCGCACGGCGGCAGAAAAGGTCTTGCCGATACCGCGCTTAAGACGGCAAACTCGGGTTATCTTACCCGTCGTCTTGTCGACGTAAGTCAGGACGTCATAGTGCGTGAAGACGACTGTTGCGAGGGCAGTTCCTCTCCCGCAGGCATTAAAATCGAGCGTATTTTCGACGGCGACTCCGTTGTCGAAAGCCTTAAGGACAGATTAAGCGGAAGATTCGCCGCGAAAGACATCGTTAACCCCGTCACGGGCGAAGTTTACGTGCGCGTCAACGAAATGATTTCCGAAGAAGTCGCAAAACGCATCGACGATGACGACCTTAAGCTTAACGCAGAGGGTAAGGAAATCCCCGTGTTCATCCGCTCCGTGCTTACCTGTAAGACCAAACACGGCGTCTGCACCAAGTGCTACGGCAAAGACATGTCGGGCAGCACTCCCGTAAAAGTGGGCGAAGCAGTAGGCATTATCGCCGCTCAGTCCATCGGCGAACCCGGTACTCAGCTTACCATGCGTACCTTCCACTCGGGCGGCGTCGCTGCGGCGGAGGATATCACAAGAGGTCTTCCCCGCGTGGAAGAGCTTTTCGAGGCAAGAAAGCCTAAGGGCGTCGCTACCATCACCACCGAGGAGGGTAAAGTCACCCTTATCGAAAAAGACGGCAGAAGGGACGTCGTAATCACCAATGCCGAAGGAAAGGACTTCAGCTATTCCATTCCGTTCAGCGCTAAACTTAAGGCCAACATCAAGACGGACGCTACCGTAAAAGCGGGCGACCCGCTTACCGAAGGTCCTATCGACCCGCACGATATTCTGCGCATAAAGGGCTACAAGGAAGTGCAGGAATATATCGTCAAGGAAGTACAGGCGGTTTATAGATCTCAGGGCGTTGAGATCGCCGATAAGCACATCGAGGTCATCGTTCATCAGATGCTTAAAAAAGTGCGCGTGGAAGACAGCGGCGATACCGAGCTTCTTCCCGGCGAAATGGTGGACGCCAATGCGTTCTCGGAGGCTAACCTTAAAGCGATTCAGTCGGGCGGCAGACCCGCGGCGGCAAAACATACCCTTTTGGGTATCACAAAAGCCGCGCTTGCAACCGACAGCTTCCTGTCCGCGGCTTCCTTCCAGGAGACCGCTCGCGTGCTGACCGAGGCGGCAATCAAAAACAAGATCGATCCCCTTATCGGACTTAAGGAAAACGTCATCATCGGTAAACTTATTCCCGCAGGTACCGGCATGAAGAGGTACAACAACGTATATCCTTACGAAGTTGCACCCTCTACCGACGACGAGGAAACAGAAAACGCAAAAGCGTAAAATATTTTCGACAAATAAAAATGCGCCTTCTCTTTAAATAGAGCGGGCGCGTTTTATTTTGCTTTAAAGTTTATTTTGTCGGACGGGACGAAGGTTTTAACCGCAACAACAGTAATTTTTTTATTGGGAAAAGGCAAATTCATAAACCTTACGAAAGCAAATGTAATGAAATAATATTGCAAAAGCAGTAGAAAAAAGCAGTAGAAATAAGATATACTGTAAATGAAATATTATAAAGGGAGAAAAATGATGAAGAAGATAAAATGGATACTGGTTGCGGCAATGGTAATTTTGTCTGTGACAGCGTGGGGATGCGGGGAAAGGCACGGGGAGAAGGGTTGCAGGCAAGGTGACGGAAAGTATAAACTAACAAACGGAACAGAGATAGAAGTTAAAGACAAGTTAAATAAGACGGTACAGCTTGAAGTAAAGATAAAGTATGCCAGCGAAAGCGAGGAAAAGGAAGCGACAAGCAGCGACGTGACGTACACAAGCAACAAGCCGGAAGTGGCAAGCGTGGATTCGGAGGGGGAAATAACGGTCAACAAGGAGGGCAGCGCGGAAATAACGGTGGAAAGCGTATACGACAATGCTGAAGGCGGGAAGGGAAAAGTAGTAATAAAGCTGAAGGTGGGACACGTGCCGATAAGCGAAATGCGCTTAAAAAGCGTAAATGAATACACTTTGATAAGGGGAATAGCGGACGAGGAGCAAGGTGTAAGAGCGGACTCTACGGCGCAGATGGAGATAGAGGTCAAGTACTACGGTAGTGAATCGGCGGCAGCGACAAGCGCGGACGTAAAATACGAAAGTAGCGATGAAAAAGTGGCAAGCGTAGACGAAAACGGGAAGATAACGTTTAACGGTGTAGGGAAGGCAAAGATAACGGCGACAAGCAAATACGAGACGATAAGCGGAAGAAAGCTGCAAAAAAGCGTGGACGTAACGGTAAATCCCATGCCTGAATACAACACAGGACTGGAAGTAATCTGGTTTGAAACGGGATATGAAGATAACGGCGATCCTTATTTGGTTTATAGGGTAAAAAATATTTCTGACAGTGTTATTACAGTTATGTATATAGATGTGTATTATATTGACGCTACCGGTAAGATTTTGAAAACAGATGAATTACTTTTATATAATCGTTTATATCAGCTTGATCCTGATGAAGAAATAGAACACGGGGAAATGGGTCAGGGTGTACAATTCCCTCCTACTACAGCAAAAATATTAATATTTAATCGGAGATGGGCATAAGAATGAAGACGTTGAGTTTAAAATACGGGGAATATTATAGTTTAAAGATAACGGACAGCAATAAAAACGTAATAAACAGCGTGGAGATAACTGGCAGCCAGATAACGTCGGAGCAGGAAATACTGTCAAAGCCGAGTTATGAAAGCATGGACGGTGAAAACAAGGACAGGATAAACCGGCTTATGAAAGGCGAAGACCGCCTGCTAGAGTTAAAAGAAAAGCAAAATAAAAACAGTCTTTGTGGTTTTAATGAAACAAATATAATTTGTGCGGTTATATAAGGTAATTCGCGGCATTAAAATGTAAGTTTTTTAATGCGAAAAAGCAAATACTTTAAACGTCATGACTTTAAATAAGGATAAAAACCTCAGAAAAGGCGCGTTTAAGGTACTGCTTTTTGAAAAGCATAACGAAGCGACGTATGTCCTGCATTTGTTCTTTCTGGTATCGCTGGCAGGGTGGATTGGCGAAACCGTTTTTTTCGTCATTATCGGCGCGCCAGCGGATCGCGGCTTTCTGACCATGCCTTTTTGCCCGGTTTACGGGTTTTCCGTATGCGGGATTTACCTTCTGACAGGTCCGCCGTACGGTAAATTCCGCGAAATAATTTACGACAAGTTAATCGTGAAAAGAAGGTTGTCGGAATTGGGCGCGGTTATATGCACGGTTGTACCGCATTACATAACGGTTACGTTTTGCGTGACGCTTTCGGAGCTTTCGGGCGGATTATTTTTCGATAAGTTATTAAACGTAAGGCTATGGGATTATTCGGGATTTTGCTGTAATTTCATGGGTTACGTTTGTCCGCAGTTTTCTTTTTTGTTCGGGCTTGCGGCAAGCATAAGCACCGTGATTGCGGACAAGGCGATTAAATTGATGAAAAAATTTTTCTGTTTCGGTGCCGTGAAAGCCGTAGACGTAACGTTTAGCGTACTTATGATTGCGGATTTTACGTTTAACGTAATCGCCGTTATCGTAACGGGCGGGCATATTATGCTTTACGGAACTCACGTATAAAGCCGGCCTGAAAATTTGCGGTATTGACAAAATCGGAATTTCATGCTAATATAATATAAAACGGGCGCGTAATTTGTCTTATTAAATTTTGTTTGCGTCTTAAGGGGGCTTGTATGGACAAAAAAGTTATCGTTACCATCAGCCGCGAATACGGCAGCGGCGGCAGAATCATAGGCAGCAAAGTGGCGGAAAAGCTGGGTATTCCGTTTTATGACCGCAAAATCATAGAGTTAAGCGCGGAAAAAAGCGGGCTTGCCGTCAGTTTTGTGGAGAATACCGAACAAAAGATTAAAAACAAATTTCTTCATAACCTTGCTTTCGGCGGCTATTACATGGGCGCGGATCTTGGCGCGGCGCAACTGTCGCTTTCCGACAGGCTGTTTATCGCGACTTGCGAAATCATCCGCAATCTTGCCGAAGAAGGCCCCTGCGTCATAGTGGGCAGATGCGCCGATTACGTTTTGAAAAAGCGCGACGACGTCATTGACATCTTCATATATTCGGACCTTGAACATAAGACCAAGCGTGCGATATCCGAGTACGGTATAGATCCGGATAAAGCCGCCGCGGAAGTTCAGAAGACGGATAAATACCGCGCAAACCACTATAATTATTATACGGAGCAGACCTGGGGCGATAAAAACAACTATCATCTTTGCCTTAACAGCGGATTTCTGGGCGTGGACAATACCGTGGACATAATTGTGGACACGGTTAAGGATTATATTAAAAACAAGCAAGCTTAACAGGCGGATTAAGCTTGATAAGCCTGTTAAGATAATCAATTATCATAGTTAACTTTTTATTCAAGACAACCTGACAAAGGCTTACCTTATTCGCTGTATGGTAATGGGGTAGGTCTTTTTTTTTGCGTCGGATTGCGCGTATTAAACGGGGTAAAGCCCTTTTTTCGCTTGCGGAAAAGACGCAGCTCGTAACAACGCGGCTTATTGTGCGCTTGACAAATGTGGATAACTTTTATATAATGATTCCGTGCAGAAAGCGCTGGACATAATCGCGAAATATATCGGAAAAAACGATAAAACGGGCGTTGCCGTAAGCGGCGGCGCCGATTCGGTATGTCTGTTGCACTTGTTGCTGTCTTCGCCCGCCGCAGATAAAAACAACGTCGTCGTGCTTAACGTGGAGCACGGTATCCGCGGCGAAAGCAGCAGGCGCGATTCTGAATTCGTAAAGAAATTGTGCGCCGATTACGGCGTTTGCTTTAAAGGCATAAGCGTAAACGTGCCCGAGCGGCGCAAAATTTCGCGAAGAAGCGAGGAAAGCGAAGCGCGGGAGGCGAGAAAGGAGTTCTTTAACGGCTTACTTATGTCGGAAGAAGTGGATTTTATTCTTACCGCGCACAACCTTGGCGACAGGACTGAAGGGGTGCTTATGCACGTTTTCCGCGGCTGCGGGATTCAGGGTCTTGTCGGAATGACGGAGCGCGACGGCAAATATATCCGTCCGCTGATAAACTGTTCCCGTGCGGAGATAGAAGACTATGTCCGAAAACACGGCTTAAGGTTCGTCACCGACGAAACCAACTCGGATACGCGCTACACGCGCAATTTTTTGCGGATAGAGGTTCTGCCCAAAATCCGCGAAAGATATCCGCTTGACGCTGCCGTTTCGTCTTTAAGCGCGCTTGCCGCCGCCGACGAGGCGTTTATTTCTTCCTGCCTCGATTTCGACAAATATATAGTAAACTGCGGCGAAGAGGTTAAATTGGACCTTAAGGTTTTCGACCTTCCCGCGGCGCTTTCATCGCGGTACGTCTTTGAATGCGTTCGCCGTGTCGGAACGGTTACCGACCTCGATTACAGACACGTTTCCGCCGTTACCGAACTTGCCGGGAAGGAAAACGGCAAAAGGGTTTCGCTTATCGGCGGCATTACCGCGGCAAGGGAGTACGACTGTATTACGTTTTTCGGCGGGGCGCCGTCGGCCGATTTTTCCTCGGACGAGGAAATCCCGTTTGCGCCGGGCTTTACGCCTTTCGGGGAGGGAGTGGCGGAAGTATTAAGCGCAAATCCCCATCCGCAAAAGGGAAAGCTTATCATAGACGGCGACAAAGTGCCCTCGGGCGCGGTCATTCGCTTTCGTCGGGAGGGCGACGTTTTCCGTCCGTACGGCTCGGGCAGAAAAAAACTGAAAGAATATCTTATAGACCGTAAAATTCCCCGCAGAATCCGCGACAATCTGCCGCTTTTGTGCTATAATGAAAACGTGCTTGCGATATTCGGCGTGGAAATTTCCGACGACGTAAAGCTTACGGACAAAACCGTCAACGCTTTGGAGCTTAAATTCACGCGTTAGCGTAGGGTTTTGTCAAGGCGCAGCGTTCTTGAGAAATAAGAAAAGTCCGTTTTCGGCTTAAAAAAGCGGCAAAACAGACTAAATTTAAGATACGGGCTTTGATAAAATCGCGCGGCGCAAGTCTTTATTCGGAATTATTGCAGAAAATAACTCAACTTCAGATTTTTACGGAGGATTTTTATACATAATGCAGGAACTTAAGAAAAATTTGCTGTTCAGCGAAAAGGAAATACGCGAAAGGGTAAAAGAACTTGCCAAAGAAATTTCCGAGCATTACAAAGACGATAAACCCGTGGTGTGCGTTTGCGTGCTTCGCGGCGCGGTTATGTTTTTCACCGACCTTATGAAGGAAGTCAAGTCCGACGCCGTGGTTTACGACTTCGTCACGCTTTCCAGTTACGAAAACGCGATGGTGGAAGGCACTATGAGCACTACCGGAAAAATTAAACTTATTCAGGATCTCAGGGAAAACGTCGAGGGGAAGCACGTCCTCGTCGTCGAAGATATTGTGGACTCGGGATATACCGTAGATTATTTAAGGCGTTATTTTTCGTCCAAAAACGCGCTGGACGTGCATATTGCCTGCCTTTTGGATAAACCCATGTCCAGAAAAGTGGACGCGCACGCCGATTACGTCGCCTTTACTTTGGAAAGACCCGCTTTTATAGTGGGCTACGGGCTGGATTACGACCAGAAATACCGCAACCTTAACGGCATTTACGAGGTTGTAAACGATTGACTGGCGACGCGGAAAATCTTGTGCGTGACTTCGAGCGCGTGGACGACCTTCTCGTCAACGGGCTTAAGATTATTCAGAACCCTGCGGCTTTCCGCTTCGGATGCGACGCGGTGGAGCTTGCCAATTTCGTGACGGGCGGGGTAAAGGACAGGGCTTACGATCTGGGCAGCGGCACGGGCATTATTACTCTTCTTTTGGGCGGCAAAAAGGGCATACGCTGCACGGGCGTGGAGATTCAGCCCGACATGGCGGACATGTCCAAAAGAAGCATTATGCTTAACGGACTGGAAAGCGTTTGCGACGTTATAAACGCGCCTATGCAGGAGATAGGTAAGTTAGCCGCGGCGGGCTCGGCTACGATAGTCGTATGCAATCCGCCGTACATGAAAAGCAAAAGCGGGTTCGGTATTTCGGAGAGGGCGCTTTCCATTGCAAGGCACGAAGTAGCCGTCACTTTTCCCGAAGTCGCCGATTGCGCGGCGTATCTTTTAAGTACGGGCGGGGCGTTTTATCTTGTGCACCGCGCCGAACGGTTGGGCGAGGTTATTAAAATTTGTTCCGATAAAAGGCTGCAACCGAAAATTCTGCAACTTCTGACGCCGTCAAAGCTAAAGCCGCCGCATCTGTTTTTGTTAAAGTGCGTTAAGGACGCAAAACCCGGACTTAAAGTCTTGAAAGAAAGAATTGTGGACACATGGGTTTAAGCGCCGTCAGGTTAAGCCGTACGGCGGGAAAAAGCGGCTGATCGAAAAGGAGTGACAATGCTTTACATCGTGGCAACGCCCATAGGAAATCTCGGCGAAATAACTTTCCGCGCGGTGGAAACGCTTAAGGAAGCGGACGCCGTTCTTTGCGAGGATACGCGCCGTACCGCGATTTTACTGAACAAGTACGGCATAAACAAGCCGCTTGTTTCCTATCAGAAGTTTTCCGAAAAGGAAAAGGCGGGTTACATTGCCGAAAGACTGACTAAAGGCGAAAATCTTGCGCTTGTGTCCGACGCGGGTATGCCGCTTATTTCCGATCCCGGCAAAATCCTGGTGGACGAGCTTATTGCAAGAGGTTTGGACTACACCGTGATAAGCGGTCCATGTGCGCTTGTCAATGCCGCGGTGCTCAGCGGAATGGATTTGAGTTCGTTTTGCATGTGCGGATTTTTACCCGAAAAGAATTCCGAGCGCAAAAAGTATATCGACAGGTTTGCTTTTCTTACAAGCACGCTGATTTTTTATTCGCCGCCGCACAACGTCAGAAAAGACCTGGAGTTTTTGTTCGGTGCGCTGGGGGCACGCCGCGCCGCCGCAGTGCGCGAGATAAGCAAAATTCACGAAGAGGTAATCCGCGGCACGCTGGGCAATTTCCCGGAATTTACCGAAAAGGGCGAGTTCGTGCTGGTGGTGGAAGGCGCACGGGAAAAAGAGAGCAAGCTTAATGCGCTTCCCGTTGCCGCTCACGTCGGAAGATACGTCGAGGAGGGGCTTTCGAAAATGGACGCGGTTAAAAAGGCCGCCGCCGACAGAAAGATGCCCAAGTCTGCAGTGTATGCCGAGTACGAAAAATACCTTAAAGAAGACCGACAATAATCGTTTTTACGGAGTGATTGTGTTATGAACGCAGCAAAAGAAATCTGGCAGGAAATGCTGCCTACGCTGGAAACGGAGGTTAACGCCATAAGTTTCGACGTATGGATTAAACCGCTTGAACCGCTTGACATCGACGATGACAGGCTGATTTTGCTTGCCCCGACCGAGGGTAACCGCGACGCCGTCAACAGCAGTTTAAGACCGCTTATCAAAAAAGTTCTGTCCTCCGTAAATCCGCTGCTTACGGACATAACTCTTTTGCTTCCCGCAGACGTAAGCCGCATGAAAGGGGCGGAATTTTCGCCCGAAGAGATTAAGGAGGACGTTGCGGAGGAAGAAGTTTCCGTACCGAAAATGGACGCAATGCTGATAAATCCGCGTTATACTTTCGACAATTTCGTAGTGGGCGAGTGTAACCGCTTTGCTGTTGCCGCGGCGCGCGCCGTTGCGGAAAACCCCGGCGTCAAGTACAATCCGCTGTTCATTTACGGCGGCGCCGGACTGGGGAAAACGCACATAATGCACGCAATCGGCAATTACATACGCAAAAACAACCGTCATCTGAAAGTTTTGTACGTTTCGTCCGAAAAGTTCGTCAACGAGCTTATTGCTTCCATTCGCTCTAAAGGCGGAAACACTTTCGATTTCCGCGATAAATACCGCAGCGCGGATGTACTTATGATCGACGACATTCAGTTCATCTCCAAAAAAGAAAGCACTCAGGTGGAAATGTTCCACACTTTCAACGACCTTTACCAGATGAACAAGCAGATAATTTTCGCGTCCGACCGTCCGCCCAAAGAAATCCCGGACTTGGAAGAGCGCTTGCGCACGCGTTTCGAGTGGGGCCTTATTGCCGACGTTCAGCCGCCCGACCTTGAAACCAGAATAGCCATTTTGCAGAAAAAGTCGCAGATGGAAAAATACAACGTTCCGCCCGAAGTGTTGAACTTTATGGCTCAGCGCATCGAAAGCAATATCCGCGAGATGGAAAGTCTTTTGAACAAGGTTATTCTGCTTGTAAAGCTTTACGACAAGCCCGTAAGCGTGGAGCTTGCCGCCGAGGCTTTCAAAGATTACAAAAAGACC
>CALVUQ010000042.1 GCA_944363615.1 uncultured Clostridia bacterium | reverse complement strand
TTTACGCTTCACTGAAGCCCTTGAACGTCTTTCACAAACAGCTGGATACTGATTTTTCGTACTCTCATCCCGAGGATATGAAGAATAAGCATACGCTTTTTTTAAGGCGTTTTACTCTTGAAAATTTTCGCCGTGCAAAGATAAGAATTACCGCCGACGACTTGTTTAAATTGTACGTCAACGGCAATTTCGTGCTGTCGGGGCCTGTGCCGGGGTATTATTTCAGTCAGTATTACAATACGGTCGACATTACGAAATATCTTCGCAAGGGCGTCAACACCGTTGCCGTACAAACCTATTATTACGGGGTGATTAACCGCGTTACCGTAAGCGGCGATTTGCGTACGGGGTTGTGGCTGGAGCTTGACGCGGATAACAGAACCGTACTTTCTTCCGACTGCGAGTTTTTGTGCAGCGACCACAGCGGTTATCTTAAGGCGGACGTAACGGGTTACAATACTCAGTTCAAAGAAAATTACGATTTCAATTCGCCCGAAAACGGTTTTATGAAGGAAACTTATTCTATAGAAAATTGGGTGCACGCGGCGGAGAGTAAGTATGCCGATTACACGCTTGTGCCCGCGCCCGTCGAAAACCTTACGTATTACGAGGAAAAACCCGTTTCAGTCCGTCGCCTCGGCGATTCGGTCTTGTTCGATTTCGGCTGCGAGCGCGTGGGTTATCCCGTGTTTACGGTTATGGGCAAAAAGGGAAGTAAAGTCATGGTTACCGCTGGGGAAGAGCTTAACGACGACGGAAACGTGAAAAATCCTCTTCGCTGCAACTGCGATTACTGCGATACGCTTACGCTTTCGGGCGGCAGGGACGAATACGAGGCCTTCGATTACAAGGCGTTCAGGTATCTTGAAATTACTACGGGAAAGGACGCAGATCTCGACGAAGAAAGCGTACGCATGAAGGTAAGACATTATCCGTTTAAGGAATTCCTTCGTTACAAAGGGGCGGACAAGCGCGCCGAAGCGGTTTGGGAACTGTGTAAAAACACGCTTAAGTACGGCGTGCAGGAAGTATATATGGATTGTCCCACGCGTGAAAAGGGGCAGTATTTCCAGGACGGCTGGACGATATCCGTTGCGCACTCTCTTCTTACGGGCGACACCGCCATGATGAAGAAAATGCTGCACAACCAGGCTTCCACCGCCTTTATATGCCCCGGGCTTACAGCGCAGGGCCCTTGCGCCCATATGCAGGAAATTGCAGACGCTTCGCTGCTGTTTCCGCGGATTCTGGCGGATTATTACGGATTGAGTAATGACGCGGATTCCGTGCGGGAATTATTGCCCGTTATAGACGGTATGCTTGATTATTTCCGCGGCTTTTCGCGCGGCGACGGGCTTATAGGCAATCTCGACAAGTGGAACGTCATGGATTGGCCGCCGCCGTTAAGGGACGGGTATGACTTTCAGCTTGAGGAAGGTAAAATCTGCACGGGTTTTCACAACGTAATAAACGCGTATTACATCGGCGCGATAAAAGCGCGCAACTACTGCGCCGCCGTTGCCGGGAAACCCGCTTTGCCGGTTAAGGAATTGGAACAGGCGTTTATAAACGCGTTTTACGACGAAGAAAAAGCGCTTTACCTAGACAGCGAAGACACGGCGCATTCGGCAATTCATTCCAACGTTTTCCCGCTGTTTTTCGGTATAGGCGACAACGAGCGGGTGCGGAAAAATACGCTTAATCTGATACGCGAAAAGCGGCTTAACTGCTGCAACATTTTCGGCAGTTTCCCGCTTCTTGCGCTGCTTAAGCGGTGGAAAGAGGATGAGCTTTTAAAAGAACTGATTTTAAGCGACGAGGCTATGGGCCGAATGCTGAAAGAAGGCGCGACCGCAACGCTGGAGGCGTGGGGCAAAGACCTTAAGTGGAATACGGCGCTGTTTCACCTTACGTTTTCGGCAATGCTTATTTTCTTTACCGATTACGAGTTTCCGGTTTATTGAAGCAAGTTTAAGTTCATTTCCGCGCGGGCAAATAAAAGCTTTTCCCGCGCTTTTGCTTATTCGGGTACGTTAGGTTTGCGCTTAAGCGGAATCGTGAAAAAAATACAGAGTAATTTTTTCTTCAAATATCTTGACAACAAGGGAAAGGCGTTGTATAATATTTTAGCAATTAAATAATAAGACTGCTAATAATCTGATAATATGATTGCTAAAACATATCGAAACGGAGGCAAATCAAATATGAAACAATTTAAAACCGAATCCAAAAGAATACTGGACCTTATGATCAACTCCATTTACACCAACAAGGAGATATTTTTGCGCGAGTTGATTTCTAACGCCAGCGACGCAATAGACAAGCTGCACTTTATTTCGCTTACCGACAGCAACGTGGACAGTAATTTCAAAATCGAAATAAAGGTTGATAAGGCGGCGCGCACTCTTACCGTGTCGGACAACGGCATCGGCATGAATAAAGACGAGCTGGAGAAAAACCTTGGCACGATTGCCGAGTCGGGCACGCTTGCGTTTAAAAACAAATCGGAGGAAAAGACCGATCTTATCGGACAGTTCGGCGTGGGATTTTATTCGGCGTTCATGGTGGCAAAGAAGATAGAAGTCACAAGCCGCGCTTACGGGGAGGAAGAGGCTTACAGATGGACCAGCAGCGGGGCGGACGGCTATACCGTGGAAAAAGCCGAAAAAGACAAGAACGGCACGGAAATCAAGCTTTATTTGAGGGATAAGGACGAAGATTTCGATTACGACGAGCTTTTGCAGGAATATTACCTTAAAAATCTGGTAAAGAAGTATTCCGATTACATTCGTTACCCGATAGTCATGGACGTGACCAAATCGCGCGTTAAGGCAAATCCCGACAAAAAGGAAGGGGACAAGGACGAATACGAGACGTATACGGAGACGGAAACGCTTAACAGCATGGTTCCGCTTTGGAAGAAGAAAAAGACGGAAATCACGCCCGAGCAGTACAACGATTTTTACAAGAACAAATTTCACGATTTTTCCGACCCCGTAAAGGTGTTCCACTTCACGATGGAGGGCAACGTCAACTACACTGCGCTTCTGTTCCTGCCTGCGCATACCCCGTTCGATTACTATCAGAAGGACTATAAAAGGGGACTTCAGCTTTATTCAAGCGGCGTGCTTATAATGGACAAATGCGAGGATTTGCTTGCGGATTGCTTCGGATTCGTCAAAGGCATCGTGGACAGCCCCGACCTTAGTCTTAACATCTCGCGCGAAACGCTGCAAAAAGACCGTCAGCTTAAGGCGATTGCAAACGGACTGGAGAAAAAGCTTGTCCAGGAAATGAAAAAGTTCATGGAAAGCGACCGCGAAACTTACGACAAATTCTTCAAGGAATTCGGGCTCAGCCTTAAATTCGGCGTGTACAACAACTTCGGATTGAAGAAAGAGGAGCTTAAAGACCTTATTCTGTTCCATTCCTCCACCGAGGATAAACTCGTTTCGCTTAAAGAGTACGTCGGCAGAATGAAGGCGGACCAGAAGTACATTTATTACGCTTGCGGCGACAGCGTGGAAAAAATCGCAAAGCTTCCCCAGACCGAAATCCTTAAAGAAAAGGGTTACGAAATTCTTTACATGCCCGACAACGTGGACGAATTTGTCGTAAAAACGCTTATGAATTACGACGAAAAGGAATTCCGTTCGGTGGGGGCGAAGGATCTGGGACTTGAAAGCGACGCCGAGAAAGAGGAGATTAAGTCCAAAGAGGAAGAAAACAAGCCGCTTTGCGACTTTATAAAGGACGCGCTTGACGGCGCCGTCAAAGAGGTAAGACTGTCAAGGAGAATGAAAAACAACGCCGTTTGCCTTACCGCGGACGGAGAAATCTCTCTGGAAATGGAAAAAGTGTTCAAGGCCATGAAAAACGCCTCGCCCGTACCCGTGACGGCGGAAAAAGTGCTGGAAATCAATCCCGACCATAAAATTTTCGCAAAGCTTAAATCCCTGTACGACACGGATAAGGAAAAACTTAAAAATTACGCCAAAATCCTCTATGCCGAGGCGCTTATCACCGAAGGCATGGAAATAGAAAAACCCGACGAGTTTGTCGGAGTTCTGACGGACGTACTGTCCGAATAGTTTGCGTCAAACCGTCTCTCAAAAAAACGAGAGGCGGTTTTTCTGTGCTTATTTAAATACGCCTTTTCCCGAATTATATTCCTGCTTGTCCGATAAATATGCTTTTGCCGCATTTTCAGCGCAGTTAAAAGTAAACTTCCGTATTGAATTCGGTAGTTTCAGACCAAAAAATGTGAAAATAATTTCATGATTTTTTTTGCGGAAATAACTTGACATCAAAATAATTATCGTTATAATAATTACCGTTATAAGTAATTTTGTGATTTTTTAATTATTTTTCATATATAATAAAGGAGTACGGAATTATGACCGATTTTCCGGAAAAAGTACACGAACTGATGCGGTCGGTTCACCGCAAAATCATAAAAATACTCTTTACGCCGCTTAAGGACGCGGGCATAACTCCGCCTCAGCTGATGGTATTGCGCTCTGTCGTAAAGTCCGACGGCAGCGTTACGGTGGGCGACGTGTGCAAAGCGCTTAACACTCCGCTATCCAACGCCACCAACATCTGCGCCCGGCTGGAGTCGGCAGGGTTGCTTCGGCGTGAACGCGACAAACGCGACCGAAGGCGAGTGGTGCTTACCGTTACCGATAACGGAAAGGCAGCAATTGGCGCGGCAAGCGTCGCTTACGATAAACTTAACGAATCGATGGATGCGGCGTTTGACGCAAAACAAAAAGAGAACATTTTTTGCGGATTCGAAATGCTTGACGGTTGGCTGAAAAATTATCTTGACGCGGAGAAACAGAGCGATGACTGAAAAAAAAGTAAAGATAAAATATTTTTATTTAAGGTACTGGTACCTTATACTTTGCGCGGTAGCCCTTTTGGTCGTACAGGCTTTGTGCGATCTGGAACTTCCCACTTACATGCAGAACATCGTCAACACGCTTACCGACATATCGATTACCGAAAAAACGGGCGTTATTTTAAGATACGGCGGAGTGATGCTTGCTTATGCCGCCGCGGTTACGCTTTCGTCGGTAGGGGTGGGATACCTTGCGTCGGTGATAGGCTCTCGCGCGTCGAGGGATATGCGCCGCGACATTTTCGAAAAAGTTTCCTCTTTTTCGGCGGCGGAAATAGACAAGTTTACCGTTTCATCGCTTATCACGCGCAGCACAAACGATATTACTCAGATTCAGATGTTTTCCATTATGCTTATCAGAATGGTCATCTACGCGCCCATAATTGCCGTCGGCGGCATAGTAAAGGCCGTCAATCTCAGCCTTAACATGAGATATCTTCTTTGGGTAATCGTCGCGGCAGTGGCGCTTGTGCTTCTGACGATTCTGATAATGCTGCTGGTGGTACAGCCCAAATTCATCAGACTTCAGACGCTTATCGACAAACTAAACGGAGTCGCGCGCGAGGGGCTTAACGGCATGATGGTCGTAAGGGCCTTCAACAACGTGGCTCACGAAGAGGAACGCTTCGACGACGTAAACAAAGAACTTACTAAAGTCAATCTCTTTACAAACAGGGTTATGGCGGGGCTTTTCCCCGTTATCAATATCGCCATGAACGGCGTTTCCGTCGCGGTGGTATGGATAGCGGCTTATTTTGCTCTGGACATAAGCGACGTCGCCGCCATGATGGCTTTCATGAGTTACGCAATTCAGATAGTCATGTCCTTTATGGTGCTTACCATGGTGTTCGTGCTTGCGCCCAGGGCGGCGGTTTCCGCGCGCAGAGTGGCCGAAACGCTTAATCAGGACATCAGCGTCAAGGATCGCGATAACGCCGTCAAAGCGGAAAATATCCGCGGCGAGCTGGAATTCGACAACGTCAGTTTCAGATACGAGGGCGCGGAGGAAAACGTCATAAGTAATATTTCCTTCAAGTGTTCGCCGGGCGAAGTTACCGCGGTTATAGGCTCCACGGGCAGCGGTAAATCCACGCTTATAAAACTGATTCCGCGCCTTTACGACGTGACGGAAGGCTGTATACGCCTTGACGGCAGGGATATAAGGGATTATACGCTTGTGTCGCTAAGGGACAATATAGGTTACGTATTGCAGAAAAGCCTTTTGTTTTCCGGCACCATCGAAAGCAACATCAAGTTTGCTTCGCCCGAGGATCCCGACGGCGACGAGAAAATGATCCGCAGCGCAAGAATCGCTCAGGCAGAGGAGTTCATTTCCGAAAAAGAAGGCCGATACAAAAGCGAAATAGTTCAGGGCGGCGGCAACGTTTCCGGCGGACAGAAACAGCGTTTAAGCATAGCGCGCGCTCTTTACAAGGATTCGCCCGTACTTGTGTTCGACGACAGCTTTTCCGCGCTGGACTTTAAAACCGACGCCGCCTTGCGTAACGCGCTTAAGGAAAACGAAAAAGACAAAAACGTGATTATAGTGGCTCAGCGCGTGGGAACCATCATGAACGCCGACCGCATAATAGTACTCGACGAGGGTAAAATTGCGGGAATGGGTACGCATAAGGAGCTTCTTAAGTCCTGTCCCGTTTACGCGGATATTGCCCGCTCTCAGTTGTCGGAGGAGGAACTTGCAAAATGAGTAATGACAGAAATTCGGTCCGTCCCCCGAGAGGACCTATGGGAGGCGGCAGACACGCGGCAATGCGCCCGGGCGAAAAGGCAAAGGACTTTAAGGGCACGCTTGTTAAATTGCTGAAGTATATGCGGGTTTCGCTGCCCGCGATTATTCTTTCGCTTTTGTTTGCTGCGGCGTCGGTCGTGCTTACGCTTAATATCCCCAGACTTTTGGGCGACAGCACGGATAAACTGATCGAAGGATTCATGCAGCGGCAGATTTACGACGAAATTGACGCCGTGGTGCGCGAAAACGAAAATATCCCTTACGATTCCATCGCTGCGCTTGCGTACGGAGAAGGCATTACCGATTTCGATCAGCTTTTCGACGTGATGGAAGAAAAGGGCGCGATTTCCGCCGCGCAGAAAGAAGAGTACGAAAAAAGCCTGGGTGACTACGCGGAAGGAGTGCTTTCCATGAGCCTTTCCGTACGCCCGTCCGTCGACGTGGACGCAATAATAAAACTTCTGACCGTCATTACCGTACTGATATTCGTTTCAGCGGCGATTTCTTACGCGCAGTCTTTTATTCTTGCGGGAGTCGCGCAAAGGACTTCATACAGGCTGAGACGCGACATAGACGTTAAAATCAACAAACTGCCGCTTAAATATTACGACGGCACCACAAACGGCAACGTGCTTTCTTATCTTACCAACGACGTCGACTCCGTTTCCACGACGCTTAACCAAAGTTTGTCGCAGCTTATAAGCAGCATCACCACCATCGTGGGCGTGCTTGTTATGATGATAAGCATCAGCTGGATTATGGCGGGAGTGGCGGTACTCATTGTCCCCGTTTCGCTTGTGCTTATCGCGACAGTGGTCAAATTCAGCCAGAAGTATTTCCGCCGTCAGCAAGCCGCCCTTGCCGCGGTAAACGGCCACATAGAGGAAATGTACGCAGGCAACAAAGTCATTCAGCTTTATAACCGTAAAGACGAATCCGTAGCGGAATTCGCCGTTTACAATAAGGAGCTTGCCCAGACCGCGCAGAAATCGCAGTTTCTTTCCGGACTTATGCAACCCATAATGAATTTCGTGGGTAACATAGGTTACGTCCTTGCGTGCGTTATCGGCGGCGTGCTTACCGCAAGCGGTAAAATTACGGTAGGCGACATTCAGGCGTTTATAACCTATATCAGACAGTTCAATCAGCCCATAGGACAGGTGGCAAACATCGCCAACACTCTTCAGTCCACCGTAGCCGCAGCCGAACGCGTTTTCGCATTCCTGGAGGCGGAGGACGAAAAGGAAACGGGCGACGCGGTTCCCGGCGAGGTTAAAGGCGACGTGGATTTTGTAAACGTGCATTTCGGATACGACCCCGACAACATAATCATAAAAAACTTCTCCTGCTCGGTTAAAGCCGGACAGAAAATAGCGATCGTGGGCCCTACCGGCGCAGGCAAAACCACGGTGGTAAAACTGCTAATGCGTTACTATGACCTTAACGGCGGTAAAATTCTGCTTGACGGACGGGATATCGCGGATTATAAGCGCTCGGCGCTGAGGGAAGAATTCGGCATGGTGCTTCAGGACACCTGGCTTTACAGCGGGACTGTAATGGACAACATTCGTTACGGACGTCTTGACGCCACCGACGAGGAAGTAATCGCCGCCGCTAAACTTGCCAGCGCGGATCACTTTATACGCACGCTCGACGGCGGATATAACTTCGTCATCAACGAGGAGGCGGACAACATCTCCCAGGGACAAAAACAGCTTCTTACAATCGCCCGTGCGCTTCTTTCGGACCCCAAAGTGCTTATTCTGGACGAGGCGACAAGCTCGGTCGATACCCGTACGGAGCAGCTTATTCAAAACGCGATGGTGACTCTTATGGAAGGCCGCACCAGCTTTATAATAGCGCACCGCCTTTCCACGATTACGGGTGCGGACAAAATTCTGGTAATGCGCGACGGCGACATAGTGGAACAGGGCACGCACGCCGAACTTATGGCTGCAAAAGGATTTTACGAGCAGCTTTACTCCAGTCAGTTTGAAAAATAATCGCTGTATAAAAACCCGCTTTTATCAAGCGGGTTTTTTCGTTTGTCCGAAATAAAAAATTTTTTAGCGAAATGGCGCTTTTTTTTGTTGCAATATTCCTTTTATTGTGATATTATATTATGGCTGATTTTGTGGCGGCGTAGCTCAGTTGGCTAGAGCATTCGGTTCATACCCGACAGGTCGATAGTTCGAATCTATTCGCCGCCACCATATGTCAAACGAGAGGTTTTCTGCCTTTCGTTTTTTTATTTTCCTTGATTTCTGAGTATGGCAGCCGAATAATCAAATTAAGTTCCCAAACATAGCCGCCCGGTGAAAAAAAGTCCCTGTATAGTCGCCTGTTCAAGTAAGCATAGCATAGTTGCTTGGTCAAGTTAACCACCCGCGTAGTCGCCTGGTGAAGTAAAATCTCTGCATAGACGCCTGGCCGAGAAAAGCACCGGCACAATCGCCTGTTCAAGTAAGCCCAGCATAGTCGCTTGGCAGTAAAAGCCTTGCATAGTCGCTTGAGGAAGAAAAAGTCCCGCGTCGCGCCCAAATGCATGGCGACGTAAAATAAACACGGTTTTACTTAGGCATAATTGCGGCGGATAGTTGTCAAAAAAAGTACCGTCGTATTTTGGGCTTTTGAAAAGTCAACGAATAAGCAATTTAAATCGGTTTACCCGTTTTTAATTTAGGGTTACCCGATTTTTTTTATGTGATTAAGCTTCAGGCGATTTTCACGCATTGTCTTTGAAAGGTGCGGAATACTGCATCATAAGCGTTTTTCTGTATTCGTGCGGCGTAAGCAGCGTCGCTTTCTTAAACTGCTCCGTAAAATACGACTGGGAGGAAAATCCGCATTCCGTCGATATGTCCAGCAACGATTTTTGAGTGGTGGCAAGCATGCGTTTCGCGTTTTTAAGCCTTTCGTTATTAAGGTATTGTTGCGGCGTGGTGCCCGTCACGGAAGTGAAGATGCCGTGGAAATAGTTGGGGGAGTAGCCTGTAACTGCGGCAATGCTCTGAAGCGAAACGGGCTCTTCGTAATGCGTCTTAATATACGAAACGGCTTTTTTGACGGGTTCAAGGTGTTCGGCGTTGAAAAGACGGGCGTCTGAAGCGTTTCTTTTCTTGTCGTTGTTTTTAAGCAGATAAAACAGCTCTAAAAGTCGGGCGTTTGTGTAGTAGCAGTACGGATCCGCACCGTTGTTGGTAAGATGCATGATAAGCGATTCCATAATAGAACGGCATGCATTGCCGTCTATGAAATACAGAAAATCGGGCAGGCTTTTCAAAAGTTGTCCGTATTCGCAGTCGGGGTTTACCTCCATGTGAAAGTAATAACATTTAAACGGCACCGTGCTGTAGCTGGTCTGTCCGGGCTTTCGCAGTATAAACGTGTTGGGGAAAAGCTTATACTTTTTGCCGTCGATAAAGGTAACCCCTTCGTCCGAAACTATGTATTCGAATTCAAACATTTCCACTCTGCGGCAATGAGTGGTTTTTATGGCTTTGAATAATGTGGACATGTCGAAAATGCCGAAAGAATCGATTTTGCCTATGTACATTGTTTTTTTCCTCTTCCTGAAATTAAAAAAGGGCGCCGCATGAATTTCGCATAACTGTAAAAACCGCTTCGGGAACATATGCTCATATACGGCATGTATGAATATTATAATATAATTTGCCGCAAATATCCACTTAAATCGTAAGATTTTTATAATTTTTAATTAGATTGTTGTAGAACGGCGCCGCAAAAACGGTTATAATAAAATCGACTTGGAAAGGAGATTTCTCAATGAAGGTAACGGATATCAGAACTTTTGTAGTGGATTGCTTCCGCACGAACTGGGTGTTCGTCAAAGTTTACACCGACGATGGCATCGAGGGCGTGGGAGAGGGCACCCTTGAATACAAGGAAAAGGCTCTTGTCGGCGCGATAGAGCATATTGCCGATTATCTTAAAGGCAAAGACCCGCGCTTGATCGAAAAGCACTTTCATGACATTTACCGCGACGCTTACTGGCGAGGCGGAGCCGTTCTCATGAGCGCTCTTTCCGCCGTGGAAATGGCCTTATGGGACATTCTGGGTAAATCCCTGGGCGTCCCCGTCTATCAGCTTCTGGGCGGCAAGGCCAACGACGACTGCAGAATTTACGTCAACGGCTGGTTCGCGGGTGCAAAAACTCCCGACGAGTTTGCCGAAAAAGCAAGACAAACCGTCAAAAGGGGCGTTACGGCGCTTAAGTGGGATCCCTTCGGCAAGGCGTACAGACAGCTTTCCTCCAAGGAACTGGACAACGCTTTAAAGTGCATTGCGGGCGTCCGTGAGGCGGTCGGCCCCGACGTGGATATTCTGATTGAGGCTCACGGCAGATTCGACGTGCCCACGGGAATTCGCGTTGCAAACGAAATCGCCGCATTTAAGCCCATGTTTTTGGAGGAGCCCGTTCCGCCCGACAATCTCGAGGCGTTGAAAGCCGTGCGCGACAAGTCGCCCGTACCCATTGCGGCGGGCGAAAGACTTTACGGCCGTTGCGGTTACAGAGAGCTGTTTTCTCTGCGCGCGGCGGATTACGTTCAGCCCGATGTGTCGCACGCGGGCGGTATTATGGAGACCAAAAAAATTGCGGCAATCGCGGAAAGCATGCAGATACCTTTTGCGCCGCATAACCCGTCAGGTCCCGTCGCAAACGCCGCAACGCTTCAGCTGGCCGCGTGCTGTCCCAACTTCTGCATACTGGAAATCATGTACAGCGACGTGGATTACCGCAGCGACGTCACCGACGAATCGCTTGAATACACCGACGGCCGCATTAAAATCGGCAACAGACCGGGGCTGGGGATAGAGCTTAACGAAAAAGAATGTCTTAAGCATCCTTACGTTCGCCATGAGTTAAGGCATTATACGGGCGCGCTTACCGACATAAGGCCCGTGAACAAAAAGTTTTATTTCTGAATCTTTTAGCAAAAAGATATATTTTTTTTGAAGGAGTACAAAGATGGTTAAATTTGAGGTGGAGGGGCATGAGCCCAGCATTTTGCCCGAAGGGGAGAAATGGCAACTTGTCTGGCATGACGAGTTCGACGGAGACAAACTGGACGAAACCAAATGGAGTTACCGTCTTAATTATTGGGGAGAGCGTTACGCGGCTTATACCGACAAGGGCGTTTATCTCGACGGGGAAAGCAATGCGGTATTTAAACCCGTTTTCGAGGACGGCAAGTTAAGGTCGTCGCAGTTGCAGACGGGCGGAAACAGTTTCGACCTGTTGGATTTTACGGGCGCAATTCAGAACCGGCTTGAAAAAAAGCACGGCGATAATCCCTGGAAAGGCGAAATAGAAATGTGGCCCCTTAAGCCGCTGGATAAGCCCAAGTTCATGCACAGGTTCGGCTATTACGAAGCGCGCGTCAAATTTCAGAAGCTGAATTTCTGGTGGAGCGCGTTCTGGTTGCAGTCGCCCTCTATCGGCGCGGCTTACAATCCCGCTTTCTGCGGCGTGGAAAACGACGTTATAGAAAATTTCGGCAACGGAGAGCTGACTTCCGGCAACATTTACGGCGGTTACGGCAAACAGTTCAAAGAGGCGGCGCGCGTAAGATATCCTTTCGTTAACGACGGTGAATATCACCGCGTCGGTATGGAGTGGTCTAAAGACGGCTACGTTTTCTACCTCGACGGTAAGGAAACGGCGCGTACTTCTTCCCCCGTTTCCGAGGTGGAGCAGTTTATCCTTATTTCAACCGAAGTGCAGGGCTATCGCAGAAACGCCGCTACGGCCGAGTGCACCGATGAAGTTATGTCCGACCGCTTCTTGGTCGATTACGTACGCGTGTTCGATAAAATCGAATAATCGTTTTAAGACTTTATTCAATTTATCTTTAATTTATATTTGCTGGATTTCTTCAGGGAGGAATTATGGCTGGCAAAACTGCTCTTGTGACGGGCGCTTGCATAAATACGGGCGTTGCTATTGTGGAAAAGTTCGCGTCGGAGGGATACAACGTCGTCTTCACGGGACGAAATAAGGAAAAGGTGATTGCGTCGCAAGCCGAATACAGAAAAAAATATCCCTCGGTTCAGATCGACGGGTATGTTCTGGAATCGCTTGACGAGTCCGGCAACGTTCGCGAGAAAGAGGTTCATGAGTTTTTCGATATGCTGGACGAAAAAGGCATTTTCGTCGAGTGCGTCGTACTTAACGCGGCGGATCAGGGGCTTAATCAAAAGATTTTCCAAAACCCGCTTTCCGATTTTATGCGCGTAATTAACACCAACGTCGTCTGGAATTATTGCCTTGCCGAATGCGCCGCAAAACGCATGGTTACTAACGGCGGCGGCAGCATTACGTTTATCAACTCAAACACCGCTTATCGCGCCATTCCCGACCGCATCGCTTACGAGGCGTCCAAGGGCGGCCAGCTGGGCATGATGCGCGGTCTGGCGTTTGACCTGGGCAAATACAACATTCGCGTAAACGCCGTTCTTCCCGGTATGATCCGCACAGACAGATGGACGAAAAATCCCGATTGGTATAAAACCGTCCCTTCAGCTTTCACGCCTTTGGGCGACGTGGCAGAGGGGAAGGATATTGCGGACGGAGTCTGGTATTTTGCCGCGCACGCACGGAACACCACGGGGGCGGAACTGGTCATCGACGGCGGAAACAGCATACAGCTGTATCCTATCATACCCGATAAAAAAGACTGACGGCGGCCCTGGCGGATTTTTCACGGCTGAAGCAGCATTATATCGCGTACTCTTTTAAGCAAGTTTTTATTTGCCGACTTAAAAAAACATCTTTAACGCGTTTGCTGCTTGCTTTTTGCAGAAAAACAAACATCACCGCACGATAATGATTTTAAATTAAAAAATGCACGGGAGAGAGATAATTTTTTTCTCTCCCGTCATATTTTTCGCTGATTTTTCTAACATCCCGCATAAACAAATAAATTTATCGGGCTGCAAATTAAAATTTGTTTGAAAAAACGCTTGTCAATATCGCCGAAACGTGTTATAATACCCGAGAAGTCGGCAGTCCGAGGCTTTAATCGCGCCCGTCAATTGCCGATTTTTGTATCGAATAGGTAAGGCTCCATGGTCAAGCGGTTAAGACATCGCCCTTTCACGGCGGTAACGCGGGTTCGATTCCCGCTGGAGTCACCAAAC
>CALVUQ010000041.1 GCA_944363615.1 uncultured Clostridia bacterium | reverse complement strand
AGAATAATTAACGCTTAAAGACGAACGGCTTCCGCATTTCCCCGCGGAAGTCGTTTTTTTTGTCGGAAAAATTTTGCAGCACAAAAAATTGCAATATTAAAAATGTTTACCTTATGTTTTTACACGGGGCAGAAGATTAGGAATAGATTATAGGATTTCTTATTAAAAATCTCTTTTGCGTTTTACGGAATATTTTAAGTTCGGTTTATAGTGCATTTATTGCTTTGATATGGGTCAGCAGGCAGAACTGATATCGTATTTTATGCTCGGTTAAATGCATTTATTTTTGTAAATTATCGGATTCATATTATTTAAAAATTAAATCCCCTTTGTCTTTTCGTTCAGACAAGGGGGATTGACTTTTCTTTATAATCGGAAATCGAAACCGGTATTTTTTTAATCGGTCACTTAAAACACTTAAATCGTAACGGCTTAAAATTCCACTTTGTCGGCAAAGTATTCCGCAAGTTTTTCCACGGGAATGCGTACCTGCTGCATGGTGTCGCGGTCGCGCACGGTGACGGCGCCGTCCTCAAGCGTGTCAAAGTCTACGGTTACGCACCAGGGGGTGCCGATTTCGTCCTGACGGCGGTAGCGTTTTCCTATGCTGCCCGCAGAGTCGTAAGTGCAGGGGAAATGCTTGATAAGCGATTTGTAAATTTCGTCCGCCTTTTCGGAAAGATTTTTCTGTAAGGGCAGAACCGCGACTTTGTAAGGCGCAAGATAGGGGTGAAGGTGCAGCACCACGCGCACGTCGCCGCCCTCAAGCTGTTGCTCCTCGTAAGCGTTGCACAGGAACGCCAGCACAACTCTGTCCGCACCCAAAGACGGCTCTATGACGTAAGGCACGTATTTTTCGTTGGTGACGGGGTCGGTGTACTCCATGGATTTGCCCGATTTTTTGATATGACAGTTAAGGTCGTAATCCGTCCTGTCGGCTATGCCCCAAAGCTCGCCCCAGCCGAAGGGGAACAGAAACTCGAAGTCCGTCGTGGCCTTGGAGTAAAAACTCAGTTCGTCCTTTTCGTGATCCCTTAAGCGCAGTTTTTCTTTGTCTATGCCCAAAGCGTACAGCCAGTCGCGGCAGAACGCGCGCCAGTAATCGAACCATTCAAGGTCGGTGCCGGGCTTACAGAAGAATTCCAGCTCCATCTGCTCAAACTCGCGCGTGCGGAAAGTAAAGTTTCCGGGCGTGATTTCGTTACGGAAAGATTTACCTATCTGACCGACGCCGAAAGGCACTTTGCTGCGGGTGGTGCGCAAAATGTTGTTGAAGTTTACGAATATGCCCTGTGCGGTTTCGGGGCGGAGATAGACGGTATTTGCGCTGTCCTCCGTCACGCCCTGGAAGGTCTTGAACATGAGGTTGAACTTTTTTATGGGCGTAAAGTCGGATTTGCCGCAGACGGGGCAGGGAATGTTATGTTCTTTGATAAACGCTTCAAGCTGAGCGTCCGACCAGCCGGCGACTTTGACGTCCATTTTTTTTCTTGCGACGTAGTCTTCCACAAGATTGTCCGCGCGGTGACGGGTATGGCAGTTTTTGCAATCCATAAGGGGGTCGGAAAAGCCGCCCAGGTGTCCGCTTGCCTCCCAGGTCAAAGGGTTCATGAGTATGGCGCAATCAACGCCCACGTTATGTTCGCTTTCGGTGACGAATTTTTTCCACCAGGCGCGTTTGACGTTGTTTTTAAGCTCCACTCCGAGAGGGCCGTAATCCCAGGTGTTCGCAAGTCCGCCGTATATTTCGCTTCCCGCGAAGATAAAGCCTCTGCCTTTGCAAAGCGCGGTAAGTTTATCCATTGTCAGTTTGCCGTTAGCCATAAAATGCTCCTTAATTTTGCGTGTGAAATAATAATAATTAGTTTTTTATTTTTTGTCAAGTATAATCACACTCCCGCCTTTTTTTCATATTATGACAGTAGGATAATCCTTGAAAAACCGCGTGCGGCACAAAAGAAGATTTCGATTAACTTTAAGACGAAAAAAATCGTTAAAGGGGGAAGGGACAGGGGCGGCCGACCTGTCCCCGAATCCTTAAAAATATTACAAGGAGGAAAGAGACATATGTTCAACAACGGATGCGGATGCGGCAACGACATTTTCCTTATTCTCATTTTGCTTTGCTGCTGCGGCGGCGGAAAAGACTGCGGCTGCTACGACCGCAAAGGCTGCGACTGCTGCGACATAATCGTATGGTTGCTGCTTCTTAACTGCATTTGCGGCAAAAACGATTGCTGCTGCAAGTAAGGTTTTATTTTCTACATAACTTAAGATAAAACCTTTGACTTGCTGAAGAAAAAAAGATCGGGTCCGTCGTAAAAATTACGTCGGATCCTTTGTTTATTTAAGGCTGAAATATATGTTTTACGTCTCCGTTACTTGCCTTAAAAAACATTCTTTCTGCGATTTTACTTGATTTAAGCAAAGAATTATGATAAAATAATCGCGTAAATTCCCGTCGGTACCCCATTCGGGACCGAACCGAGTATTTAACTACAGAAAGTGCGGGCTATTCCGATTTGCGAAAGCCCAGCAAAGGAGCAAAAAAATGAAAAGCAACTCAAAAAACATCGTGGCGTTTGCCACACTCGGCGCTCTGATTTTCATCGCCATGACCCTTGACCGCGCGATAACGCCGTTTTTGCCGCTGTCCGCCGCGTTCATCACGCTTACGGTAACGTTTACCTTTGCGCTTGTAAGACCGAATCTCGCGCTCAGCCTGGCGGCGGCGCTTATTTTCGGATTGTCGTCGTGTATAACGGCGATATTTTTCGGAAAAGAGTCAGTAATAAATCCGCTTATTTCCGTCCTGCCCAGATTTTTACTCGGGTTCATAATTTTCGGCGTATACGTCCTTATGCGGCTTATTATGCATAAAGCCTCGCCCAAAACGCGCGAAACGGTGTCTTTGGCGGTGGCAAGCGCTTTTACCGCCGCAAGCAATACGGTGCTGTTTCTTTCCGCCATGGTTTTGTTCGGCGAAAATAATACCGTGGCAAGCCTTTTTAAAATTACGGTGCTTGCAAACGCCGTTCCGGAGCTGGTTTTGTCGGCTGTTCTGGTGCCCGTCGTCGTGCTTGCGCTCAGGAAGGCAATGAAGATCGACGTCGACAAGATAATGAAAAAACGCTCGGAAAAAGAATCGACGCTTTTGGAAAGAAACGAGCCGTTACTTCCGGAAAATAATGAGCCGTTACTTTTGGAAAATAGTGCGTCTAAAGACGGTAGCGGTATTTTGCCCGACGGCGGAAAGACGGAAGAAAACGTAAAAGAAATTTCTTCGGTTGCGGACGATACGGACGGCAAACGGAATTCGGAGGATAACTGAAAAATAATGATTTTAGTCGTAGACATAGGAAACACCAACATAAAGCTGGGAATATTCGACGAAGGGGAGCTTAAGTATTCCACCAGGTTATCTTCTTCCACGCATAAGACCAGCGACGAGTATTACCTTTCCATCAAGGATTTGTTTCAAACCAAGGGCATCAAATTTTCGGACATTACGGGCGTCATCATAAGCAGCGTCAATCCTAACCTTAATTATACGTTCGAGCATCTTATAAGCGTGTATTTCAAGGTCAAGCCCATGATAGTGGGCAGCGGCATAAAGACGGGGCTTAACATCAAATACGATAATCCCAAGGAAGTGGGCGCCGACCGCATAGTCAATTCGGTGGGCGCTTACCGAACTTACGGCGGGCCTTGCATAGTCATCGACTGCGGCACCGCCACGACGTTCAACGTAATAACCGAAAAAGGCGAGTTTTCGGGCGGGGCGATAAGTTTCGGACTTAAAGCCAGCGCGGACGCTCTTTGCCAGAAGGCGGCCAAACTTCCCAAAATAGAGTTGGTCAAGCCGGACCGCGTAATCGGGAAATCCACCATCGCAAACATGCAGTCGGGGCTTATTTACGGTTACATCGGAATGGTCGAATACATCGTCAGAAAGCTTAAAGAGGAGATGGGTTGTCCCAATGCAAAGGTTATCGCAACCGGCGGCTTAAGCGAAATAGTAAGCTCCAACAGCGACGTAATCGATATTGTGGACCGTACCCTGACTTTAAGGGGATTGTATATATTATATAGACTCAACAGCGAGCAGGGAGGTAAAGAACAATGAAAACGGTCTATGTTGCGATAATGGGGCTGGGCACCGTCGGCGGCGGCACCTATAAGATTTTAACGGAAAATCACGACAAGATTGCTTCGGCTTACGGCATCGACGTGCGCGTGGCAAAAGTACTTGACAAGGACCTTGACAAGCTTAAAGCCGCGGGCATTTCCGCGGACGTAATGACGGACAAGCTTGACGATATTCTGAATGACGAAAACATCTCTGTCGTGGCGGAGCTTATGGGCGGGGTGGAGCCCGCAAAGACTTTTATAACAAAGGCGCTTAAGGCGGGCAAAAGCGTGGTTACCGCCAACAAGGAGCTTATCTCAAAGCACTGGGGAGAGCTGGAATCCGTGGCGCGCGAAAACAACGTGGGGCTTTATTTCGAGGCTTCCTGCGTGGGCGGCGTGCCCGTAATCCGTACCCTTAAGGAAAGCCTGCAGGGCGATAATATCCTTATGGTGATGGGCATTATCAACGGCACCACCAACTACATACTCACCAAAATGAGCGATTGCGGAATGAGCTACGACGAGGCGCTTAAGGAGGCGCAGCAGCTTGGATTTGCCGAGTTCAACCCCACGGCGGACGTGGACGGATACGACGCCATGTACAAGCTTTCCATTCTTTCGTCGCTGGCCTTCCATACCTGTATTCCCTATACTGAAATTTATCGCGAGGGAATTACCAAAATTACCAAAAACGACATCGCAAGCGGAAAACAAATGGGATATACGCTCAAGCTTCTTGCCATAGGAAAACGTGAAGGCAACAGCGTGGAAGTCAGGGTTCATCCCACGTTTGTGCGTAATTCTCATCCGTTGGCGTCGGTATCGGGCTCCTTTAACGCGGTGTTTCTGAAGGGCGATTTCGTGGACGACGTCATGCTGTACGGAAGGGGGGCGGGCGCGCGTCCTACCGGCAGCGCTGTGGTCAGCGACATCGTTTATTGCGCGGGCAAGAATAAACACGAACACACCGATTTTGTCAACAACGGCAAAGTTGCCGAAGGAATAGAGATAAAATCCGACTTTTCCAGCAAGTATTATATTGCGCTTACGGTGGAGGATAAGGCGGGCGTGCTTGCAAAGATTACCGACGTATGGGGCAAAAACAACGTCAGCATAAACTCCATAAGCCAGCGCGACGTCGCGGACGGGGTCGCACCCATTATTATAATGACGCACTTTACTTCCGAGAACGCCGTACAGCGTTCCATAGCGCAGCTTAGTAAGCTGGACTGCGTAAAAAAAGTCGATTCAATTATAAGAGTTATCGATTGATTTCACATATTTTTTATCTCAGCCGCGAATAATATCTTTGCAATTTTCCCCAAAAGTATTTGACAAAGATAGGGTAAGATAGTATAATTGGTACGTTAAACTGTAAATTCAGGAAAAAACATTAGGAGAACATAGTTAAATGAAGAGAAAGAAGAGCTTCCTGGCCGGGCTGTGTACGTTGATTTTGGCCGTTTCGCTTGCATTCGGCGGCATTGTATATTCACCCGCTTATGCGGCTGTCACCGATTTTACGCTTAACAACGTTAAAATTCAATCCGAAGTTTCTTACGGCGGCGATATTGCGATCCCCGCGGATACCGGATTCGACGTTTCCGTGACGACTCCCAACGGCACCGTCCTTACCTCTCAGGTTGACGGCGGACTGGTTGCGGATAATTCCGTTTACAACGTCACCGCGGACGAGCTTGGTCATTACACCGTTACTTTCACCAAGTCCGATATGTCTTATAGCTTTAAAGTGTTCAGCTCTCTTGAAGAGGAGCTTCAGCTTTTCGTGCGTAACGAGGCGCAGATTCCCACTTACGTAAAGACCGGCGATGAAAAGAAGCTTCCTTCCGCTTACATCGGTTATTACGATGAGGACGGAAAGGTGGTGGAGGTTCCCGGCACCGTTACCGTCACGACCGATACCGGCATTGCCATTACCCCCGGCGAAAACTTCAAGTTTGAAAACGCGGGCAGTACTTTTATCGTTTACAGCGCGAAAGTAAACGACGGTAACAAGTATCTTTCCAAATCTTACGAAGTTAAAGTTCAGAACGATTTTGCCGACACCAAGGCGCCTACTCTTTCCATAAGCGGCGTGCCTTCGTCCGGCAACGTAAATTCTGCCGTAACTCTGCCTGTTGCCACGGCAAGCGACTCTTTCGACGAGAGAGTGGAAGTGATCGTTACCGTTAAGGGCAAGGACGCTTCCGGTAACCTTACCGATGTTAAGAAGGTGGAGCTTGACGAAAACGACTACGCCGTCAGCGAACTTTCCGACAATGAAGTCTTCGACAACGACAAGAACATGACTTTCTATCCCGTTCGCTCTGGCGACTACAGGGTGGTTTACCAGGCTGTCGACGATAACGGCAACAAGTCCGCCGAATGGACTTACACCATTACCGTTTCCGATAAAAAGGCTCCTACGCTTGTCATCGACGATACCGCTATCCCCGAGAAATGGGGCTACTCCAGCGTAATCAAGCTTGACGGAAACGACGCCGCCAAGGAAAACATCACGCTTTCCGGCGAAGATCTTAAAGTCAAATTCCAGTTCCCCGAGGCGTACGACAACGCCGACAAGGCAGAAAACCTCATCCTTTCTTTCTCTATTAAGGATCCCGAATCCAGAACGGTTGTCAATTTCACCAACATCAATCAGGCTGCCGGTGAAAGCGGTACAAGATATACCAACACCGTTACCAATAAAGAATACGTCTTCAACAACACCATGACCGATTTCGCATTCGATTTCGGCGAGTACGTTAACGCCATCAAGAGCGACGCAAGCAAAACCGATTACGTTTACGAGGGCGATTACGTCGTTTCTTACTCGGCTGAAGACGCTGCGGGCAATAAGTCCACCAGAACTTTCACGATTAACATCGCCGAGACGTTCGAAGACACCTCAGTCGTCACGGTAGAGTTCAATAACGTAGCAAAATATGTGCTTGTCAGCGAGACCGAGACCGTTGAGTTTACCGTTCCCGCACCCACTTACTCCAGCACCACCGATACCAAACTCAGCCTTGTTTACGACATCTACAATGCCGATCCCGCTACGGTGGATGAGGCTGCCGCTTTAGGCGCAGAACTCAAGGGCGGAGAAGCAGTGGAAATCAAGTACGAGGCAAGAAGCGCTTCCGACGCCACCATGGTTTACAAGGTGGTTTATGAAGACAAGACTTTGGAAATCACCGACGAAATCGTGCTTGTTGCTACGGCAACTTCCGATGCGGGCAACACCGCTTCCGCAACCGAAGTCGTGCCTTTGGTAAAGCCTTCCGATTCCGCTATGTTCACCTCCGTGGACATTGCCAACATCAATCTTGACGAGGCTACCAAGTATGACAGCGTAAAAACCCATAAACTCGGCTACGCGGTTGTCGACGGCATCGCAGCCGAAAACAGAAAATATGTGGGCGTAGAATTGGGCGTCAAGACCGCAGACGGCGATTATCTGACCGACGTCTCCGCCGAAGTTTACAGCCCCGAAAATTCCGGTAAAATGGTGATCCGCAACATTTCCTTCAACACCAATGTTGCCGGCACTTATTATCTCGAACTCAGAGTTTTCGACCTTAACGGCAAAAGCACCATCAACGTTATTCCCGTTACGATTGAAAAATCCGAATCGGGCAGCGGCGACTTCAGCGCGTCCGTAAACGTTTCCACCGCGGATATCAACACCAAGATTATGCTTAACAATGAGACTCTTTCCGCGCCCGGTATCTTTGATTATCTTACCGCTTCCGACGAAGGAAAGTATTTGAAAGCGCTTGTTCGCGAAATCAGCGGCGGCAGATTCTCCATAATGGGTGAAGAGTTTACCGCAATGTCCAACGGCTTCTACAGCGTAAAGGACAAAGCCGTTCTGGTTGACGCGACCAACGTTTACGAAAATTACGCTATCGCTACTACCGCAGATCAGACTGCTCTCGACAATTACCTGTCTCAGCAGACCCAGACCGGCGAGTTTACGGTTTCCGACAGCACCACCGTTTCGTTTGAACTGCAGGGAGTTATGCCCACCTATTCGGTCATCAATCCTGCCGACGAAAACGATATCAGACTTCCTCTTGCAACCGCGTTTACTTCCAACGGTAACGCAGACGAAATCGTGCTCAGCATCAAATCTCCTTCGGGCAGCACCGTTACGCCTTACTATATGTCCGGCGACACCAAAGTCAACATGGCAAGCAACGGCATAATGGCTCCCGGTACGGAATACAGATTCAAGCCCACCGCAAACGGAACTTACACCGTGACCTATACCGTCAAGATGAGCGGTAAAGAGGAAAGCACTTTCTCTTACACGATTAAAGCGGGCGACGTTATCGCACCTACCTTTACTCTTACCGACAGCAACGGCAACGCAGCTTCTCATGAGCTGTCCGTTAAGTCCGGTTACAAGTTCAACTTCCTCTATGTCAAAGCTGAGGACGACAAGAGCGCTGCTGCGGATCTTACCTATACCAAGAAGGTTGTCGGTCCCGACGGAGAAGTAGTGGGCGGCACCATCAGCGGCAAAGGTACGACTTACGCCAACAGGACTTATCCCACCAGCGGCGAGTTCACGCTTGACGCAAGCGGCAAATACACCGTGACCTATACCGTTTCCGACGAAGCGGGCAACGAATTCAAGCAGGAGTTTGAAATTACCGTTACCAATTCTTCGGGCGGCGGCGGAATATCGCTTGCGGCTCTGTCCACCATCCTTATCGTGGTAGGCGTGCTGCTTATCGTGGGCGTTGTGGTATATCTGTTCAGATTCCGCAGAATTAAAAAGGACTAATCAATCTAAAGTCACGCAGGCGGTTCTTAAAATTTAAGAGCCGCTTGTGTTTTTTTAGGACGGAATTTCAGCTTTGTCTATTTAACGAGATATCACAAATTCTGTTTCTCAATAAAAAATTTTCGGCATAATTTATTTTTTGCAGTCAACATTTTCAGGCATAAAGCTGTTTCAGTTCAGGCAAGCGGATTGTAAAAAGATAAAATAAACAATAATTCAAATTGTTTTCGCTTTGTAACCTTAGATTAAGTTTGTGCTTAAGACGAAAACTTTAAATAAAAGGCCGACTTTATAAATAATATTTCATAAATAAGAGGTTGTATGGGAGTAATACCCGAAAGAATCGAATATAAAAATTTTCCCAAAGAGCTTTTTGTTCGCTTCGCGGAGGAGCTTTCTAAGCGTCGGATCTGTGGAAAAGTAGCATTTACGGCTTCAAACGATAAAAGTCATTTCGATCGGTACGGCTTTGTGCGCGACAACAAAAAGATAAGCGTCGTTTACGACAATAAGGCTAAAATGATGTCGGTTACGGCCGGAGACGATATAATACCTGTGCTCAGCGGTTTGGTCGATGCGCTTAAGGAGAACTTTCTTTCAAACGCCAAACAATCTAATGAACCAACGGAGAAAACCGATACCGCCGACAGGTTTAACGAGTTTTCAAAAAAGAAAGACGGCTCTAAGCGTTCTTCAAAGAAAAAAGCAAATAAAAAATCCGATTTTACCGATTCTTCGGATTCATCAAATTCCGCTAAAACGACTGACAAGGCTTTAAGCCCAGATATAAAAGTCAAAAGTTCGGATACGGATAAATCCAAATTCAATTCCTTAGTTACCGAAAAGTCCGCAGAATATAAAAACAAAGCGGATTATCGCCCCAAAGACGAAAAATTCCGTAACGGAAACGGCGGTGCGCAATCAGACAAAAAAGCTTTTTCAGCAGATAAAAGCGAAAAGAAATCCTCTTTGCCGCAAAAGGAGAAAAAATCCGTTTCAGTCAAGGAGGAAGCATTGCGCATAAAGACCGACGGCAGTATGTTGCAGGGCGTCCGCGTGCAATCGTCGGTCGGCACAATTATTCCGTCGGGAAAAGATAAGGCCGCGCCCTCTAAAAACATGCCTGCGGAAAGTTCGGATTCGGATGCCTGCGGGGACATTTCATTAAAGAAATATACGGTGAAACGCTTTGGCGGCGTAATCGATAAAATCAAGGCGGACAAAAAGAAATACAAGCTGCTTGACGAAGAAGTGACTGATAAAGGAAAAGCGACGGAACTGGATTCATATACCGTTTCGGGAGGTGGGCAAAAGCTTAAGCTGCGTTTTATGCCTAAAAAGGGAGTGGTTCAACTTCAGGGTAAGCGCGGTACGCTTTTTTCTGAGCTTCAGCTTTTGTTAAGCGAGCAAACCGACTATAAGGCCGCAGTCGACGCGCACATAGAGCAAAGCAGGGAAGATAAAAAGGCCGGACAGGTAGAGCGTCAGCTTAAAAAACTGATTCCCGACGCCTTTCCGTTTCTTTCCGAGCAATCGAAGATCGACTTTACCATCGGTGTAATAGAGATTATAAATTCGTCCGACAAACATTACGATTATTCCATGTTGCTTCTTCCGCCTTTCCGCGGGCTTGAGAAACTTATTTTCGACTTGCAGCGCGCGCAGGGAATAACGGTTAAGATGATAGGACAAGCCTATGAGAAGGAGGAGGGCAATTATGTGCTTAAAGCTTCTTACAGGCGTAAAATCAACAGTATAGTTTACGCGGAAGTTATGGCGGATTTATACCGTGAGTATTTTGAAACGCGCAATTATTACGCGCATTCGGACAGTTCCGAAAAAAACGAGTTGCGCATCATTAACAAGAAGGAGCAAGCCGTTTCTATTTTTCAGAATATGCTGAAAAAAGTAGAATATAATTGTAAAAAACTTAGTGAAATAGGCTTTTCAATTTGATAACTTTGTGATATAATAGATCGGTAATCAGGAGACGGACCGTTTGATTTCGGGAAAAGCGGCATATGCTTCTCAAAACTGAATACTTCGATTAAGCAACGGAGCTTTCACTGATTTTTCGGTGGCGGTTCCGTCTCTTTTTAAGTAAATGTCCGGTTAATATAAGTTAAGGAAACTGTGATTTTTAATGGCGTTTTTATGTTGTTTGCTGTGACTTGAAAGTAAAAATCAAGCCCCAAAAACGCAGTTAATTAACCTGACCAACTGATCAAAATCAGTTAAGACCTTGGCTTTCGTCGAAACAAATTTAACCTTAAAACTCAAAACTATCGGAGGAATCAAACATCATGACCAAATTCGTTTTCGTAACCGGCGGCGTTGTTTCGGGACTTGGGAAAGGCATAACGGCCGCGTCGCTTGGAAGGCTTTTGAAAGCGCGCGGTTTAAGCGTCACAATGCTTAAATTCGATCCGTATCTCAATGTCGATTCGTCCAATTTAAGCCCTTATCAGCAGGGCGAAATATTCGTAACCGCGGACGGAGCGGAAGGCGATCTCGTGCTTGGGCATTACGAGCGTATTCTCGACCAGAATCTGGGAAAAGAGAACGACGTTACCACGGGCAAAATTTTTTCCGAAGTTATCGAAAGGGAGCGTCGCGGCGAATACGACGGTTCCACCGTTCAGATAATACCTCACGTTACTTCAGTCATCAAGGAAAAGATTTTTTCGTTCGACGGCAAAAGCGACGTTTGTATTGTGGACGTCGGCGGCACGGTAGGCGACATAGAATGTACTCCTTTTTTAGAGGCAATAAGACAGTGCCGTAAAATTTTCGGCAAAAACAATGCAGTTTACGTCCACGTCACGCTTGTCCCTTACATAAGCGTCAGCGGCGAACAAAAGACCAAGCCCACCCAGCATTCCGTCAAAGAGCTGCAAAATATCGGCATACAGCCCGATATAATAGTATGCAGGTCCGACTATCCCATAGGACCGGGCAGCAAGGATAAGCTTGCGCTGTTCTGTAATGTCGAAAAAAATTGCATTATAGAAAACATAACAACCAAAAACATACTGGAAATTCCTCTTCTTCTCGAGGAGAACGGACTTGCGGACGCGGTTATCCGCAAACTGAATCTTACCGTGCCTCAGCCTGATCTTGCCGACTGGCGCGAGATTTGCGAAAAAATCCAAGCCATTAAAAATACGGACAAAAAAGTCAGGATAGGAGTGGTGGGAAAATATGTCGAGAAGCGCGACGCTTATATTTCGCTTGAAATGGCGCTTATTCACAGCGGCATAGCTCTCGGTACCGGCGTAGAAATAAATTACATTCAAAGCGCATCGGTAAAAAAAATTGACGAAAAAATATTTGAAGGACTGGACGGCGTGGTTATCCCCGGCGGATTCGGTCACAGCGGTTTTGAAGGTAAGGTCAACGCCGCCCGCATCGCCCGCGAAAACAATATTCCCGCGTTAATGATAGGATTGGGCGCACAGGCTGCGGCTGTCGAGTATGCAAGAAACGTCATGAATCTGGCTGCTGCCGACAGCACGGAATTTGAAAAGAAAACGCCTTACACCGTGGTAATAAGGCGCAGCGACGGAAACAGCTTCAAAAAAGGCGCTTTCATCACAAGGCTGGAAGCGGGTTCCAAACTTGCCGGCATTTACGGGACTACGGAAATAACCGAAAGGCACCGTCACAAATACGAATTCAACAAGACTTACAAAAACATGTTCAACGCTGCGGGATTGCGTTTCGTAGGCGAGTCGGCCGACGGTAAAATTCCCGAGGCTTTCGAACTTGATTCCAACGATTTTTATATAGGAGTGGTGTTCCATCCCGAGTTTTCGTCTCGTCCCACGCACCCCGATCCCCTTTTCAACGCCTTTTTGAAAGCCTGCACCGGGAAGAGGGAATAGGAGCAGACAGCCTATGCAGTGGTGGCTTATTCTCATAATATTTTTGTGCGCGGCGGCGGTTGTTTTTACTTCGGTTCTCCTGATTTTCGCTTACCGATTTACTGTTTCGTATTTCACAAGACATGAATTTTCTGCCGTAACCGGGAAAAGAAAGCGCAAAAAACTTATGAGCGCCAAAAACGGTTATCACGATTTCGTAAAGAAGTCCGCGACGGAGCTTTCCGAACTTCCCGCAAGCGAAGTTGAAGTACTGTCCCGCGACGGTATCAGACTGAGAGGGGTATTATATAAAGCTTCTGACGTTTCCGGCGTTACGGTAATTTGCGTGCACGGATATTGCAGTTCGGGTATGCGCGACATGTCCGCGCAGTCTTTGTTTTTTCTGAGTAAAGGTTACAACGTCCTGCTTGTGGATAACCGCGCTCACGGTAAAAGCGAAGGTAATATAATAGGATTCGGGATTCTGGACAGCCGGGACGTTTTATGCTGGGCAGAATACCTGTCAAGAACTTATCGTGACAGCTTGGTATATCTTTACGGCGTTTCCATGGGCGCTTCAGCGGTGATGATGGCTTCGGTCTTGAATCTGCCGCCTTGCGTGAAAGGGATCGTCGCCGATTGCGGTTTTACATCCCCGTATGAGGAATTCAGTTATCTTTTCAGAAAAATCGCCCGTTTTCCTCCTTTTCTCATAGTGCCATTAATACGTCGTTTTGCATTGAAATACGCAGGTTACGACATAAAAAAAGTCGACACTCGCAATTGTCTTGAGTTTAACCGTTTACCTGTCCTTTTCGTCCACGGCGAAAAAGATAAATTTGTTCCGTTTTACATGACGCTGCAAAATGTTTCAGCGTGTAAGGCGACCCATAAACTGTTAAAAGTGAAAGACGCAACCCATGCAAATTGTTTCTATTATGCCTTGGAAGAGTATAAAAAGATGCTTGGCGAGTTCATTGAAGGCAATATGTAATGTTTAATTTCTTCGTTATGACAATAAACAAAAAAAAGTTTTAAAAAACATAGCGAAAACAGTTGACAGGGATAAAGGGGATATGGTAATATATGTAGGCTGTCCCGAGAGAGGGACAGGGCAGAGAAAGAGACCAAGTATTGAGATAAAAGAAGATACCGCTGGCATAAAAGTAAAGAGAGCTTAAGTAGAGCGAATTTACGGTTATGCCTTTTTTAGACTCTTTTGAAAGCCATGACGCACATTGACAACTGCATAGAAAACGAAA